>CALNBV010000237.1 GCA_937874515.1 uncultured Paenibacillaceae bacterium | reverse complement strand
AGCATCCTCTTTATTTTCATAAGCCTGGTAATTAATATGAGAGTTACTTTCATCCTTGGAAACGATTATTTCAAAACTGGAAGTATCAAAAGCACAGCTCACATCAGAAAGGAAACTGTCGGTAACTTCCATGCCGATAAGCTGTTCAATAGTTCTTTCGATGTTAAGTTTACCGGCCTCCCAAATGACTGTTTTTTCTTCAATACCAACAACCAGGAAAGTATCCTCTTTGGTTTTCCAAATCATTCGTTCATTATCAATATCAAGGAAACTTTCAGCATTTATCACTTGCACAGGACAAATTTCAAATAAATTATCTGTTTCTTCATCATACCAACTTGTCCAATCCCCAAAAATAATAAGTTGGCCATTGGGTAGATCAGCATATTCTATATCTATATTTATTGAAAGCCCATCAAAAGGATTGTCATTAGAACCATAAATATCATTCCGTATTTCTTCGCCATAAAAAAATTCATCTGCTATATTAAACGCTGCGTTATCCGAATATTCATTATCTATAATCTGAATTACAATTTCATAATCTGTTTCATTTACAAAAACTTTCTCTGCTTCTTTCCAGGTGTCAAATTGTTTCATTAAATTTTTCCAAAGTTCATTATTCGTAATCTTAATTACATCCAGTTTATATTCTGGAAGCTTTTTGGCTGCGAAATATTCTATTTTTTCATCCATCTCATTAAAAATCCCCTTTCGTTCCTGTTTTTTATAATTAAATTATACAACCATAGTTGTATTTTATCAAGCATTAATTATATATATTATGCCTTTCAAAGTAATTTCGTATGTTTTTTTATAAAAAATTTAAAATAAAAAAGCCATTCATTCCACTAAGTACGGAAAATAAATGGCTGAAAGAATTTTTACTTAGTTTTTTAAATTAATCTTTATTCCTTTTCGACTTGATTCTATTTGATAACCCTGTTCCCTCAAATTTTTAACTTTTCTAAATACCGTTCTATCCGATATTTTTAACCGAAAAGCAATTTCAGGAACAGTAATCCAATCATTTTTTAATTTCCATCTTTTTTCCTCCTTAAAGGGCCTCTAAAGCCTCCATTTTAAAATTTAATATAAAAGTCGAACACCAAAACGGCATCCGACTTTTTGTTTTTAAATGAACCATCTTTTATCTATTCATAGCAGTAAGAATTTTTTTATAACATTCTACTGCGTTTTCAGAAAGATCGTGACGGGGAAGAAAACGAGAAGCAAATGAACATGATTTGCAATATTCTTCTCCAAAGCAATTGTCATTTTGACAAAAACATAAATCACATAACATTCCAGTCATATCTATTTTCATTTTTAACAACTCCCTACATCCGTATATTTGTAGTAAATGGAGAAAACCTTGATAACCATTTACAAACTTCTTCTTCTTCCTCTGTCCAAGATTTCCAATCCAAAACTCCATCGGTTCCTTCTACACGTTTTGGATAGGTATAAAAACCAAAATCAAAAACATTTCTAGCAACTACTCGCATTGTTACTTCAGATTGATTATTTTTAATTAATCCATCCCAATAACCATCCACCCCATCTTCTCCACCACTTGGAGAAATCGAGGTATATATTTCAACGACAGAGTATTTTGCACGACCTTCTTCTCTTTCTTTTTTTCTTTGGATTTCGACTTCATTCATTTTGTCAAAGATATTTTTAGCTTCAGAAATCCATTGATTTATAGCAGCTACTATTTGATCAAAATATTTAGGATTCAAAGAATATTTATGGTAGGCTTCAAAAGTTAATCCTTCATTTCGCCACTTTGTCCATTCTTCATCTTTAAAAAATAAATCAGACTCACAAATATCCCAGATATTTTGTTTGCCTGAAATCTCACTTAATAACTTCCTAATTGAGCGTTGTATAGTCATAGAATTACTTTTATAATCAGGAATATTAAACAAATGATTGCTTAAGGTTCCTGAATAAAGTATGAAAGGATCATTAATTTTTTCTTTTAATTCTTCCAATTCACTTATCATGAATTGAACTTCAAATGCACAATCATATTTTGGATGTTGGAATTGAGTTTTCATTTTAAAAATCCTCCTTAGGAGGGCCTTTACCTTTTGGTACCTCGGCCCGGTTTATCTATTACCCAATAATTAAGTTTTCCTTTGCTAATTCCAAATATCTTGTTAAAAATTCTAATTCTGTGCAAGGGGCCAACTCATCATGTACAACCTCTCTTGTTTCATTATCCATAAACATTACTATTTCTTGAAACTGCACAGTGTCTATTGCTTCGTTTGGACTTACAAAACTTCTTCCGTTGTCTACGCTAATCTTTTTCATTCTCTTCTTCCTCCTTAGAAGGGCCTCCCCTTGCGGATCATCAGCTCCTAGTTTTTTAGGTTAAGAAAGTACTTTTTCTTTGCTGTACCACTCTTCAAGTTCCTCCTTAGCCTTCCGTTCCCAATAGTCACTAGCATTATCCCACCAAAAGATAAAGTAGTCTTTTACACGATCCATATAATCAATACCTTTTAGCTTCATCCACTGTTCTATGCTTCCTGAGTAATTACGGAACTCAGCACGTTCATCATCGCTTAATAGTTCCTCTTCTCCTAATTCGGGGTGTTTGTCTATTTTATAAACTACTATAGCAACCGCATCAACACCTTGGTTGGCTTCTTCATCTTCCAGTGAATTACTTTCATATTTACCACGATCAAGGTTTAATTCAGCATAACCATCTTTTTTCCCAAAGAAAAATCCTTTCCAAGAAAGCTCAAACGCTTCATCAAAAGTAATATTTTCAATCATTTCTACAGCTTTTTCATAAGACATTAATTGGGCGGTTTGGCTACTGTAAGGTAATTTAATTTCCATTATCTTTTCCTCCTTAGGAGGGGCATCCCCTTACGGATTATCAGCCCCATTTTATTTTTTACAATTTTAAACAAAAAGTCGAACACCAATAAAATATGGCATCCGGCTTTTTGTTTTTTTATGAAACATCTTTTAAATCCTCAATCGCGGTATCAAACCCAATGGTATGCAGTCGTTCTGGAGCATTAACAAAGAAAAACCGAACAGTTATATTACCCATTAGCAACCTCCTGTAAAACAAGATTTTTTGTTGCAATGGATTTTATCAGCTCTAATACTAACTCACAATCACCCAAGGAACGGTGATTCTGTTTTAGGTTAATACCTTCGGTTTCAATTGCCTTTTTTAGACTTTTCCTTTTAAAGTCTTGCTCAATCTTTCTGTATTCACCAAAATATTGAGCATATTCAAGCATGACACATTTGACAGAATCAATGTCATAATTAAAAGATAAACCATAGTTTTTTAAACTTTGATCTATCATCCTTATATCAAATTTTGCATTAAAAGTAAGAAGAATCTTACCTTTTAAAATTCTATTAATATCGTCTAAAACATCTGAAAAAACAGGTGCTTTACTAACCATTTCATTTGTAATTCCAGTCAATTTTGTAATGAATTGAGGAATCTCTTTTTTCGGTTTAACCAAAGTATCCAATAAGGTTTCTCCAGTCAAACTTAAAATTGAAATTTCTATAATTTCATCATCTTCATTAAGACCAGTAGTTTCGGTATCTATGATGATGTATTTCTCTCTATCCTTCCACCAGGAACTAAAATTTTCTAAAGATTCCTGATGTTTTTCTTGAAGCCAATTCAACTGATAATTACATAAAACACATAGACGATCTTTAATAAGTATCGTTGGTATAACCAAACCACAACAACGACAAGTTTTCAACTTTCCCATTTTAAAATACCCCTCTTTTTTCTCTTTTAAATGTTTCCCAGGCAGAAACAATTCGGTTATTTTCATCAACAATAAACCGTATAATAGGTGAAGATAATTGTAATTGGATCACTTCGTACACATTATTCTTTTTCGGATCACGATAAAGAATAATTGGACAACTCGGAGATGCAAATAAATTTTCCAAATCATCTTCCATTTTTTCTTCTCGAAGTTGTGTACCAATGAAATTTTTAAAAGTCAACGGAATGTCTAAACTCTCAATTTCTTCTTCTGCTAAGTAATTTTCTATATAATCCCCTAAGATTTCCAACTTTTTAAAAGTACTTATTTTTTCATATTGAAGTTTCTTTAAAAAATTAGCAATAGATAGATATGGAGGACCAGAAAGAAGTTCATAAATATCCATTTTAAACACTTCCTTTTGTATTTTTATAATCTTTAAATAAAACTAGGACCTGGTTGCAACGCTTTATAACCAGATAGCCCAACTTTAAAAGCGTGTACCCTTATTGATCTGGCTAGAATATCTTCAGCCATAAATTTTATAGCTGAATGTGGAAGCCGGACCATACCAGCTAGTGATTCACTCCCAAAGCCATAATGACTTTGAATGATTAAAAATTCATCACCATTAGAGATAATAGCTGTCCGGGTAAGCACACGATTACCATGCTCGAAGAAATAAACTTCTTCTTCTTCACCTTCATCAAGAACAGAAAGTAATTCTTCATACAGCTTAGAAAACCGTTGATCTTTTAAATCAATGCTATTAGTACTCATTCTTTTTCCTCCTTTTAATTTTAAACACGCAAAAAAAGTCGAATATATCCATGCTTAAACAAGCAGCATGATCTATCGACTTTGAACGTGACACTATTAACCGCACACTAAAAAAAGTGTGCTTTTTACCTTCACCTTACCTACGAATCAAAAAATTCGCCAAGATAGTAAATCAATACTATCTGCTTTCCATTTCCCTGATCCATTCTATAAAAGAATAGTAAGAATTCGAAAGCTAAATACTTATGCTGAATCTTCTCCTGCAAATGAGAGATATTTCAGCTTCCACAATAAATGTGACTAGAAACTAAATATATTATTATTATAACATTTCACGGAAGAACAAGGAACCATTATAAAATAAAATGAGGACAGGAATATTCTCCTGCCCTCTAGTTTCGATTCATAGTTTCAATCAAATAATCTCAATACAACAATTGTACTAATTTATTTTTTTATTATTTCTTCCGAAGATACTTCTAATTCATCAAATATAAGTTTATCTTCCGTTGGTAATAAATCAGAATCAGGAATCAATCTTTGAGTAATATCCCATGCAATTTCATAAATTCCATTATCAATAGGATTTAAATCATCTTTTAATCCATTTTCCAATAAGATCTCTACATTTTCCTTTGAAGGTACAAAACCATATGAATTAAAAACACTGAAAACATCTTCTACCTTCCAATTAAATTGGAAAACACTCCAATTAACACGTTCTAATTGAGTAATAGCTTCTGAAAGCAATTTTTGTTCACTTTCAGCGGCATTTTCCTTTAGTTCTTCAAGATATTTAATTTCTGATGTCAGCTCAAGAATAGACATTCCAGTTCCCCCTTTATTTTAGGTAGGATACTACCTCATACCCCATATCCTTATCTTCAGGAACACTAAACCCTTCCTGTTTTAAATAATCAATCGCTTGTCCATAGCAATAACTATCAAAGTTAATACCATACTTTTCTTGCAAAACGTCATAGTCTAGGTCATCCAAATATACGGAAATATAAATTCCGTAGAAATCTAAATGAACCACAACGCTATGTTCCGATCTACTCATTGTCGTAGTCCTCCAAATAGTAATATTGGAGGATAAAATTTTTAATTACAGAATCGTAATAATAGGCGGTAACATCAACTTCATGTTCCGTTCTTCAAAAATCGCTTCACCATCTGAGGATTCTCTCAAAGCAACATCAAAAGAACATACCGGATTTAATACAAAGAAAACTCCATACATTTTCTTTTTCAGCCCCTTCCTTTTCAAAGTTATTAGTATAATTCTCCCATTCAAAATTTAAGTCGTGAAATTCTTGATTAACATGGTCATAATAAAATGCTGTTATGTTATCATCTTCACTTTCTTTCAATAATTCGATTGCTCTTTGCTCAATTTCTTTTTCGTCTTTACACAGATACCAGTGCATATTAACTGGACTTAAACGAAAGAAAACACCAAACATTCCCTTCAGCCCCTTTATCATCGTTTTAAATAGAAAACTAGGCTATATTGAGCCTCCACAAACCCCGTTCAACAGGAGAAAAATTATCATGAAGCTGAAGTGTCTGCCTCACCTTTTCCTTCCAGTGTGGGTTGTTTTGAGCCTTACGGCAGCCCTCAATCACTCTATAAATCTCTTTTAAAGTAGCTTGTCCATTAAGAGATTCAAGGGCATTTTGTATGAGATCCCTCCAGGTAATCTTTGCGAAATCTTTTAAATTAAAATCACCCGTTCTGGTGAACTTTATTGAAACTTCCCAAATTTTGTTTTTACGAAACACTAGTAAATGCTCATGGTTTATAGGGATGAATGAATTGTTACCATATATTTTCCTGTCAGAAACACAATTAAATTGTGTTTTGATCAAGTGGGCTTCACAATCCCCTATCCATGTCATATCTTTTATAATGCTGTAATACTTCCCTTTCTTCCGTACATCACCGACTAAGAAAGCGTGACGGCCTCCATTAAGTAGAGAAGTGAATATTTTTGAATTGACCTGATCCAATTTGCTAATGAATTCCTCATAATTCATGTTTTTAGACAAATCATGATGATGTTCCCCTGGATACATAGAACCGGAATAGCTGATTATATCCCAATAAGGAGGATGACTGAAAACAAAGTCACTACCCGTAGGAATATCATCTATAAGAGCATCCCAACCTGTATTCAAGTCAAGATGAACGCTATTCGTGATTCCAAGGTCCAGTGCAACATCTTTTCCTGTTCCTCCCCCACTGAATACCTCAACAAACTTTTGAGGCTTAAAGTGTTCCAGAAGGTCTTTTATGACATGGCCACTCGTGTTACCACGGTACTTTGCATTTCCCCACTTTCCCCTGTCAGGGTAAGATAAAATGGATTTCATTAAAAAACACTTCCTTTTGTATTTTTTAAAAAACAATACGGGGTTTAAATTAACCCCGTACTGAAAAAGAATTTATTTTTTTCTTTTATTCTTTTTTCTCTTTTTACTTGAACTCTTTTTGTTCTTTTTTAAAGAACTTTTTATGTTCATAACTGTATAAATGAATGTAGCTAAACCGGAATATATTTGAACTAATTCCAAGACTACATCTAAAACAGCTTTTAAACCTTTCAATTCAATACCTGGGCAAGAGATTCATCATCTCATACCATCTCCCTTCTTTGTACGCAAAATAAGAAGGAGATTAATCCCCTTCTTATTGCTTTTTTTAATTGAAGTGACCCTTTTCCTTTAGGCTATATATATTATCGCTACCGATAACCAAATGATCTAAAAGGTCAATTCCCATTATTTTTGAAGCATCCTTCAATCTTCTCGTTACCTCAATATCCTCCCTTGAAGGAGAGGGATCACCGGATGGGTGATTATGGGCCACGATAATCGAAGCTGCTGATTTTTGAACACCCAATTTAAACACTTCCCTTGGATGAACAATTGAGGAATTTAATGAGCCTACGAACACATCTTCACGAAATATTACTATGTTTTTCGTGTTTAAACAAAGAACTACAAAATGTTCTTGTTTAAGAAATCGCATATCCTGTAAAAATTCATAAACATCTTGAGGGGTGCGAATTTGTGTCCGTCCAAGTTTTCTTGATGATGCAAACCATTTCTTTCCCAATTGAAAACCTGCATATACTCTTTGGGCTTCAACTTCTGAAAGGCCAAATTCTCTCATATCTGTAATGGTCATATCGGAAAGTTCCTCAAGACCTTTTGAATATAAGCTTCCGATAATTTCTGGATTAGCTTTAGGTCCAATTAGCACACCTAAAATGTGCTGAAGATCAGTATGTGAACCATAATAGGTTAACTGTTCCCGTGAAATATCTATAAACTTTGTCATTTTATCCTCCTTCGACACAAGCCAAAAGTGCCATGTGGCACATTTAAGACTTGTGCCACATGGTTTTTAGCCTAGTGGAAGGCTTTTTATTTCTTTTGATACCGGAAGTTATTTGGTATCTTTTTTTCACCAAACTGAGCTAGTACATCTTCAGACCAATTTAGTTTTTTTATGCTAGGTGATGTTAATTTCAGTAGTTCCCATGGATTATGACCATCCATAGCCATATGAAAAGTCATTTCCTTTAGCTTTTTCGGATCAAAACTCCAAGTAGGAGTTCCTGGATGATACCCCCACAATCCTTCTCCAACATCTAATGGGCCATGAACATCAACGTATGATTTTAGTTGTTTTTTTAATTCATCTACAACTGCTTTCACACGTTCTAGTTCTTGAGCAACCTTCACAGCTTCTTCGGGTGTTTTAATTGTTGTCATTTCTAACCCCTCCCCACAGGAAGAAGTCTAGCACCATCACCAATTAATTTATCATTTTTATACAATTCGATATAACTAAAGAGTTGATATTTACCTTCTTTAATTTGTTCGAGTATAAGATAAACCAATTGATTTGGAGCAAAACAAACAAGTTGTTTTTCGTTAATAACAAAAAACTCATTTGTTTGAAAGGCTAAGGTTTGTGGTCCTTCAGGAGTTAAATAATGAACACCGACTTTTTCAATTCCCTTTGTAATTAAACAACTCTTAAATGCAGAGATTTTCCTTTCTATCATTTCGTAAAACACTTCCTTTTGTATTTTTATAACAAGTAACGACGAATGAACAATGACGACATGACTTAGAAGGAGAATCAGGAAACAATTGATTCTTTGCTTCTGGTAACATATCTAAAATTGAAAGTTTACTTTCAATTTCATTTGCCAGTGTTTCAGCCCACGTTCTTGCTTTTTCTATATCTAATAGATTGAAGAAATGTTTGCTTTCTTTCCTATACCGAAGAAAATATAAACTACCTTCAATCCATTGATAACCTTTTAATTTGTGTAAAGCCCAAGCGTACAAGCCCATCTGATGGTTTTCCAAAACAGAATATGGCCTCCAGTTGGTTTTCCAATCTACGATTTTATTCCCCTGTATCAGATCTATATAACCTTGCAATTGAGGGGCTGAAGGGAAGGAAGATAACGGCAACTTGAAATAAACCTCCGTTTTTCCTCCTTTCCTAATTGGGGCATTATTCACTAATCTTGAAATATCTTGATAGGAAACTTCAGGGTGAAAATCTGCCTCAGCCCAACCGTTTAAAACGGCTTCTGAATGGGGAACACCGTGGATCTTCAATTCAATCCCTTTATGAACAGCTTTACCCAATGCTAATGGCATAGAAGCCTTTTCCTCCAGGTTATCTAAATACTTTAACCGGAATTGCATGGGGCAGGTGTCATAAAGTTTTAATCGGGAGAAAGAATAAATCATTTCTCCACCTTTCAAAAAGGTAATTCATCATCGCTAATGTCGATAGGTTGTTGACTACCAGCAAAAGGATTTCCACCAAAGGGATTACCCGCAAAAGAATTTCCTTGATTACTACCAAAAGGATTATTTTCTTTTGAAATTCCACCTTGATTGGAACGATTACTATTACCATTTCCACCATTACCGCCACCTAAAAATTGTACGTTATCAGCTACAATCTCAGTGACATACACTTTGCGACCTTCTTTATTCTCGTAATTCCGGACCTGGATTTTACCTTCTACGGCTGCTTGCTGCCCTTTTTTCAAATATTGAGCAACCAATTCACCAAGTTGCCTCCAAGCAACAATAGGGATGAAATCAGTTTCTCTTTCACCTTGTTGATTTGACGTTCTCCGATCAATTGCCAGTGTAAAAGTAGCTACAGCAATGCCAGAGGAAGTGTAACGCAGCTCCGGATCCTTTGTTAATCTTCCAAGTAGAACAGCACGATTAATCATTAAAATTCCTCCTATTTTTGACCGCCAACAATAGACGGGTTATTAATATTGCATATTTCTAATGCAAGTCTTTCTTTGTCTTTCGCCCATTTCGGACGAACTTTTGATGAATATACTTTTACTGCTTCATTTAATAGTGATGCTCCAATTTCTCTTTCCCTGGCTTTGATTGTATCTACGGATTGTTGATTTTTACCCGTGATAGTGCCAATAAAAAATGTAGCGTATGCTAATTTCCTTTCCTCATTGAGAAATTGATTCCACTCTGTCCAAAACCAATTCAACTGGTTTTTGTACCTTGTGAGGTTTTGTTTTCGCAGTTCACCCCAATTAGGCTTTTGAGAAAATCCAATAAGCCTTAATTGAGAAAGAGAAAGTCTTTCAGCAGGATGCTGATTGTAACCACTCTTTTTTTGTTTGCGAAATTCAGCAATTACCTCATCTTCGGATTTACGCTCCAATAATGAGATAAAGCGAAAAACGCCACCTTTTTCATCACAAAACCAACATCTAAACACTTGTCTATCAGTGTTTAGAGAAAGATAAAATCTCTTTTGTTTTCCTGGTTTTTGATCTTCTTCACAAAAAGGACATTTACATTGGACTTCCTTTTTGTTTAAAGTGTTGTGATTCAGAATAAGGTTGTGTTTTTTTGCAATTCCCAAAATATCCGGTAGCATAATTACCCTCCTTAATTAGTTACGGACCACAAAACCTTTCCCGTTAACGGATTTCAAAAAATGAAAGCCGTTTTCGTTTCTTGTTTCCAGGAAAAATGGTGTATCTACTGGAATTGTTTTAGCCAATTCAACAGCTTCATCACCTTGAGCTAAAAAAATTAATTGCTCCCCTGTTTCTTCTTTGCGAACACGAACTTTCGCAAAATTAACTCCTTTTGGGGATGTACCTGGTTCAATCATTTGAAGTAAAAACTTTTCTCCCGATAATTGACCTTCAGGTACAGGATTATTCTTTGATTCTTCCTGGATCTGAGGTTGAGCTGCCGTACTATTTTTAAAAGTTGTTTCTTTTGGTTTTTGAATTGATTCATTCTGAACTGGTGGCTTCTTAACTTCTGATTCGAGGACCTTTTGTTCTTGAACTACTTTTGGTTGTTCAAAATGAATTTCTTTGGACTGTTGAGTTGATTGTTTTGGAATCCCTATTGAAAAATCGCCATCGGTTTGAGAAAAGTCTTCTAAACCCATTTCTTCAGCAGTGTAAAGTTGACCACCACCTAATGGAAACTGGCGTTTCAAACAAATAGATTCTGCAACCTTGATAATCATCGCACTAGGCATAGAATCCCAAATATACGATCTGCCTTTTTGGGATGCTGCATTAGCCTGAAAGTATTCATCAAATTCAGCCCAAGCAGGAGCACTTTTAAATCTTTTGTGGGGAATTACAGCATACGCCCCAAGGATTCGGCCTCTTTTTTGTCCAAATTTGTGACGAACATCTCCCTGCGAAGGAATGAATTCAAATTCATCACCTTCTCGAACTACATTTGCAATAGGGGGTCCCATATAATCTGGATTTTCTGAAGCTTTCCTCAATAAAACATCACGAGTAACAATAAAATTAATCCGAGGACCAGACTTTGTTTCATACTTTTGAAACACAATATCCCCTAGAATTGGATTTAGCCCAAAGGTTTCACAGTATTCCATGAAATGTTGAGCTTCAGCTTGTGTTCCATTTGCAGGGGCTACAAAGCGATCCCAAATAAGAGCTTTTTGTTCCTCGGTAAATTTAAATGCTTTTTCCATTTAAAACTCCCTCCTTTTGAATACAAAAAAGCCAATCATAGCTTAAAAAATAAACTAAAATCAGCTTTTCCTTTTAAAAAAAGTATCTTTTTTCCTACCATATAGAATACTATATATAGCAACTTCCATATGCTATTATTAGAACCATTACAGGGAGTTGTGGTCCCTGTAATGGAGAAGAAGCTTACCTGTTTACTTCTTCTTTTTCACTTGACGGCCCGGGCGTTTTCGTCCGGGTCTTTTAATGTGGGAATCTTCTTTTAGTTGTTTGTATACTGTGATCGTTAGTGCGACTAGACCGGATATAATTTGAATCATCGCATAGATGAGATCCAGCCAAGCCTTCAAACTATCACCTCCTTTCTTATTAGAAATAGGTTTTTTACATCACCCCCTTTCCAAACTTTTAAAACACGCAAAAAAAGCCACATAAATCCATGCCTAAAATAACAGCATGAAACTATCGACTTTGAACGTATACCTATTTATGCACACTTAAAAAAGTGTACTTTTTACCTGGTCTTGCCTACAAACCGAAGTTCGCCAAGATGATAAGTCAATACCATCTGCTTTCCATTCTCCTGATCTATTCAAAGAATAGTAAGAATACGACTCCTTACATTATTCCGTACACTTTATATATTTCTGTTTTCATGCTATGTCCTAGAGTTTTTTCCTTTTCTTCGATTTCGCTGAATGTCATTGTAAATTCATCTATTGGTCTAAATTTAATTGTCGCAAAACCTTCATCATCAATTAAGTCATACATTTCTTTGATTACGTATTTTACGATTCCTTTTAATCCGTCAACATCTACATCTAATGTTCTTTTGATTGTTTTTTCTTTCACTTTTTATTTCCTCCTTTGAATTCGGTTCATTTTCGATGTATTATTTTGAAATAGTTTTTTTTACATCAACCCCTTTCAAAACTTTTAAAACACGCAAAAAAAGCCGAATATATCCATGCTAAACTAACAGCATGATACTATCGACTTTGAACGTGACACTATTTTACGCACACTAAAAAGTGTACTTTTTACCTGCAACTTACCTACAAACCGAAGTTTGCCAAAGTGATAAACCAATATCACTTGCACCCCATTTCTCTGATCCATTCTACAAAAGAATAGTAAGAATACGAGTGCTAACGACTTATGTTGAATCTTCCCAGGCAAATGTGGGATATGACAACTTCCGCAATAAATGCGACTAAAACTGAATACATGAAAATTATAGCATTTTACGGAAAATCGGACAAGTTTACTATTGAAAGAGATTTTATTTGCATATGAGGATAAATGTAATTAATGTCCAATTATCTAAATATGTAGTAGAATAAATAAAAGACCTCTTGGTAAAAACTCTTACTAAGAGGTCTTTTATATTTTAAATACAAATGTTGAAGGGGGTTTGTTATGAATTTATTTCAAGAGATATAACCCCTCAATTAAAGTTTTGCATTATTTTTTTGAGCTAACCAATCTTTTCCCCCGTCAGGATTTCCAGTGCCAATATATGCGTCTATAATCCTTTGAATTCTACGGTCATTGAGTACAACCTTATTTTGTAATTCAAGAATAGTTTTAAAATCATTATTAATTGATGCTATTTCGAATTTTAACGAGATATTATTTGGAGATTCTTTTTGCAATTTATCTAATGCTTCGAGATTATTTACTTTGTAACAATGCTCGATAATTTCATCGGTATAAGAAGGTTCCAATTCAAAGGCTTTTTTTAAATTTCCTGTGTTGTCATATAACAAAATCATAAGCCTTTGATCACTTGGATGGAGATTTTTATATCCTTTAGATTCTAACTCTTTTAAAGCTAATTTCATTCCCATTCCATCTTTATTAATAATAGCCTGACGGTGGATTTCAAGGATTTCAGCAATTTCATTTTTTTGTTTTAGAAGTACCGCATTTTCTTTTTTTAATTTAATATTTTCTTTTAAGCCCTGGTACCCCCAGGCAGAAGTACCAATTGCAATAATCCCTAAACTGGCTACACTAATATAGAAAGACTTAGATTTCCAAAAAGGTTTTATCTTTTTTCTTCGTCCACCATTTCTACCAACAGAAGAATAAAATTCGCTACTTGGATTTCGATATGTGGTATGGTTTAGAACCTTTTCAAGTTTATTGTCTAATACTTCATCTACCAGTTTCTCAATAGGTTTGTCTATATATTTCTGTTCGTTGTAAGGGGCTGGAGAGAAAGGTTCCTGCACTGGTTTTTCTACTGGCTTCTCTGTTTTATCCCCTGGCTTTTCAACCACAAACTTTTTTACCTGTTGTTCTTCAAAATCTCTTTCATTTGCTTTATTTTCAGAAGCTACTTCAATTTGCCTTTCTTCCTCTTTTTCCGTGGCAGCTACTTCTTTTACCGTTTCTTCGATGAATCCTAAAATATCCTCAAATTCTTTATCAACCTCTGGTTCTTGTTTCACTTCAACTGACTTTTTTTTGCTAAACAAAGAGAATTTGTTTTTTTCTTTTTTTGGTTTAGGTCGTTTATCTTTATAATCTTCTATCATTAAAATAGTATTTTCTAAATGCGTTTCAATTTCTTCGACAGTTTGTGATCTCAAAACCCCTTCGGCAAACAAGATAACTTCTTCATCTTGGTTGTTAAAGTCTGCCCTTCTTGGCTTACCAGTAATTATATTTAGATTAGTAAGTGCTAGAATTATCATTTCCTTCAGCCCATCAACGGGAAGTTTGTTAATATTAACTGGATGATGAGTAAACTCAAAAACAAATATTTTGATATAACCATCATTATCTAAGAGTAGATTGTTTTTATCCCAAAGTAATGAAGTTGACGGATATAGTAGTATGCTTTCATTCCTTTTAAATGAAAACTAAAACAGAAACGGTCCCTAATGATTGAAACTTGATTTGTAAAAAGGTAATATGGGCTATTACTTAATTCTTTTTTCTTTTTTTCATATTCTTTTCCTAGGGTGTTAAGATCCTGGGTGCTCGTATTTGAAAATGGAATAGTGTAATTCAATGTATTTTGAGTAACATTCATTTCACCATATCTATTGATTGTGCATTCCATTTCTTCCCCCCCTTTTTTTATTGGATACCGATTTCCTTTGCTTCATTAATATACTTTTGTTGATTTAAACTATCCATTGTTGCTTCGTTATTTAATTTTTTAATATCCCTACCTTCAACTATAAATCCTTTAATAACTTTTAATTCCCCATTATTTATTTTTACAAAATGTATTTTATGAACGAACTGATTTCCATTTTCAAAGGTATAGGTTACTGGAATAATAAGTTCATGCACGTTAATTGTCTTATAGTAAACTTCTTCTGCCATTCCAATTACAAATAGATTTCTATTTAATCTGAGTGTGTTATTATCACTTGTCATTGAATTAAAGGCAATCGTTGGTATACTTGAAATAGAATAATTAGTATTATAAAAAAGTTTAAGTTGTTGATTTACTTTTTCATTAATTTCATTACTTGTTTGATCAATTTCTTTACTCAAATATCCTGGTTTCCCATCATATTGTGAAAGAATATCAATAAATTGTTGGGTTAATAATGTTGCTTTAGTAATATCATCTTTGCTAAAAATTCTATCTTCTTCTGTCTTATTACCTACAGGATTTAAAGTATTTTGGGAATTACCATCTTTTAAAGAAAAGAAGGTAATTCCTCCAATTAACACTAAAATTAAAGCCGATAGACTGATAATAAAAATTTTCTTTTTTTTCTTATCCCATCTTTTCTTTTCCATTTTGTCTTGTCCCCTTATTATCTTCTTACTGTTAAAACTTTTACGGCCGTTTTTGCACCGGCCGATAAAGCTCTAGTTGCTCCAGTAGACATACCCCATTGTCCTAAAATATTTGGTAAGACCATTGCGACAACAAACATTGCAATACCAGTGAAAAATTGATCCACATCTCCATAATAATCAGGTTTGAAGTAAACTTTTTCTATTCCTACCGCAACAGCAGCCACTTGTAAAATTAGCGTTAAAAAACTGGAAACTATTGTTTTTAACCAGAAATCAAAAAAGTTGTAAGTATCGTTAAGCTTTGTTGCGATTGCTATAGGTCCGAACATATACAAAATCCCTATCAGTGCAATTCGATAGTAAAATTGCATAGTGATGATTACTAAT
Organism: uncultured Paenibacillaceae bacterium; assembly: GCA_937874515.1. Classification (GTDB taxonomy): domain Bacteria; phylum Bacillota; class Bacilli; order Aneurinibacillales; family Aneurinibacillaceae; genus CALNBV01. Next base: position 7,836 of record CALNBV010000237.1, on the reverse strand, counting down.
AGGATTGCTAAAAATATAATTACTAAAAATGAAAAGTGTCCTGGTCCCATTAGTAAATTTCCTGTTATGGTTTTTGCGATTGTTTCTGTATCTATTCCTTTATCAACAATTCCGTGAATAATAGCGCTTTGAGCTTGAAGAATCCAGTAAATAATTTTATCGTAAACAAATAGGAATATACCAATAACAACCATGTTCATGATTTTTTCATTCATTACAATGGCTCCATCGCTTGAATCTCCTATCCTATAGGTTACTATTTTTACCATGTTAAACATAATAAAAATTGCCAATGCGGTGATTGCTACAGTTTTCACACCATCTTTATATTTGTTATAAATAGTATCCTGAGTTATTTTTTCCGGTTCTATAACAAATTTCAACATTATTTTTTTTACCCAGTTAATTGCCGAAGTACTTGCATCAATCACCATTTTATAAACGTGTCCATTTACATCAAACATCCCTGGCTCAATAGTTGATCCTTGTTCATCATATTTTTTTAGTAATTCTATATAACTTTTTGGAGCTGTTTCCGTTTGCTGTGGAAATTCAGGATTTTTTTGCTCATAAAATTTCGCATTTTCAGAATACCATGTACCAGCCTCAGCAGATACAGAAGGAGTAAACGGTATTAGAAAAGTTAAGACAAATATTAATAACGAAAACAAAATAACTATTTTCTTCAATGAATCCTCCCCCTTTCTATGTAATAACTTCATAAATGATATAAACAATAAAAGCTATAATGAATAAAAGACTTAATATAAGTTTATTTCTTACAAGTTGGATTTCTTTTTCTGTCATTTCCACTTTGTATTTCAAAAAAAATTCTCGTTTTCTATCTTCTACTCTTTTTTCAATCGCTTTATTGAAAAAAGATAGGCTCCATTTATAAATCATCAAAAGGTATTTTAAAATACCTTTTGATGTACTTTTGGGTTTTTTTGAACTTCTTTTGGGGGTTTGATCCATTTTCTCCCCTCCTATTATTGGCCTGTTTGGGCTTGTTTTTCTAAAATTTGATCCCTGGTATCATTCAACATTGAAATTTTGAGGTTATCTACTTTCCATTCTTCTCCTACTTTAACCCAATGGGCATTTATGCTTAAAGTCTGGATGTAATGATCTCCAGGATTATCACTTCCAAAAGTATATTTTCTTTCCATCACTGAGTAGGATTCAGCAATATTACGGTCATTTTCTAAGGGTTTTACAAATAATTGTTTGAAACTAATTGTTGCTGTTGTTGTTGAACGTTCTAAAGATTTATTTTGTTGTTTTTCTCCTTGAGTATACTTTGCAAGTTCTGGACCAGTTAAATACTGCTTGTATTTACCATTTGAAAAATCTTGTAGGAACTTAGGCAAGTTTTGATTTAGTTGATCAAGTGCTTGATATTCTTTTAAAACAGATTTAGTTTCATGATAATTTGTGAAAAGATAAGCATTTAACCCTAAAGAAACAATAAGTAATAATAAATATATTGTAGGTTTTGATAATTTCACGAAACATAACTCCTTTTATAAACCGATATATGGTTTGGGATCAGTGTGATTTTGATAAATTGAGTTAAGGTTAATTTGAAAGTGAAGATGGTTTCCTGTAGATCTTCCAGTGTTTCCCACAGCCCCAATTTGTTGTCCTGTTTGTACTGTATCTCCTACATTCACTTTGACACTGCTCATATGTCCATAGAGGCTATATACTCCACCACTATGTTCAATTACAACATGTAGCCCAAAACCTCCACCTTCTCCTGATTTTACAGCTACAACCACCTTTCCACTGGAGGCTGCAACAATAGGTGTTCCTGCTGGTTTAGGAATATCAATGCCATTATGAAACTCCCCACCACCAAAATCACGCCACCCATAATCGGATGAAAGTGTAAAAGGTTTTGGTACAGGAACAATCCATTTTCCATCACCGAAGTAATTTATTGTTAATCCTCCAAGTTGTGTTGCAATATTTGTAATGGATGGAACCCAATTTGCATTAGAACCAGTTGGATCATTATCAGCTCCAATTGGAGCATACTTTGTTCCAATTTGTGGTATAGTTACTAGACCTATGGCAATATAATTGTCATATAAATTTTTTGCCATATCCTCTATTCCTGCATCAAGAGAAGGATAGGCTCTTAGTTCCGAATAACTAGGAGGCATCATAATGCCTCCAGGATTATTTTTTTTAATTACAGCATTAGAAGTTCCGTAACCTGTTTCATGTAAGGCGATAGCAATTAATAAAACAGGATCTATATTATGTCTTTTGGCTGTTTCAATAAAAACATCAGTTTTTCCGTCAAACACACCGGATTCTTTTAAGATCGAATCAATTTTATCCCTATCAAGAGGACCGTATATAATTGAATATGATGTACCTTCCTCATTCTGTTGATTTGGATTTAAAGCACTTGCTGCAACAGCTATTAACATTATTATTAGAAAAATGATACTGATTATCAACCCTACTAATAATACAGTAGGGTTAGAAAAAATTGCTTTAGTAACAATTGCTGAAGCTATTTGTTTTCCTGTATCACTTACACTCATAGAACCAACTCGTTTAAATCTTTCTTTTCAATCCAAAGTTGTTTTTCTAGTTTATTTAAATTAATTTGAAGTTTGATTTTTCGTGATCCACAGAAGTAAATCCCTTTTCCAGCTTGTTCCTCTGATCGACCCTCAATTACCCTAAGAGTTGATTTTTCTTCCTCAGAAAACGTATTTCCCAATTCTTCTTCTAAAAATTTAATTTCAGAATCATGCATAGGAAGATACAGCCGTTGAATAGCCTGGGAGATAACTGCTTCCCCATAATTCTTTTTATCGTTTTTAGCAGAAAGAAAGTCTGTAATAGATTGAGTGGCTGCTGTTATTCCACAGTTAAATGACCTTAATACCTTCATCATAAAGTGAACGTGTTCCATAGCGACTGGTACTTTTGGATCTGCTATGATATGTGCTTCATCAATATATACTTGGGTAGGACTTTTATCACCATTTAAAATTTCATAGTTTATATGAGATAAAAGCATAAAATAAACTACTCTTTGAACTTTTTCTTTGTTTTGTAAATTGAAAATATCATAACAAACTAATTTATTTGAAACATCTATGTTGGTATGACCATTAAATATTTTTGCATATAACCCATGGGAATATGGATAAAGTGTGGTATGGAAATTAGAGATCTCTGTATATTCTTCGGGATCATTTTTTTTCTTTTCTGATAGAAAGTTATAAAAATCTTCCAAAATAGGAAAATCAGTAGGTTTTAAATTTGAAATATCAGTTTCTTCATCAATCTTATATTCCAAATAAAACTTTTGAAGAAATTTTGAAAGAATATCTTCTTGTAAATCTGTCATTGGAGGGTACATTAAACGGAATGTTGTTAAAATATTACTTATTTTATCATGAATTGGGTTTCCAGATTCTGAGTTTTTACTTCCTTTGGGAATATCAAAAATATTGATTACATTTCCACCTTTAAGATTGAATTGTACCCATTCCCCTCCTATATTTTTTAAAATTGGCCCAAACTCACCTTTTGGATCCAAAAAAATAATCCTACGATTGAAAACAATATATTTTCTAATAGCATCCTGGAACAAGTAAGTAGATTTTCCGGAACCGGAAATCCCTATAACAAATTCGTGACGATTAATTAATTCATCATCATTAACAGATACTATGTTACCAGTAGTTATGTTTTTTCCTTTTATTATCCCTTTATCATCAAATATTTCATTTTCATGAAAAGGGAAAGTTAGACTAACGGCTTCAGCGTTCATTGGTCTATATGTAAGATCATAGACCTTATTTTTTCCTAATGGTAAGAACGAATCAAAAGCATCTTTCATACGAATAATGGGAACAATAGTCTTAGCAAATTGTCCCATAGTATTTTTTACTAGTGAAGTAAGTGTATCCAGCTCTTTTTCATTTTTAGCTACAATATGGATTAGCATTTGAAACATAAACATTCTTTCGCCTTTATATGCTAACTGGTTGAGCAGCATACGAGCTGAATCAATTTCAGCTTCACAATCTGCCTTACTTGATTCAGAAATATATTTTGATTTTAACTTTACTATATTTTGTTTAATACTTTCTGATAGTTGTTTTCTCACATCAGAAATATCGTAATCATTAAGATATTGTACTATTGATATATTGTCGCTAAGGTCATTCAGTTTTTGAATGACCTCCTGGCTAATTACACTGGTATATTCTACAGCAACAAGTGTGCGTAAATAGTTTGTACCAGACCTTATATAATCCTCCTTTTCTTCAATCGAATCAGGAGAAATCATATTTAAAATGTAGTCATTCGATTCAAGAAAAGAATCTTCTAAAGATGTTTCTTTTTTCTTTTTTGAAGAAAATAGATTTAATAAACCCAATTTACTCCTCCTCCTGTTTTATAAAATTCGTTCGGCATTTTCTTCATCCCATCGTTTTGTTATTTCTTTATATGTTTTTTCCCCAAGAGTAATTGGTGCATATCCATTATTGAAATTAGTGTTTACCTGAGCATTTTCATAGTCAATACAGGTGTAAAATAAATTAAATAATTCTTCGTTATTCAATATTTTTGCATCTAGTTTGAATTGTCCGGTAAGCATATTCTCAATTTTATTTTTTAATAAATTTGTATCACGTTCTAATTCTTCTAGTGCTTTTTCTCTATTCAGAGAAAATGATTTTGAAAGAATAATATATCGGTTTTTACTCACCATATTTCGTGATTGCTGAATGTTTTCAACATAATTTAAGTACTCTTTCACCAATAAACGCCGAATAGGGTCAGTTTCATTTGATGTTTTTTCTTTTATCATATGGGCATATTGCTTCAGGTTTACTGGTTGGGCTATTTGGTTAATTTGAGGTGAAATACTTTTTGGAAGATCATTAAGAAAACTTTCATATGAAGTGTAAATCATCGCTTTATCTTTTTGGTTTAACAGGGAAATGTTAATACTAGAAACCTTAATTACTTTGACTAACCGTTTATCATTAGTTTCGTAAGAATCGGAGTAAATATTTTTAATGCCTAAGATTTCTTTAATATCTAATTCTTTTTCTTGACCTTTAATTTTTTTCATTTCGCCACCTTTTTTGTATACAAATAATTTTTGTCGTCTATTATATTTCAACTTCCAGACGATACGATAATCAAAAAAGCTAATATTTTTTCTATCTGGGTGTTGAATTGTCAGGATCGTTAGGAAAGTTGCCCAGGGGGCAAATGCGTACATAATCTTCGATAAATTAAGCCCCCCGGAATTATTCATGATGTATGCAGCAATAATAGCGATTAAAAGTAAGGGAAGAGATAAAACTATATCTCGATAACGTAAAAAAGAAAGTAAGTATTTTCTTGTATCTACGTTTAAAGGAAGTTGTATCTTCCCTTCTTTTTTAAGCAACTCTCTTTTTTCGACCGCTGACTGAGTATTGTATTGCAATCAGATCAGCCCCCAAGAGTTTTGACTTTATTTTAAGTTTGTCTGAAAATAAGTAACGATTGGTTCTGCGATGGAAAAAACAACTAGACCAACAAGACAAAGGAAAAATGCTCCTTTAAATTTGGATTTATGTTCTTCTCCCCCAAAAGCAGCTAATAATCCAGTTACTGCTATACCAATAATAAAAAATGTAATAAAGGTTGTTGAAATATCAGCTAATAATTTATTAAGTAAACCTTGAATGCTAGTAAACATATAATGCCTCCTATTTCGATTTAGTTTTTAATTTTAGTATGGAAGTAATAACATTTGACTGTTTGATTATATTAAGATTTGGCGACCAAAAGTTAATCTTAATATTCAATCATCTTCAATGAGTTCTATTGGATTAATCTCTAAAGCTCTAGCAATTTTCATTACGTTTTTATGCGTAGGGTGTTTTCTATTCCCTCTCTCGATTTGAGAAATAGTCGATTGTGGAACTCCCGACTTTTCAGCTAGATCCTCCTGGGTCCAGCCTTTCTCTAATCTCTTTATCTTGATGAAATTAATAAGATTCACCTCCTTAAAATTACCTTTTATCCATTTACGGATATTTTAACCGAAGTCGGATAAAAATGCAATAAAACATCTTTAATTTATTTTTTTGTACTGTTTTTTGTTATGATAATAAGAAAATTTATTGTTATTGTGCGGTGAAAATATGAATGAATTCAATAAATTGATTGGAAGGAATATTTCTAATTATCGGAAATCAAAAAACATATCTACAACTACCCTATCAGAGCTTTCAGGAGTTCCACAAAGTACGATCAGTAGACTTGAAAATGGTCAGGCATCGTTTAATGTGGAAACCCTAATTAATCTTTGTGAAGCGTTGAAGGTTACACTCTATGACGTATTACCAACTACTGTTTTTCCAGAAATAAAGGTTAATACACCCTATAAACAACAATTGATCCAGGCCTTAGAGCAAATGTCTGAGGAAGAAATAAAGTTAATCCTATCTATATTTAACAGTGTCACCCCCCTGGTAAAAGTAATTGAATATTTAAGTGAAAAGGATAAAAAACGATTAAAAGACATTTTAAATTCATTACCGAATAATCAGTAACGAATATTCAATTTACCTCCTAAGACTACAATAAATGACAAAGAAGAAGGGAGGCTAAAATCATAGCCCCCCTATCCTGTAAAAATATTCTTTATTGAATTTTTTTATTAATATTTTTTAGTTGATTTTTGATCGTATCAATTGACTTAAATAATTTCTTAGCAATTTCTAATTTTGTTAGTCCTTTTTCTTTTAGAATAAAAACTTCACGTTCAGCAGGAGATAATGACCTTGCTTTCCTTTCCAACTTAAGTTCACAAATAAGTTTTGAAGATACATCTGGATGGAGACTTATCCTTCCAGTGTAGGCCTCTCTAATAGCATTTGGAATATCCCTATAAGATGACTTTGTTACATAATTGACAGCTCCCCTATCAAAAGCCTCCGTAATAATTTCCGTTTCATCCCAGGATGTAAGCATAATGATTTTCTTTAAACCATTTTTATTAAGGTGACTTGCAACCTCAAAACCACCGAATTCTTCGTTATCTCCTAATGTTAAATCCAGTAACACAACATCAATATTATTTAAATCAGTGACTTTTAGAGCTTCTTCTTTCATATAAACTTTTTTAACAACGGTAATATCGTTATCTTTACTAACAAAATCAGAAATACATTTCATCCATACTGGATCATCTTCTACAATCATCAACTTAATGTTATCCATACGTTGTCTCTCCTAAAAAATTAGCACTTTTGGTATCAATCATTCGTTTAGTTGGAAGTGACAGTGTGATTGTTGTCCCTTTATTTATTTGACTTTTTATTGAAATATCACCACCGTGCTTTTCTATAACCTTATAACAATAAGTTAATCCTAATCCAAAACTACTTCTCTTTCCTTTAGTAGAATAAAACGGATTTAAAACGAGAGAAAGGTTATCATTTTCAATGCCTTTTCCGTTATCCATAAAGGCTATATAAATGCTTTTACGATTTTTGTAAATTTTAATTGTAATTATTCCTGGACCTTCAATGGCTTCAATAGCATTCTTAATTATGTTCAAAAAGGTTTCCTGTAGGTGAAGGGAATCACCCGAAATTTTTATATCAACAGGGTAATCTTTAACAATGTTAATTGTTGAATTTAGATAAGGTTGAAGCAAACTAATTGTGGAATCTATGCAATTTCCAATCCAAAATTCAGACTCTTTAAAGTTCATAATATCTAATTTACTTTGAATTCGTTTTGATAGGCATAAAACGTGATTTGCTGAATGTAAAGCTAAATCAATATATT
>CALNBV010000236.1 GCA_937874515.1 uncultured Paenibacillaceae bacterium | reverse complement strand
CCGGTTAACCGGGTATTCTAATTTAACAACGGTATATGTTCCTCCTACCGATGACAATGTTGTTTTGAACAAACAATTCTGGCGTTTAAAAGAAATTGTGCAAATACTTCGCAGTCCAGAGGGTTGTCCATGGGACCGGGAACAGACCCATCAATCCATACGGAAAAATTTAATCGAAGAAACCTGTGAAGTATTAGAAACCATTGACGAAAATGACCCGGAAGCCATGTGTGAGGAACTGGGAGATTTATTGATGCAAATCCTCCTTCATTCCCAAATGGCCGAAGAAGAAGGGTTATTCACCATAGATGATGTAATCGCAACATTAAATGAGAAGCTGCTTCGCAGACATCCTCATGTATTTGGGGAAATGGGAGCTAACGATGCAGAGGAAGCACTGCAAAACTGGCAGGCAATTAAGGCGGAAGAAAAAAAGGCAAAGGGAATTGAAGTAAAGTCCTTATTGGATGGATTACCTCCAGATTTAACAGCCCTTCTCACCGCTCTTAAATTGCAAAAGAAAGCGGCCACTGTAGGATTTGATTGGGATTCAATGGATCTGGTTAGGGCAAAAGTGTTAGAAGAATGGGATGAATTCAATCAAGCGATCACAGACCAGGACAAAAAGGAAGAATTCGGGGATCTTCTCTTCGCTTTAGTGAATCTTTCCCGCTTCGTAAAAATTGACCCGGAAGAAGCACTGTCCCTAAGTAATCTAAAGTTCAAACGACGGTTTGCTTATATAGAAAGGAAATTTCAGCAGGCAGGAAAAAGTCTGGAGAAATCAACCCTTGAAGAAATGGAAGAGGTTTATCAAGAGGGAAAAAGAAAAGAGAAAGGGGAATAACCCATGAGACTTGATAAATTCCTTAAGGTATCCCGCCTCATTAAACGGAGAACCATTGCTAAAGAGGTATGTGACCAGGGAAGGGTTTCACTAAATGACCAGGTGGCCAAATCCAGTTCGGATGTGAAAGTAGGGGATTTGCTTACTATTCGTTTTGGGAGAAAAATCGTTACAATTCGTGTGGAAAAGCTGTTAGATACCACAAAAAAAGAAGAAGCAGCAGGCATGTATGAATTAATAGAAGAAAAAGAGATTCCCAAAGAAGGTCCTGAAGAAATAAATATCTGGTAAATGGTCTATAAAAACAATGAAACAACGCCTATGGTGCGTTGTTTTTTTTTTGTTCTAAACCATTGTTTTTGACCATAGTATGGTACAAAAAAGGAGGTTGTACCGCTATGATGGAATCCGGCCCAAATCAGAAAAAGGTAATACGACATGAAGTGGTTATGGTGAATCGCAAAAAACTTGATATAAGTGGTGTATTAAAAGTTGAGAGCTTTGATCATGAAGAATTCCTCTTACAAACCGAAGCGGGATTCCTTACCATAAAGGGGAAAAATCTTCATATGAAAAACTTAAGTTTAGAAACGGGGCAGGTCTCCATCGAAGGAGTTGTTTTTGCCATGGAATATATTGATGAAACAACCCATGGGGAAAAGGCCAAAGGAATATTTGGCCGAATCTTTAAGTGACGATTTCCGGGCAGGCATTAACTCTCCTTTCCATGGTATTTTGTGGATTCCTGATGGGGATTTTCTATGATACATACCGCATTTTTGAGCGGATGTATAAAATGAAGAAATGGTTAATTTGGATTTGTGATTTATTATTTTGGATTAGTGCTACTTTCCTTGTTTTTGGTACCCTTCTCCGGGTAAATGAAGGAATTGTTCGCATTTATATTTTTCTAGGGTTAGGCATTGGCACAATCGTTTATCTTCTTTCCTTCCGGGAAATGTATGGTACCCTTTTAAAGAAAATAATACAGATCACCCTTACGATATACCGTACTTTAGTAAAGATGACGAAAGTATTACTTATTGCCCCGGTGATCTCCCTTTTTACTTTTCTTTTAACAGTGGTGAAATGGTTAATTAAAATAATAACAACCATATCAAAATGGATTGCTTTCCCCCTACTAAAACTGGGGAAATTTCTCGGTAAATGGATAGGAAAACGGACAACCCTCTTCTATAAGGGAATAGTAAAAACCTTGACGAAGTTACTAAAACGTAAGAAAATCTAAGGTATCAAGGTTTAGGGGGGAGCAAGACATGCAACAATCGCAAAATCAAAATGGGGTAAAAGGGAAAAAAAGGAGATTGCGTTTGTTATATAGCATTGTCTTTGCATTTCTCCTGTGGGGTAGCTTTGCTTATTTCCAGCAAGGGGAAGAAATTAAAGAAAGTCAGAAAAAAGTAGCGGATTTACAAAAACAAGCCCAACAATTAAATGCCGAAAAGGTTGAATTACAAAAACGGGTCAAGCAATTACAAGATAAGAAATATGTAGCAGAGTTGGCAAGGCAGGAATTCTTCTATACGAAAAAAGGAGAAGTTTTGTTTATTACACCTGATGACCAACCTCAACAAAAAAAATAGATTGAATTTATCAGTTTTGGGGGTACCGAGGGTACCCTTATTTATTTGTTGAAGTAATTGTCGGAATATTTTTATAATTCGTCTTCAAATTGTGACAGATTTTAAATTAATACTATGTTTATAATGAAAATCACAAAAATCTGATAGGCGGGTGGTGTTTTGATGATTCGGACGGAAACGTTCATGAATAATCAACGTCCGGGTATTTTTTCACCAATTCAAGAAGCAACAGAGAAGGGTAGGAGATGGATTTGGATTACTTCGTATCAGTGGAGTATTTTTCAAATCGCAATGGGTATTCTGCTGGGACGGGCACTTATTTTGCAAGAGTTATCTCCATTTGCTATTCCATACTTTATTGTCATGTATTTTTTGCGGCGAAACCGATTGTTTTTAATTTTTCTGGGGCTTTCTATTGGGGGCGCTACCCAATCATGGGGTATTGCCGGGGCAAATTTTGCGGGGATGGCTTTGGCTATAATTGCATTAAAGGGATTAGAGCGAAGAAAAAAATTAGAACTCAACCACAGTCCAATTCTGGTACTTCTCGCAGTCCTCCTGAGCCGAACGGCCATCGATTATGTAAGCGGAAAAATGACGGCGTATAATTTGCTAATGAATGGGGTTGAAGGCATCCTTGCGATGATTCTTACATTTATTTTTATTCAATCCATTCCCATTATTACTTCAAGGAGAATTCATCATAAGTGGCGCACTGAAGAGATTATCTGCCTTATTATTTTGCTGGCGTCCATCTTAACAGGGACAGTTGGCTGGTCTATTAAGGATATTTCCATTGAAAATATATTGTCCCGTTATCTGGTGCTATTGTTTGCAGCAGTTGGTGGGGGAACGATTGGGGCTTCTGTGGGGATTATAACAGGTATGGTATTAAGCCTGTCCAATTTAGCCTCCGTGTACCAAATAAGCCTCCTCGGCTTCTCTGGTTTACTTGGGGGATTACTAAAAGAGGGGAGAAGGTGGTCTGTCGCTTTTGGTTTTCTTATTGGATCATCCATTCTTACAGTATATGCCGGGGAACAAAGAGAGATGATTCAATCTTTTATCGAGACCTTATGTGCTGTGTTCTTATTCTTGATTACACCACGAAAATTGAAAGGGGAGATTGCCAAGTACATTCCAGGGACCAGTGAAAATTCTGAAACCCATCATCAATATTTAATGCATATGCGTGAGTTAACTGTAAGCAAGATGGAACAATTTTCAAAACTATTTGTAAAACTGTCGGAAAGCTTTCTCTTTCATGACAATGAAGAAAAAATAAAGCAGGGGGGGCAGGTAGAAGAATTTATATCATTAGTGTCTAAACAATCATGTATGAGGTGTTGGAAAAAAGACCAGTGTTGGGAAAGGGATCTGGATAAAACCTATGCTTCTTTTTCAGAAATGATTAACCGCATCGAAAAAAATGGAGATCTTGCAGAGGAAGACCTACCTGTTGATTTTCGTAGAAAATGTGTCAAACAAGAACTGGTACGTAGAAACATAAATCAGGAGCACGAACAATGGTATAACCAACTTCGTTTAAAAAGGCAAATTTATGAAAGCAAAAGGCTTGTTGCCGCCCAATTAGCCGGGATATCAAGAGTGATTCATAATTTCTCAGATGAAGTAAACAAAGAAGGGACTCACCATTTTGAACAGGAACAGCAAATTGTATTTTTACTTGAAGGTTTAGGATTATCCATACGCAACATCGATATTTTAAACCTTGAAGAGGGAGCTGTTGATATAGAAATAAGTCAGCCTAGTTTCTATGGGAGGGAGGAATGTGAGAAGATTATCGCTCCCCTTTTGTCTGATTTGCTTGGTGAGAGAATTATGGTTAAGGAAATAGAGTGTGAAGAAAAAGGAGGTTTTTGTAAAATCACTCTGGGCTCTGCCCCTGAATTACAGGTTTCTACTGGTGTAGCGGGCGCTGCAAAGGGGGGACAATTGCTTTCTGGTGACTGCTTTAAAATTATGGACATTGGGGGAGGAAAAGTTGCTTTGGCCATGAGTGATGGGATGGGAAATGGAGAGAGGGCGTATATGGAGAGTTCTTCAACTTTAGAATTATTGCAGCAGTTGCTTGAATTAGGACTTGATGAGACCCTTTGTATCAAATCAATTAATACTGTTCTGTCTTTACGGTCACCTGATGAAGTTTTTGCTACTGTAGATCTTGCTCTGGTAGATTTACATTCTGGACAAACAAAGTTTATCAAAACAGGTTCAACACCTAGCTTTATTAAAAGGGGGGATGAAGTGATTCCTATTTCGGCAAATAACTTGCCCATAGGAATTATCGATGAAATTGATGTAGATGTGGTACAGTATTCATTGCAACCTGGCGATTTGTTAATTATGATTACAGATGGGATTTATGATGCCGCCCTTTCTGTTGAGAATAAAAATTTATGGATGAAGAGGAAGATTTCTGAATTAAAAACAGACAATCCTCAGGAAATTGCTGATTTATTATTAGAATTAGTGATTCGCCAACATTATGGTGAAATCAAAGATGATATGACCGTAATGGTGGCTCACATGGAGCGTTACGAAGCTGAATGGGCAACCATATCAATCCCTAATGCGCCAAAAATTGAACGGCCCAAGTATGTTAGTTAGATTTAATTCAAAAGCATCTACTGGGAAAATAATAATGGAAGTAAAGCCTTTGCCAGAGGTATAAATAAGGCATTGGCTTTACTCTCTTTGAAACTTGAACAGGTTTAATCCGTACATATTTATTATATTGAAGGTGAAAAAGTGTTAAAGCAGTTGGAACAAACTATTCTAGAAGAAAAATTAATTGAACGGGGGGATACAATTATAGTGGCTGTCTCAGGGGGACCTGATTCCATCGCTCTTTTGCATGGGCTTTGCCAGTTGCAATCCCATTACCAGTGGAATGTGGTTGCTGCCCATTTAAATCATGGGTTTCGTGGCAAAGATGCTGATGCAGATGCCTCTTACGTAGAAAAGATAGCGACAGCATTAAAAATCCCTTCCCATTTAAAGAAAATTAATGTTCCAGAATGGATGAAGGAATGGGGATTAGGGCCACAGGAAGCAGCACGAATTTTACGATATGGCTTTTTAAGAGAAGTTGCAGGAAAGTATTCAAAAAGCATGATTGCGACAGCTCATCAGGCGGATGACCAGGTTGAAACCCTACTCATGCGAATCATTCGCGGTTCTGGTCTGGAAGGACTTGCAGGTATTCCCATGAAACGATTGGATGAAGGGATTCCACTCATTCGGCCTCTGTTACGAATTACCCGTAGTGATATTGATAACTATTGTTTAAAACATCATCTTCAGCCAAGATTAGACCAAAGCAATTTAAGCGAAAAATATACCCGCAATCGAATCCGTTTACAGATTGTTCCCTTGATTAAAAAGGAAAATCCAGAAATAACCCAAAGCATCACACATCTCTCTTCTCTGATTTACCATGAGAATGAGTTCATGGACTCACTTGCGAAAGACCATTTAAATGAAATCATAGTCAATCAAGAATTGAATAAAATAATTATTAAACAAAAAGAGTTTCTAAGTTTCCACCTTGCTTTACAAAGGAGAATGATTAAACTAATATTAAGTTATCTAACAGGAAAATCTAAACAGATTCATTTCAAACATATTGAAGATTGTAGAGAAATCATGTATTCTTCATCACCTTCTGCCAGTCTGGATTTACCAGGGACAATTATGGTGCATCGTGAATATAACCATGTGGTTTTTTCTCTGGGGAATGTATGTGAGACCCAAACTCCTTATCTATATCCTCTTCCTATTCCAGGTCGGATCTATGTACCTGAAATCGGGCGCACTTTTATCACAACGTTGGTAAAAGGGGATTGCAATTCTCATGAAATGACTCCAGATAAAATACTCCTTGATCCTCAGAGGATTAAAGGCGAGTTATTTATTCGAAGCCGCCAGCCAGGCGATCGGATAAACATAATTGGTATGACTGGAAGTAGAAAGATTAAAGAATTATTTATTGATGAGAAAATCCCGAAATTGCAAAGGGAAAGGATTCCTCTTTTAACAGATGAGGAAAAGGTTCTATGGATTCCCGAATTGAGGAAATCTAATCTCAGTCTAACCTCGCTAGAAGGGAAAGAGGGACTTCTCGTTGAAATGCAATAGGAGGCGTTTTAAGTTAACATGGAAAATGATATTCAGGAAGTTTTGTTAACTGCGGAACAAATAAAAGCTAAGATTCAAGAACTTGGCAGGGTCCTTTCTACGGATTATCAAGGGAAGAACCCATTAGTCATTTGTGTACTGCGTGGAGCAGTTGTATTTATGACTGATTTAATACGGGATATGACCATCCCCCTTGAAATTGACTTTATGGCTGTATCCAGTTATGGAAATGCTACCCGTTCTTCAGGGGTTGTCCGTATTGTTAAAGATCTTGATTCTTCAGTGGAAAATCGCCACGTGATAATCGTGGAAGATATCATTGATTCGGGTTTAACTTTAAGTTATCTAATAGATGTTCTGGATCGCAGGAATGCCGCAACAGTGAAAGTGGTTTCACTATTAGATAAGCCTTCTCGCAGAACAGTGGAACTTTACCCTGATTATTGCGGGTTTCAAATTCCTGATGCCTTTGTAGTAGGATATGGCCTTGATTATGCAGGCAAATATCGCAACATCCCCTATATAGGCATACTAAAAGAAAAAGTCTATCAATAGTACTGGAAAGTTGTGACATGAATTATTGTTTGGTAAAATAGTGACTGTGTGTTGGCACGAGAGGAGGTAAGGTATGAGTCGTTTTTTCCGAAATACAGGTTTTTATTTACTAATTTTTCTTGTAGTGATCGGGGTAGTTAACTTTCTAACCAATCAGGGGCCGGAAACAACGAAAATCCCCTATAATCAGTTTCGCCAGTACCTCAGCCAGGGTCAAGTAACCGAGGTTCAGATTCGACCCGATCGGGGTACATATTCTATTATGGGTAAATTAAAAAGTGGCAGCAATTTCTATACAAATGGTCCATTGTATGACAATCAGGACCTTTTGAAAAAATTAGAAGATGCCAAAATAACAAAAGAAGAATACCTGGAACAGAAAGGTGATTCAGTCTGGCTTACTTTTCTTACTTCCATTATTCCTTTTGTGATCATATTCATCCTATTCTTCTTCTTGTTTAATCAGGCTCAGGGTGGGGGCAACCGGGTGATGAACTTCGGCAAAAGCAAAGCCCGCCTATACAATGATGAGAAGAAAAAAGTTACATTTAATGATGTTGCCGGTGCTGATGAAGAAAAAGCGGAACTAGTAGAAGTTGTTGAGTTTCTTAAAGATCCCCGTAAATTCTCAGCCCTGGGAGCAAGAATTCCTAAAGGGGTTCTTTTAGTTGGGCCTCCTGGAACAGGGAAAACCTTGTTGGCACGGGCAGTAGCTGGTGAAGCAGGTGTTCCATTCTTTACAATAAGCGGTTCAGATTTTGTTGAAATGTTCGTTGGGGTTGGGGCCTCCAGGGTTCGTGATTTATTTGAAAACGCGAAGAAAAATGCTCCATGTATCATTTTTATCGATGAAATTGATGCAGTGGGCCGTCAACGTGGTGCCGGATTAGGTGGCGGACACGATGAACGGGAACAAACCTTAAACCAATTACTTGTAGAAATGGATGGGTTTAGCCACAATGAAGGAATTATCATTGTTGCAGCAACCAACCGTCCTGACATTCTTGACCCAGCACTTCTTCGTCCAGGTCGTTTTGACCGTCAAATTACTGTTGACCGTCCAGACATTAAGGGTCGGGAAGCTGTACTTGGGGTACATGCACGCAATAAGCCCTTAGGTGGGGACATTGATCTTCATGTGGTTGCACAACGGACACCAGGTTTTACCGGTGCAGATTTAGAGAATGTTCTTAATGAAGCAGCCTTACTGGCTGCTCGCAAAAATAAGAAGAAAATTGAAATGAACGAAATTGATGATGCTATTGACCGGGTTATTGCTGGACCGGAAAAGAAATCCCGTATTATTACAGAAGATGAGAAAAAATTGGTTGCCTTCCATGAAGCAGGGCACACTATTGTAGGATACTTCTTAAAAAATGCAGACATGGTTCATAAAGTAACCATTATTCCTCGTGGTTCTGCAGGCGGTTATACAATTATGCTGCCTAAAGAAGACCGTTATTTTGCTACAAAGACCGATTTGTTAGACAAAATTGTTGGGCTATTAGGCGGTAGGGTAGCAGAAGAGCTGGTACTTAAAGAAGTAAGTACTGGGGCCCATAACGACTTTGAAAGAGCAACATCCATTGCCCGTAGAATGGTTATGGAATTCGGGATGAGTGCAAATTTAGGCCCGATGCAATTTGGGCGTAGCCAGGGCCAAGTTTTCTTAGGCAGAGACCTTGGACACGAGCAAAACTATAGTGATGAAACAGCTCGCCAAATTGACCAGGAAATTCAAAGTATTATCCGGGATTGCTATGAGCGTTGTAACCAATTGTTAACGGAAAAGAGAGATAAATTGGATGCAATTGCTACAGCCCTTCTTGAAGTTGAAACCCTGGATGCCACTCAAATTAAAAGCATTATTGAAACAGGTTCCTTTACTAGATCAGAAAAAGATGTTGATGAACCAACTGGTGGAGATGTAGTTGTGCAAATTACTGGTAAATCTGAAACATCCGCTCCATTCCCAGGAATCGATAGTGATTCAGAACGTAAATAGGAAGAAATGAAAAGTCAAGCCTCCCTTACTAGGGGGGCTTTTCACCTTAATTGTGTATACAATTCCTATCATTAACGGTATTATAAACATAATTGGACCTGGATGGAGGATGTGAAGAAAATGGAATCAATGGCAATACAGAAGAAAGAACAGCGAAATAAGGAATTGCGTGAACGAATTCTGCAATTAAAAAAAGAGAAAAACGCCATAATTCTGGCCCACTATTACCAGCGGCCTGAAATTCAAGAAATCGCAGACTTTCTTGGGGATTCCTTTGGTCTGGCACAAAAGGCGAAAACGACGGATGCGGACGTTATTGTATTTTGTGGTGTTCATTTTATGGGTGAAAGTGCCAAAATCCTTAACATGGAAAAGACAGTTTTAATACCTGATGAACGTGCAGGTTGTCCTATGGCGGATATGGTAAATGTAGATGGATTGAAGAAATTAAAAAAAGAATATCCTAATGCCACTGTTGTGGCTTATATAAATACATCTGCTGATGTGAAAGCAGAAACAGATATTTGTTGTACATCTTCAAATGCACGTTATGTAATAGAATCAGTGGATCAAAAGGAAATTATTTGGGTTCCTGATAAAAACCTGGGGAACTGGGTATCCCAATTTACGGACAAGAAATTCATTATTTGGGAAGGCTATTGCAATACCCATGACCAGTTAACGGTTGAAGATGTTCAACGTTTAAAAGCTGAACATCCAGAAGCGGAATTTGTCGTTCACCCCGAATGTCGCCCTGAAGTTGTGGCTTTAGGGGATTATGTAGGAAGCACAACCGGGATTATCAAGTATTGCCGAGAATCAAATAAAAAACAATTTATCGTGGGAACGGAAGAAGGGGTTGGATACCAGCTTCGTAAAGAAAGTCCCGATAAAGAGTTTTATTTCGCTTCAAAATATTTAGTTTGTCCTAATATGAAAGTGAATAATTTAAAGAAAGTCGTTGATTGTTTAGAAACCATGCAACCGCAAATTTATGTTCCTGAAGAAGTGGCAGATAAAGCACGTGCTTCTTTAGAGCGGATGCTTCTCGTGGAAGCAAAATAAATCCTAAAGAGAACTGAGAGAAGGTTATTGAAGAATGGTACCCAGGTATGTCATCGATTTTAAACTTGCAGAATTAGAAAAAGTGGAGACAGATATTCTTATTATTGGTTCCGGAGCAGCAGGCCTTTATACGGCCATTAAAATCAGTGAACATCATGATGTTACATTAATTAGTAAGACTTCTTTGACACAAAGTAATACCCAGCATGCCCAGGGGGGGATTGCGGCAGTTACGTCTAAATCAGATTCTCCGGAACTTCACCGCCAGGATACCTTGATTGCAGGGGCAGGAATTTGTTCCCATGAAGCTGTAGACATCCTGGTAAATGAAGGACCTTCATGTATTAGAGATATAATTAAAATGGGTACAATGTTTGATAGGGAAGATGGCAAATTGGCTCTTACGAAAGAAGGAGCCCATAGTAAAAGAAGAATTCTTCATGCCAATGGGGATGCAACAGGGGCGGAAATTGTCCGTGCCCTTTCTGAGGTGGCTAAAAATAATAAACGGATTACCATTTTAGAAAACCACTTCACCATAGATCTTATGACCCATCAAGGGGAGTGCATTGGTGCCATTGTTATGCGTCCTGAAGGGGAGCGTGTATTCATCCGCGCCAAAGCAACCATTCTTTCTACCGGGGGAGCGGGTCAATTATATCGCTACACCACCAATCCTGAAATTGCAACAGGTGATGGAATGGCCATGGCTTACCGGGCAGGGGCCTATATAAAGGATGTTGAATTTATCCAATTCCATCCGACCGCCCTATTCTATCCAGGGGCACCTCGATTTTTAATATCTGAGGCAGTGCGGGGAGAAGGGGCTGTTTTGCGTAACATTAATGGGGAACGGTTTATGCAAAAATACCATCCCCAGAAAGAATTGGCTCCCCGTGATATTGTGGCGAGAGCCATTGTCTCAGAAATGGAAGAAACCGGTTCTACATACGTTTATTTAGATATTACCCATGAATCCGAAGAACTTATTAAAAATCGTTTTCCTACTATTTACAAGGAATGCCTTCGTTATGGACTGGATATGGTAACAGATTGGATTCCTGTTGCCCCAGCTGCCCATTACATTATGGGGGGCATTAAAACAGACACCAACGGGGAAACGGCAACTCCACGATTATTTTCCTGTGGTGAAGTATCCTGTACGGGAGTTCACGGAGCAAATCGTTTAGCAAGCAACTCTCTGGCTGAAGCACTTGTATTCGGAAAGAGAATTGCTGATAAATTAGAGGACATTCCTCCTTTGCCTGAGGGAATTCCCTCCGTTTCTTTCTCGCTAATGAGACAGCAAACCATGAGTACAGATAATGTAATGGAAAAACGCCTTCGCCTGCAAAAATTAATGCTTCGCCATGTAGGGATTAAAAGAAATGAAAGAGGCTTAATTAAAGCTGTGAAGGAATTAGAACGATATGCCAAAGCCTTCCGCAATAAAATGGACAATATTGCAGAGTTTGAATATCTCAATTTATTAACCATCGCAGTTCTTGTTGCTAATGCTGCATTATTACGGGAAGAAAGCCGTGGCGGCCATTTTAGGGAAGACTTCCCTAAACAGGATGATTTGGTTTGGCGTAAGCATATTGTTCAATCTATTGAAGATGGAGTATTGGAGGAGCAAAGTTCGAATGAAGATGAATAACCATTTATTAGATCAACAGATTCGAGTATGGCTCGATGAAGATATTGGTTTTGGCGATGTTACGACTCTCGCCACTGTTCCTGAAAATGTAGACGGAAAGGGAATCCTTTATGTCAAAGAATCAGGAGTGATTGCCGGGTTAGAAGTTGCGGAAAGAGTATTTAGTACGTTAGATCCTACTCTTCATTATCACCAAAAGGCTTCAGATGGTGAGTACCTGGAAAAAGGAACAGTCATTGCTGAAGTTGAGGGGAAAGTGCAGAGTATTTTAACTGGGGAAAGGTTGGCATTAAATCTCCTGCAACATTTATCAGGGATTGCCACAATGACCCATCGGTTTGTAGAAGAAGCACGTAAAGGAAGCGAGAAGGTTAGAGTAGTAGATACCCGGAAAACCACCCCGGGCTTACGCATGTTAGAGAAATATGCCGTTGTGGTGGGTGGCGGACACAACCATCGCCTGGGGCTTTTTGATGCGGTACTCATTAAGGATAACCATATTAAAGGTGCAGGTGGAATTCAACAGGCTATATTGCAATCCCGTGCCAATGTTCCCCATACAACGAAAATTGAAGTGGAAGTAGAATCCCTGGAACAGTTAGAAGAAGCCCTTGCTGTGAAACCAGATATTATTATGTTGGATAATATGGATGTAACCACGATGGAAGAAGCTGTAGGACGAGTAAATGGTGCTGCGATTATTGAGGCTTCTGGTGGGGTAAATCTGCAAACCATTGCGTCTATTGCACGGACAGGAGTAGATATCATCTCCGTAGGAAGTTTAACCCATTCTGTAACAGCATTAGATATTAGCCTCGATTTAAACCAAAGAAAAAGATAGGTGTGGTTTTGGGATGTTGTTTGTCATTGATGTGGGGAATACAAATATGGTTTTAGGCGTTTATGAAGGAAACAGCTTAAAATACCACTGGCGTATTAGTAGTGACCGGGCAAAAACCGACGATGAATACGGGATGTTAATACGCAATTTGTTTATGGATAAAGGTCTGAAATTTTCCGATATTGAAGGGGTTATTATTTCTTCAGTTGTTCCTCCTTTAATGTTTCCTTTGGAAAAAATGTGCCAAAAATATTTTAATGTGAAGGCAATGGTCATTCAACCAGGGTTAAAAACCGGGTTGAATATTAAGGCGGAAAACCCAAGGGAAGTTGGGGCAGACCGTATTGTGAATGCAGTAGCAGCCATCCATGATTACGGAACCCCACTTATTGTTGTGGATTTCGGAACGGCGACAACCTTCTGTTATATTGATGAAAATGGCGGGTACCATGGAGGAGCCATTGCCCCGGGAATTGGCATTTCTACAGAGGCCCTTTATAGTAGGGCGGCAAAATTGCCCCGAATTGAATTGGAGAAACCCCCTGGCGTGATAGGGCGTAACACCGTTCATGCTATGCAATCAGGCATTATTTATGGTTTTGTGGGACAAGTCAATGAAATTGTGCGTCGGATGAAGGCAGATTGCAAACGGGTTCCCAAAGTAATAGCAACTGGTGGATTAGCATCCTTAATTGGAGATGAATCAACGGAAATTGATATTGTTGATTCCTGGCTCACATTAAAAGGATTGCGCTTAATCTATGAAAAAAACAATAAATAAGCAACTTCTGAGGCCTACTGTAAATCATGACAGTAGGTTTCTTAGTATTCATAAAGGAGTGTTTAAGATGAAAAAAGATTATTTAGTACGAGGTATGGTTTATCAGGATTATGTTCGAGTATTTGCAGTGCAAATGACAGAAACCCTTGAAGAAATAAGAAAACGTTTAGATACATATCCTGTAGTTAGTGCAGCATTGGGCAGAACCCTGGCGGTTAGTGCCATGATGGGTGCTATGGTAAAAGGGGAAGATCGCCTTTCTATTGTTGTAAAAGGGGATGGCCCTATTGGCAAAATTTTGGTTGATGCCAATGGGAAAGGAGAAGTGCGTGGGTATGTTTCTAATCCCCATGTAGAGTTTCCTCTTAACGAAAAAGGGAAACTAGATGTAAGGGCAGCAGTTGGAAAAGAAGGAACCATTATTGTTACGAAAGACTTAGGTCTGAAAGATCCTTACCAGGGAAGTAGCCCCATCGTTTCCGGGGAAATAGGAGAAGATTTCGCTTATTATTTTACAGTTTCCGAACAAATTCCTTCTGCTGTAGGTGTGGGGGTTCTTGTCAATCCTGATTATTCTATTAAGTCTTGCGGCGGATTTATTTTCCAAGTCATGCCTGATACGCCTGAGGAAGTCATTGCTGCATTGGAAAGAGATATTAGCCAGATACGCCCTGTTTCAGCAATGGTTAATGATGGGTTAACACCAGAGGAAATGCTTAAAGAAATTACCGGGCAAGAAGCAAAAATTCTTGGGGAACTTCCGATAGTATTTAAATGCCACTGTTCCCGGCAAAGGGTTGAAAGTGCTTTGATTAGCCTTGGCAAAGAGGAATTGCAGGCAATGATTGATGAAGAAAATGAAGCGGAAATTCAATGTCATTTCTGTAATGAGAAATACCATGTAAGCAGGGAGGAATTAGCTAAATTAATTAACGTAAAGCATTGACGGGGAAACAAAAGGCTGATATAATCTCTATAAAACCGATTAAGTTACTATGAATTGGAGGCCTTTTAAAATGACTAAAACCGTAGATTCTATTAACAGAGTTGCTAATTCAATTATTGAATTAATTGGAAATACACCCCTTGTTAAATTAAACCATGTGGCTGATGAAGCTAGCGCAAATCTTTATTTGAAGTTGGAGTTCTTCAACCCAGGCGGAAGCGTGAAAGACCGTATTGCATTAGCCATGATTGAAGATGCTGAAAAATCAGGAGCACTGAAAAAAGGTGCAACAATTATTGAACCAACCAGTGGGAACACAGGAATTGGATTAGCCCTCGTAGCTGCTGCAAAAGGTTATAAGGCGATTCTTGTAATGCCTGAAACAATGAGCATTGAACGGAGAAATTTATTAAAAGCTTATGGTGCGGAATTAATCCTTACTCCTGGTCCAGAAGGAATGGGTGGCGCTATTCGTAAAGCGGAACAATTGGCCCAGGAAAACGATAATTATTTCATTCCTCAACAATTTAAAAACCAGGCCAATCCAGAAGTTCATCGCCAAACTACTGCACAGGAACTTCTTGATCAAGGGGAACAAATTGGCGGAATTGATGCCATCATTTCTGGGGTAGGAACTGGCGGTACCATTACTGGCGTAGGGGAAGTTCTTAAAGAACGTTATCCTAATATTAAAGTTGTGGCAGTAGAACCAGCAGGTTCTCCTGTATTGTCTGGGGGGAAACCTGGCCCTCATAAAATTCAAGGGATTGGTGCAGGATTTGTTCCTGAAACCTTAAATACTTCCATTTACGATGAAGTGATTCTGGTTGAAAATGAAGATGCATTTGAAACCGCCCGTGAAATTGCCCGCAAAGAAGGGGTTCTTGTAGGGATCTCTACAGGGGCGGCCATCTTTGCTGCACAACAAGTAGCAAGAGAACTTGGGCCTAACAAAAACGTCATTGTGATTAATCCAAGCAATGGTGAACGCTATTTAAGCACCCCACTTTTTAACTTTGAAATTTAATGAAATAAATTTATCTCTCCTAAAACAAGGTTGCCAGTGAAGGCAACCTTGTTTTTTTTTTACTTTCTTCTGATAAACTGTACCCATAGACTGAATTTTTAGGAAACGGGGGTAATTATGACAATGATGGAAACCAATAGGCGAATGATATGGAAAAAATGTTCCAGGGGAAATGTAGAAGCCTGGGATCTGTATCTTAATATAAAACATGACAATCTTTTCTCTTTTATTTTTGAGAATACAGGAAACGGTAGATATAGCTATGTGAGTTGTACGAATAGAGAAATTTTAAGGATTGATAAAGATGAAAAAGAAGATCCTATGGAAATGATTCGAAAATGGTTAATAAATGAGGAGTATAAGAATCTAAAAGGGGTACCTGAGAATTTCCCCGAATGGACAGGGGGAGCTGCTGGTTATTTTTCTTACGATTTCATTCGATTTTATGAAAGTATCCCTTTGCATGCAGAAGACGATCTGGGACTTCCTTACGTCTATATGATGAAAGTTGAAGAAGTATTTGCATTTGATATGTATGAAAATCAGGTTTATTTTATTGTCAATTATGGTGAAGGATGCAAAATAAAGAATAGTGAAGAAGCCAACTGGCGAGTGTTAGAAATGGAACAGGTACTTAAGGGGTGTACTCCTGGGATCCCTCGGTCCAATTCCTATTTGCATAAAAAGGGTAATGAAGAGTTTTCCTTCAGTTTAAACCAACATGAGTTTAAAGAAGCAGTAAGAAAAATTAGGGAGTATATTGCTGCAGGTGATGTATTTCAGGTCAATTTATCATTGCGGCAAAACCGGACTACCTTTTTAACTGATGAGGAAATTTACCATGAATTACGTCTGTTAAATCCATCACCATATATGGGATTATTTCATTTCCCAGAATTTCAGTTGATTTCTGCCTCCCCTGAACTATTGTTAAGGGTGAAAGATGGTAAGGTGAGTACTCGGCCTATTGCTGGGACAAGAAAAAGAGGTCAAAATGAACAAGAAGATTTGGAATTAGAATTAGAACTTATTGAAACTGAAAAAGAAAATGCAGAACATATCATGCTAGTTGATTTAGAGAGAAACGATTTAGGAAAGGTATGTGAATTTGGTTCAGTAAAAGTAGATGAATGGATGGTAATTGAAAAATATTCTCATGTTATGCATCTTGTCTCAAATGTAGTGGGTCAACTAAGAGAAGGGTTTGATGGATTGGATGCATTGATGGGCGTTTTTCCTGGGGGTACCATTACCGGGGCACCAAAGATTAGAACCATGGAAATTATTGAAGAATTAGAGCCTCTAACAAGGGGACCATATACGGGATCAATGGGTTTATTAGGGTTTGATGGAAGTGGAATTTTTAATATAATTATCCGAACTTTGATTTTGCAAAAGAATATGGCTTATGTCCAGGCAGGGGCGGGAATTGTCATTGACTCTGTGCCAAAAGCAGAGTATTATGAATCATTAAAGAAGGCAGAAGCCTTATGGAGAGCTGTATCTTTAGGTGAAGAAAAGTTGAGTTTAGTTGAGAGAGAGGAGAGCTTAGAATGATCGTTATGATTGATAACTATGATTCATTTACTTACAATTTGGTACAGTATTTGGGTGAAATGGGGGAAGAACTCCAGGTTTTTCGAAATGATCGGATTACCTGTGATGAAATTGCAGCATTAAATCCTGCTTACCTTATGATTTCTCCAGGACCCTGTACACCAAATGACGCAGGAATCAGTTTGGAAGTAATCCAGCGATTCGCAGGGATTATTCCTATTTTTGGGGTATGTTTAGGACATCAATCCATTGCTCAAGTTTTTGGTGGGAATGTCATTCGTGCCGAACGTTTAATGCATGGCAAAACCTCCGAGATTAAACATGATGGACGTACTCTATTTGAGGGAATTCCTTCCCCGTTTAAAGCCACGAGATACCATTCATTAATCGTTGAGAGAGAAACAATCCCGGATTGTTTTGAAATCTCGGCTGAAACAGATGCAGGAGAGATTATGGCAATTCGCCATAAGGACTACCCAATTGAAGGGGTACAATTTCATCCGGAATCAATAACTACTGAATATGGGAAATTATTGTTGAAGAACTTCCTGACCTATTATGCAGCTTTTAAAAGTACGAAATAAGAACAAGTGGAGGCTGGGTTAGAATGGAGATTTTCTTTGACGGCCGATTAATTGATGAGAATTCAGCTGTGATCAAGCCTATTGATCACGGCTTTCTTTATGGTATTGGGCTATTTGAAACCTTGCGTGTATATCAGGGGGAGATTGCTTTATTAAATCGCCATTATGAACGAATGGCGAAAGCAGCCAAACAAATGGGTATTGTTATGACCATGTCCATGGATCAGTGGCGAGAAGGGATTCAAATGACTCTGATGGCAAATCAATTAAACAATGCTTATGTGAGAGTTGATTTATCAGCCGGGGATGAGGGGACAGGTTTATATACAGGGATTTATGAAAATCCTCACTGGTTTATTTATGTTAAACCTTTGCCTGTGTTTCCTGAGAAATTATATCGTAATGGAAGGCATATGGTTGTTTTACGGACCCGCAGAAATATGCCTGAAGGGGAAATCCGTTTTAAATGCCATAACTTTTTAAATAATCATCTGGCAAAAAGAGAAATTTCCGGGTTGAAGAATACAGAAGGCTTATTTTTAACAAGGAGAAATTATCTGGCAGAAGGCATTACTTCTAACCTGTTTTTTGTTTCCAATCATATTCTGCATACTCCCGATATTAAAACGGGGATTATTCCAGGAACTCGGAGACAATTCGTTATGGAATTAGCTCGAAAAAGTGGCCTTACTGTGCGGGAAGGTCTATATACATTAGATGATTTAATGCAAGCAGATGAAGTATTCTTAACCAATGCTATACAGGAAATTGTACCTGTCTCTTCAGTGAACGGCAAAACTGTAAGTGATGGAATAAGAGGTCCTATAACAGGTGAATTATTAACCCTTTTCCGCAAAAAAATTATTGGAAAAGGTGAAGGAGGTTTGAAAGCGTGAACAATGGATTAAAAGTAGGTCCTTTTGTACTCCCGATACATAAAGAGACAGCAGTCATGGGAATTTTAAATATTACCCCGGACTCATTTTCTGATGGGGGAAAACACAATAAACTGGACCAGGCACTATTTCATGCACAAGAAATGTTCAGGGATGGGGCGAAAATTATTGATATTGGCGGAGAATCCACTCGGCCGGGTTTTAATGAAGTAAGCGTAGAAGAGGAATTGGAGAGGGTTATTCCTGTAATAGAGGCGTTATCTAAAGAAATTCCTGTTCCCCTTTCAATTGATACATATAAAGGGGAAGTGGCCCGCCAGTCTATTCAAGCGGGGGCTCACATTATTAATGATATATGGGGTGGGAAACGGGATCCTCTCATGCCTCAGATTATGGCTGAATGCAATGTTCCCGTTATTTTAATGCATAACCGTACCAATTTAAATTATAGCAACTTTGTGGATGATGTAATTATAGATCTGCAGGAAAGCATTGATTTAGTGAAAAAAGCAGGTCTAGCGGATGATAAGATTATTTTAGATCCGGGAATCGGTTTTGCCAAAGAGTATGAGCAAAATATGGAAATGATGGCTCACTTGGAATCCCTGGTCAACATGGGGTATCCTGTTCTTTTGGCTACTTCGCGAAAACGATTCATAGGACATGCCCTGGATTTACCTGTTGAAGAACGGGTAGAAGGAACATTGGCGACAGTGGCCCTTGGAATTATGAAAGGATGTCATATGGTACGAGTCCATGATGTGAAGGAAACCGTACGCCTTTCCCGCATGATGGATGCCATGCTTTCTTTTACTTAAAGATAGAAAGGGAATAATAATGGATAAAATTCTTTTTAACGGCATGGAATTTTACGGATATCACGGGGTTTTCCCTGAGGAGAATCGCTTAGGCCAACGTTTTTTCGTGGACGTAGAAATTGGCATGGATTTATCCATTGCGGGGAAAAGCGATCATTTAGAAGATACCGTGAATTATGCAGACCTTTATCAACTAGTACAACAAGTGATGGAGAATGAGAGATATCAACTGATTGAGACAGCAGCAGAACAATGTGCAGAAGGGATTTTAAGACAATTCTCGGAAGTGCAAGAGGTACTCATTCGTCTGATTAAACCAGATCCCCCGATTCCAGGCCATTATCGTTCTGTTGGTGTAGAAATAAAGAGAAAAAGGGTTTAAGGAAAAATGGAAATGAATCAGGTTTATTTGGGTTTAGGTTCAAATATGGGTGACCGGGAACAATATCTTCTGCAAGCCATTGGGTTGTTGGAGGAAAGCAAAAACATAAAAATAAAGAATGTTTCTTCTATATATGAAACAGCTCCCATTGGCTATTTAGATCAAGGGGCTTTTTTAAATATGGCTGTGGAAATTGAAACCCCATTAGCCCCTCTGCCATTATTGGAACAAACATCACGGATTGAAAATACATTAAACAGAAAAAGGGAAATCCATTGGGGTCCCCGGACTATTGATGTGGATCTTCTTCTGTTTAATCAGGAGATCATCCATGAGGAGAAATTAACGGTCCCTCATCCACGGATGGCGGAACGTGCCTTCGTATTGGTTCCCTTGATGGAAATAGCTCCAGAGCTATACCTTCCGGGTAAGGGGAAAATTAAGGAACTTCTTTCTTGTTGTCCAGGGAAGGAAGGGGTTCTTTTGAAAAATGCCTTTCCTGTGATAAAATAATATGAATTAAAATTTGACCTGGTGGTGAGATGAATGGCGACATTAAAAATAGGCAATATTGAATTGGAAAATAATGTTGTCCTGGCACCTATGGCAGGCGTATGCAACCCCGCCTTCCGCCTCATTGCCAAAGAGTTTGGAACAGGGCTTGTTTGTGCAGAAATGGTAAGTGACAAAGGCATTGTATATGGTAATAAAAAAACCATGGAAATGCTTTATGTTGATGAACAAGAAAAACCTTTAAGTATGCAAATTTTTGGTGGCGATAAGGAAACCCTTGTGCAAGCGGCTGAATATGTTGATCAACATACACAAGCAGATATTATTGATATAAATATGGGATGCCCTGTTTCTAAAGTGGTAAGCTGTGAGGCAGGGGCTCGCTGGCTATTAGACCCTGATAAAATATACGAAATGGTTTCTGCGGTGGTAGCGCGGGTAGCCAAACCTGTGACTGTAAAAATGCGCATTGGTTGGGACCATGAGCATATTTATGCTGTGGAAAATGCCCGGGCGGTAGAAAGGGCAGGGGGTAGGGCAGTAGCTGTTCATGGTAGAACACGAATGCAAATGTATACCGGAAAAGCAGATTGGAATGTGATTCGCCAGGTTAAAGAAGGTGTATCTATTCCCGTTATTGGTAATGGAGATGTTTTTACGCCAGAAGATGCAAAACGGATGGTAGACATGACTGGGTGTGATGGAGTTATGATCGGCCGTGGTGCCCTGGGAAATCCCTGGATGCTTTATCGTACAGTTCAATATTTAACAACGGGGGTTCTGCCTCCAGAGCCTACCCCTCATGAAAAAATTGAGACTGCCCTTCTTCATATGGATCGTTTGATTCAATGGAAAGGGGAATATATTGGGGTAAGGGAAATGAGAAAACATGCAGCCTGGTATTTAAAAGGATTGCCTCGTTCCGCCCAAATAAGAGATGCAGTGAATTTGCAGGAAACCAGAGCGGGTATGAAGAAATTACTGAAGGATTATGCAGATTCACTTTATTTGACAATAGATGAAGGCTAACCTATAATAACCTTCATACTTCCTAACTTGCATGTACTATAAGGTTGGGTTTAAAAATAACGATTTGCATATAAGAAAGTCGGTTCACATAGAATTTATGAATGGAAAATAGGGATACGGGGGAATAAGAATGAGCGAAAAGGAAGTAATTTTAACAGCCGCCGGGCTACAAAAATTAGAGGAAGAACTAGAAGAATTAAAAACGGTAAAACGCCGTGATATTGCTGCTCGTATTAAAGAAGCAATTAGTTATGGCGACCTTTCCGAAAACTCCGAGTACGAAGAATCAAAGAACGAACAAGCGTTTATTGAAGGCCGAATTATTACCTTAGAAAAAATGTTAAGAAATGCTCGGGTTATTTCTGATAATGAAGTGGATACCGGGGTTGTCAGTGTTGGTTCTACTGTAAAGGTGAAGGATTTAGAGTTTGGTGATATTCTTGATTATACCATCGTTGGTTCTGCAGAATCCGATCCTCTACAAAATAAAATCTCCAATGAATCACCAGTAGGAATCGCTTTACTTGGTAAATCCAAAGGATCTACAGTAGATGTAAACGTTCCCGCAGGGACCATTCGTTACGAAATATTAGGGATAAACGGAAAGTAATACTTACAGGCTCCTTCGTATATCGTTGGAGCTTTTCAACTGATTTTTAGCTTTTGAGGAGTGGAAAAAGATGTCCCATGAAGAATTAAGCGA
Organism: uncultured Paenibacillaceae bacterium; assembly: GCA_937874515.1. Taxonomy (GTDB): domain Bacteria; phylum Bacillota; class Bacilli; order Aneurinibacillales; family Aneurinibacillaceae; genus CALNBV01. The sequence goes on along the minus strand of CALNBV010000236.1, from coordinate 45,228 downwards.
ACTAGAACTAGTGCGTCGGGAAAAATTAACTAAATTAGTAGAAATGGGCGTTAATCCTTTTGGGGAAAAGTTCGAAAGATCTCATACCGCACAGGAAGTATTAGCTTTATGTGGGGATTTATCTAAAGAAGATCTGGAGGAAAAGGGATATACGGTTACTATTTCTGGCCGCCTAATGTCAAAAAGGGGTCACGGAAAAGCCGGCTTTGCCCATTTACAGGATCAAAGCGGTAGACTGCAAATTTATGTGCGTGAAGACCATGTCGGGGAACAACCTTATGAGGTTTTTGACCTTTGTGATATTGGGGATCTTGTTGGATTATCTGGGAAAGTGTTTCGGACAAACAGGGGAGAGGTAAGCGTTAAAGCAGATACCTTTACACTCCTTGGGAAATCTCTTCGTCCTCTTCCAGAGAAATTCCATGGATTGAAAGATGTTGAGTTGCGTTATCGGAAACGTTACCTTGATATGATTATGAATCCTAATGTAAAAGAAACATTTATTGCCCGTAGCCATATTCTACAATCTATGCGTCGTTATTTAGATGAGCGTGGGTATTTAGAAGTGGAAACACCAACCATGCACAGCATTCCTGGAGGAGCTGCTGCCCGTCCCTTTATCACCCACCATAATGCTCTTGATATGCGTTTATATATGCGTATTGCGACAGAATTGCATTTAAAACGGCTTATTGTGGGCGGACTTGATAAAGTGTATGAAATCGGCCGGATCTTCCGTAATGAAGGGATTTCTACAAAGCATAATCCTGAATTTACATCCATTGAATTATATGAAGCCTTCGCTGACTATAAAGACATTATGCGTTTAACTGAAAACTTAATCGCCCATATTGCTGAAGATGTCTTCGGGAAAACCCTTTTCAACTATCAAGGCCATGAAGTAGAAATGAAGCCTGAGTGGAGACGGGTACATATTGTGGATGCCATTAAAGAAGTAACAGGTGTAGACTTCTGGCCCCAAATGTCCGATGCAGAAGCTATGGAATTAGCAAAACAAAACAATGTTCCTGTGAAACCAGGCATGAAATATGGACATATTGTTAATGAATTCTTCGAACATTTTGTTGAAGAAACCTTGATTCAACCTACCTTTATTTATGGACATCCCGTAGATGTGTCTCCGTTAGCCCGGAAGAATTCAGAGGATCCCCGTTTTACCGATCGCTTTGAATTGTTTATTGTAGGCAGAGAGCATGCCAATGCCTTTACTGAATTAAACGATCCTATCGACCAACGGGAACGCTTTGAAGCCCAATTACGGGAACGGGAAGAAGGCAATGACGAAGCTCATATGATGGACGAGGATTTCTTAGAAGCCCTTGAATATGGCATGCCTCCAACAGGGGGACTTGGGATTGGGATTGACCGTCTTGTGATGCTTCTTACGGATTCACCATCCATTAGAGATGTACTGTTATTCCCTCTTATGCGGGAACGCCATGAAGGAGAACAAGCAGAATAGTCAAATAGGACCTTAAGGGTCCTATTTTTTTTAAATAAAAAAGAAAGAAAAATTAAAAAATAGGCAAGAATAACAATATGCATAACTTGAAAAACAAATAAAATGACATTATAATAAAAGTCAAAGAAAGTCAAAGTCAGGAGTCTTCTTTAAAGGGGGTGCCAGATAAGTTTCAATGTGCCAGTGCCATGCGGAATATTTCCGACATCATCGAAAAACATCTTAAGAAAATTTTGCAACAAAGCAATTGTGGTGCCGTGGAAATTCAACGAAGTGAGCTGGCAGATAAGTTTCAATGTGTGCCTTCCCAAATAAATTATGTAATCAGTACTCGTTTTACTACGGAAAAGGGCTATATCGTGGAAAGCAAACGTGGTGGAGGCGGATACATTCGCATAAGAAAAGTTGAAGTAATTAATGAGAAGACGCTGTACCTGTGGTTAATGGAGAACATCCATGAGGAAATCTCACCAACGGTAACGGAAAACATTATTGACCGCTTATTTGAGGATGGTTTAATAAATCAACGGGAATTTAGACTTATGAAGGTTGCCACAGGGCGGTTGGTGTCTGGTTTGCCTGCAGCAGTAAGGGATCGGTATCGGGCTGATATGTTACGATCCATGCTGACAGCCATTTTTATGTATGACTGATTGGGAGGGAAATCAAATGATTTGCCAAGAGTGTCAACAAAAGCCTGCCACACTTCATTTAACAAAAGTAATTAATGGCAAAAAAACAGAAATTCATCTGTGTGAATTCTGTGCACAGGAAAAAACGGAGATGTTCCCAGGATATCCTGGCAATTTCTCTATTCCTCAATTGTTATCAGGCCTTCTGTTTAATTCACCTGATTCTAGCGTGCATTCATCCGTGGGATTAACCCAGGATAACCAACTTCGATGTACTCAATGCGGGTTAACTTTCACCCAGTTTAGCAAAAGTGGACGTTTTGGTTGCAGTCAATGTTATAAAACCTTTGAAGGTAAATTAGATCCTCTGTTTCGCAGGATTCATGGAAATACACATCATAGTGGGAAAGTTCCCAAAAGGTCTGGTGGTACTCTTCTCTTGAAAAAGGAAATTTCTCAATTGCGAAAAGACCTGCAACGGAGTATTGAGTATGAGCGGTTTGAAGAGGCTGCAAAAATTCGGGATCGAATTCGTGAATTAGAACAGCAAATTGGTTCGTTGTAGGAGGGATTAGGCATGTCTTTCCAGAATTTTATTACTAATGCAATGAGTGAATGGATGAAAGCCTCTGGGGCGGATTCGGACATAGTGATTAGTAGCCGTCTTCGTTTAGCGAGGAATTTAAGTGAATTCCCCTTTCCTATGCTTTCAACAGATTCCCAATTAGAAAAAGTGATTGAAGTGGTGGAAGAAGCAATCCAGGATGAAGGGTTTACAAAAATGGGCCCCATCCAGTTAATTCCTATGGACAGCTTGACTCCATTACAAAAAAGAGTATTAGTTGAGAAACACTTAATAAGCCCGAATCTTGCCAACCAGTCAAGGAAGGGAGCAGTTGTGTTAAATCAAAATGAATCCATTAGCATTCTTGTCAATGAGGAAGATCATTTGCGGATTCAGTGCCTTATTCCAGGGTTACAATTAAAGGAAGCCTGGGAGTTGGCAGACCACATTGATGACTTATTTGAGAAACATATGGATTTGGCTTTTGATGAAAACAGGGGATTTTTAACCAGTTGTCCAACCAATGTTGGAACAGGAATCCGTGCTTCCGTCATGATGCATTTGCCTGCTTTAGTCATGACACAACAGATTAACCGTATCCTAACGGCAATCTCCCAGGTTGGATTAGTGGTAAGAGGGTTATATGGCGAGGGCAGTGAAGCAATCGGAAATTTATTTCAAATTTCCAATCAAATTACCCTTGGCCAATCAGAGAATGAAATTATTGATAATTTGTATGGGGTTGCCCGCCAAATTGTAGAGCAAGAAAGAGCAGCTCGCAGGTATTTAATTGAACAAAATCGCCTGCAATTTGAAGATCGCTTGTTTCGTTCCTTTGGAATTTTAAGATTAGCCCGTATCATTGAATCGAAGGAAGCAGCGCAGAGACTGTCCGATGTACGCCTTGGTATTGATTTGGGGTTGATTAAAGATATTAATCCCAATGTCATAAATGAATTAATGATTATGACCCAACCAGGGTTTTTGCAACAATATTCGGGGCAAGAGTTAACAGCGACTTCCCGTGATGAACGCAGAGCCCGTTTGATTCGTGAACGCCTGGAAACAGGCCACGAGTCCTAAAAACAGAATTTTTGGAGGTGTTGTCAAATGATGTTTGGCCGTTTTACTGAAAGAGCGCAGAAAGTATTAGCATTAGCCCAGGAAGAAGCTGTCCGTTTAGGGCACAGAAACATTGGAACTGAGCATATCCTTTTAGGATTAATCCGTGAAGGTGATGGCATTGCAGCGAAAGCCTTGCAAGCGCTTGGTCTAGGCTTAGACCGGATTCAAGGTGAAGTTGAATCATTGATTGGCCGTGGTACCGAACAGCCAAACAATATCAACTACACCCCCAGAGCGAAAAAAGTAATAGAGTTATCTATGGATGAAGCGAGAAAACTTGGCCATACCTATGTAGGAACTGAGCACATTCTTCTTGGATTAATCCGTGAAGGTGAAGGTGTGGCAGCCAGAGTTTTAAATAATCTTGGGGTAAGCCTTAATAAAGCGCGTCAGCAGGTTCTTCAACTGTTAGGGAGCAGCGAATCCCTCTCTTCCCATCAACAATCTGCAGGAGCAGCGTCTGTAAATACGCCTACCCTGGATAGCCTTGCGAGAGACTTAACCTCTGTAGCCAGAGAGGGTGGTCTAGACCCTGTCATTGGCCGGGAAAAAGAAATAGAGCGGGTAATTCAGGTATTGAGCCGTCGTACAAAGAATAATCCAGTTCTCATTGGGGAACCTGGTGTTGGTAAAACAGCCATTGCTGAAGGTCTTGCCCAACGCATTATTAATAATGAGATTCCAGAGACCCTTCGCAATAAGCGGGTGATGACCCTGGATATGGGGACGGTAGTTGCCGGAACTAAATATCGGGGGGAATTTGAAGACCGTTTAAAGAAAATTATGGACGAAATTCGCCAGGCGGGAAACATTGTACTGTTTATTGATGAGTTGCACACCCTTATTGGCGCAGGGGGAGCAGAAGGTGCAATCGATGCATCTAATATCCTGAAACCTTCTCTTGCCCGTGGGGAATTGCAATGCATTGGTGCCACCACCCTGGATGAATACCGCAAATATATTGAAAAAGATGCAGCCTTAGAACGGCGATTCCAACCTATTCAAGTGGATGAACCAAGCGCCGATGAAGCGGTACAAATTTTATACGGATTGCGGGATCGTTATGAAGCCCATCACCGTGTGAAAATTTTGGATGAAGCCATTCAACAAGCTGTCTATTTATCAGACCGCTATATTACAGATCGTTTTCTGCCTGACAAAGCCATTGATTTAATCGATGAAGCAGCTTCTAAGGTACGGCTTCAATCCTATACGGTTCCGCCAAATTTAAAAGATTTGGAGAAAAAGTTGGAAGAAGTTCGAAAAGAGAAAGATGCAGCAGTTCAAAGCCAGGAATTTGAGAAAGCAGCCTCATTGAGAGATAAGGAACAACGCCTTCGGGAGGAACTAGATAAAACTAAAAATGAATGGCAGGAAAAACAAGGCCAGACAGATTCCGAAGTAACTACGGAAGATATTGCTTCTGTTGTTGCTAGTTGGACCGGTGTTCCTGTCGTAAAATTAAAAGAAGAAGAAACAGAACGTTTATTGAAAATGGAGGAAATCCTTCACAAGCGGGTTATAGGGCAAGAGGATGCTGTAAAATCCATTTCTCGTGCCATTCGCCGGGCAAGAGCAGGATTGAAAGATCCCAAGCGGCCCATTGGATCCTTTATTTTCCTCGGACCAACCGGGGTAGGTAAAACAGAATTAGCTAGAGCTTTAGCTGAATCTTTGTTTGGATCAGAGGATTCTATCATTCGAATCGATATGTCTGAATACATGGAGAAACACTCTACTTCTCGTTTAGTAGGGGCTCCTCCAGGATATGTAGGTTTTGATGAAGGAGGACAATTAACAGAGAAAGTCCGTCGGAAACCTTACTCTGTGGTTCTTCTTGATGAGATTGAAAAAGCCCATCCTGAAGTATTTAATATTTTATTGCAAGTTTTAGAAGATGGAAGATTAACAGATTCCAAAGGACGTACAGTAGATTTCCGCAATACGGTTATTATTATGACATCCAACGTAGGGGCGGAAATGATTAAAAAGAATGCTTCCCTTGGATTCACAGCACCTAATAGCAATAAACAATATGAAGATATGAAAGACCGGGTGTTGGGAGAACTAAAACGCAGCTTCCGTCCAGAATTTTTAAACCGGATTGATGAAATTATTGTGTTCCATTCTCTCAATGAAGAGCATATCTCTGAAATTGTTACCTTAATGGCAAATCAATTGCGTAACCGGTTAATTGAACAAGGAATTGACTTCATTCTATCTGATGAGGCGAAACAATTTCTTGCGAAAGAAGGATTTGACCCGGCGTATGGTGCAAGGCCTTTACGTCGCTCTATCCAACGACACATTGAAGATCGCCTTTCAGAAGAACTCCTGATTGGAAACATTGTGCAAGGAGATACTGTCGCTATTAATATTGAGAATGGTAGTATTACAATAGAGAAAGCTACGAACTCAGTTTCTCAAAAATAAATGAATTCCGGAGGCGGTATGCGTTGATTAACGCTACCGCCTTTTTGGGTTAAAGGAAGTGTAACAATCGATGGCTAAAATAAAAACGAAATTTGTTTGTCAGGATTGTGGGTATGAGTCACCGAAATGGATGGGTAAATGTCCAGGGTGTGGAAAGTGGAATACCCTGGTAGAGGAATTTGAAAGTAAGGGTGCAAACCGTTCATATCCATCGATAGAAAAGGGGAATTCCCAGCCTTTTTCTATCACAAAAATTGTAGGAGAGGAAGAACCTCGCTTATTCACCGACATGCAAGAGTTAGATCGGGTTCTTGGAGGAGGAATTGTGCCAGGTTCCCTGGTTTTAGTGGGGGGAGACCCAGGGATAGGGAAATCCACTCTGCTCTTGCAAACATCTCAACATGTGGCCAAAAAAAACCACAAAGTATTATATATCTCTGGAGAGGAATCATTAAGACAAATAAAATTAAGGGCAGACAGACTTGGGGTTGGACATTCTGAGTTGTATGTTTTTGCAGAAACTAATTTATTGTTATTGGAGCAACAAATCGAATCCTTCCATCCAGCTGTTGTCATTATCGACTCCATTCAAACCATTTTCCACCCGGATATTACATCAGCTCCAGGAAGCGTTTCCCAGGTGAGGGAATGCACATCCCACTTAATGCGATTGGCTAAAACGAAAGATGTGGCCATTTTTATTGTAGGTCATGTCACAAAAGAGGGTTCTATTGCAGGTCCCCGTATGTTAGAACATATGGTAGATGCGGTGCTTTATTTTGAAGGGGAACGCCATCACTCCTATCGAATATTGCGTGCTGTCAAAAACCGGTTTGGATCCACTAATGAAATTGGGATTTTTGAAATGGTGGAACTTGGATTAAGGGAAGTGACCAATCCCTCTGAAATGTTTTTATCAGAGAGGGCAAGTGGCGTAGCTGGCTCTATTGTCGTAGCCAGTATGGAAGGTACCCGGCCAGTACTGGTAGAATTGCAGGCCCTGCTCACTCCGACAGGTTTTGCGACCCCTCGAAGAATGGCCACAGGGGTAGACTATAATCGGGTAACAATGATTATGGCTGTTTTGGAGAAAAGGGCAGGTCTCTTGATGCAGAACCAGGATGCTTATGTGAATGTAGCCGGGGGGGTTCGCCTGGATGAACCAGCAATTGATTTGGCTATTGCTATGTGCCTGGCTTCAAGTTTTCGCGACAGAAAGACCAATCCCTATGATGTGGTGATTGGAGAAATAGGTTTGACCGGAGAAGTTCGTGGGGTTTCACGAATTGAACAGAGGGTAAAAGAAGCCAAAAAATTAGGGTTTAGGCGCGTGATTATTCCACATAAAAATCTTTCTGGTTGGGATTATCCTTCAGGAATTGAGGTTATCGGTGTTAAGGACATATCAGAAGCATTAAGGGAAACGCTGGGGGGATAAGATGTCTGTAGATCGTAAAAAGGAAAAATTTATCTCAGAAGTTTTACAGTTAGTATCTCCTGGAACAAAATTGCGTGATGGGCTTGAAAATATTCTTCGTGCGAAAACCGGCGCTTTAATTGTTATTGGAGAGTATGAAAAAATCCAAGAGGTTGTAGATGGTGGTTTCCATATTTATTGTGATTTAACTCCTGCTCATCTTTATGAGTTAGCTAAAATGGATGGGGCCATTATCATAAGCAAAGATATAAAAAAGATTTTATATGCCAATACACAATTAATTCCAGATTCCACGATTACATCTTCAGAAACAGGAATTCGGCATCGCACAGCAGAACGGGTAGCCCGGCAAACGGGGAAATTAGTTATTTCCATTTCTCAACGGCGGAATGTAATCACACTATATCGTGGACCTTATCGTTATGCCTTAAAGGATATTGGCGTAATCTTAACGAAGGCAAATCAAGCCATGCAAACACTGGAGCGCTATTATTCAGTTTTAGAACAGGCGTTAACTAATTTGGGGGCACTTGAATTTGAAGAATTAGTCACCCTGCATGAAGTGGCAATGGTGATGCAACGAATAGAAATGGTATTGAGGATAAAATCTGAAATTCATAAATATATTAATGAATTAGGGACAGAGGGCCGTTTAATCAGCATGCAAATGGAAGAATTGGTATCTGATATTGAAAGGGATGCCCTTTTATTAATCAAAGATTATTGCCGCTCTCTAGATGAAATGGACTCGAAAGAAATCAAAGGGCAATTATCCCGCTTTTCTAATGATGAATTATTGGATCCATTGAATATTTTAAAATCCCTTGGCTATTCTGGTGGTATAAGTCTTTATGATGAGCCGGTTTTTCCGAGAGGGTATCGCATTTTAAGTAAAATCCCTCGCTTGCCTGCTTCAATTGTAAATAATTTAGTCGAGGTCTTTTCTGGCTTACCACAGGTGATGATGGCAACTATTGAGGAGTTAGATGACGTGGAGGGAATTGGAGAAGTGAGAGCTCGTGCGATTAAAGAAGGTCTAAAAAGAATCCAAGAACAGGTGTTTATTGACAGACATATTTAGTAAGGACTAGAATAGAATTACCGTTTAACAGGATATTTACTGTAAACGGTTAGGGGGTATAGAGAAAGTATGTTTGTCAAAACGATTCCGAATATACTTACTATTGGCAATTTGTTCGTTGGAATTATTGCCATGATCTTTGCTATGCAAGGAAATGAACGGTTTATTACGTATGCTGCAATTATGATTATTATAGGTATGTTATTAGATGGACTGGATGGTCGTGTAGCCCGTTTGTTAAAAGCGCAAAGTGATTTTGGCAAAGAACTGGATTCCTTATCGGATATTGTTACATTTGGTGTGGCACCTGCCCTCATTATGTACAATGTATTTTTAGAGGATGCGGGATGGATAGGAATCTTTATTACAGCATTATTTCCGATTTGTGGGGCCTTACGCTTAGCCCGGTTTAATACTCAAACTAAAAAGAGTTGTGGGTATTTTATTGGTCTTCCCATTACTGCAGCAGGGGGGATTTTAGCGACCCTTGCGCTGTATAATGACACCTTTCCCCATTTAACGCTGGCTCTAGGAATGGTTGGATTATCCTTATTAATGATTAGTAATGTGAAATATCCCAATTTTAAAAGGGTAACCTTCCCTCGTTCTGTGATAATTCCAGGGTTAATGATGGTGGTAGTGGCTGTGTTTGCCATATTATATCCCCGTCAATTTCCGATGGTGATCTTTGTGCCGTTGGTTCTGTATGCCTTAATTGGTGTGCGGAAAAGTTTAGTCTCCCTGTTACACCGTGAAAAACAAGAAAATACAGATGAAGAAATGTTAAAGTCATAGGTTGGACTCAGGTCCGACCTTTTTTCGTATGGTTTAATGACGGTTTTCCATTCATATAATGATGGAAAGTTGCATATATATTGACGTATATCCATATTAGTGCTATAATGATAATTTTTTTTGACCTATAGTATACAAATGTGATATACTGGAAAAGGATACTCTGTTGGGGGTGGAATCTTTGTTCCAAATTGGCGATAAGGTTGTTTATCCAATGCACGGAGCAGGCATTATCGAAGCCATTGAAGAGAAGGAAATCCTAGGAGAAAAACAGAAGTATTATGTAATGAAAATGCCAGTTGGAAATATGCAAGTAATGATTCCTATGGCGAATGTATCGACACTTGGGCTTAGACAGGTGGTTGATACTGATTCTTTGGAAATGGTACTAGATATCTTGAAAGATCAGCGACAGGATTTAACGAGCAGTTGGAATCATCGTTATCGCAAGAATATGGATAAAATTAAGACTGGGGACATTTATGAAGTGGCCCGGGTCGTAAGAGACCTTATGCGCAGGGAAAAAGAAAAAGGACTTTCTACAGGAGAACGCAAAATGCTTGACAATGCGCGACAAATCCTAATTAGTGAGTTGGTGCTTGTTAAAGAAATTGACCAGGAACAAGCGAACCATTTGTTAGATAAAGTCGTCAATAATTAAGAGGAGATGGGAGAAGGCTTCTCGAACTAAGAGGCTTTTTCCTATTTACCCCCTTTTTTATGATTGTTTTTTACTAGAATTGACCATAATGGAAGAAGGAGGTGAATGTATGCTCAAAAGAGTAATCCAATTCTTTTTTCTTTTAGTAGGAGCCGGTCTTGGTTATAAGTATGGCCCGAGTATACTGGAGTTGTTAGGGAATCTTATTCACGTTGGTACTATTCCTATTCCCGAATACATTGGAGCTTTTCTCGGTGCAGTTTTGTTGTTTGTTGTGTCATTATGGCCAAGTGAGTACTTGGTTGGGATTATTCGTCGCAGTGAAGAACACCTGATTAAACTTCCTGTTACCGATGTTCTTTTTGGTGCGATTGGCATGATTATTGGACTTATTGTTGCTTTTTTATTATTTCTTCCTATTAGCAATATAGACGTACCTGTTTTGTCTAACCTCTTACCTTTATTCTTATCCGTATTAGCTGCATATTTTGGTTTTCAGGTTGGTTTGCGTAAGCGTGATGAAATTATGGCATTCTTTTCTGCCAACCGGTTGCATAGGGAAAAGAAAAAAGAGGAGAAACATGCGGGCGCTGGAACAGAGTTTAAAATCCTTGATACCAGCGTAATTATTGATGGAAGAATAGCGGACATTTGCAAAACTGGATTCATTGAAGGGGCAATTGTGATTCCGGAATTTGTGCTAGAAGAATTGCAGCATATTGCGGATTCTTCGGATGTTTTAAAACGAAATCGTGGCCGAAGAGGATTAGATATCTTAAACAAAATCCAGAAAGAGTTGAAAGTGAAGGTTATTATTACAGATAAAGATTTTGAAGATATATCTGAAGTGGATAGTAAATTGGTTAAATTGGCAAAAGTAATGAAAGGGAAAGTCGTTACCAATGATTTTAACCTGAATAAAGTTTGCGAACTTCAAGGTGTATCCGTTTTAAATATTAATGATTTGGCTAATGCGGTTAAACCGGTTGTTCTTCCAGGGGAAGAACTCCATATACAGGTGATTAAAGATGGCAAGGAAAACGGTCAGGGTGTAGCTTATTTAGATGATGGCACCATGGTTGTTGTTGAAGGCGGCAGAGAATTTATTGGCAATCTTTTAGAAGTGATTGTAACCAGTGTGTTGCAGACTTCTGCAGGACGAATGATCTTTGCAAAGCCGAAGGTTGTTGAAAAACAAAAAGCGTTATAACGGATGAGTGGGGTTAAAAGATGAAATTAGGTGTGGTTATTGCCGCTGCGGGAGCGGGAAAACGCATGGGCAGTTCAACAAAAAAACAATTTCTTTGCTTAAAGGATAAGCCTATACTATTACACACCCTTGAACAATTTATTGGTTTAGAAAGTGTTCAAGAGATTGTCATCGTAACTGGAGCAGAGGATATAAAGATGACAAAGGATTTGGTCCAATCTTATCCCTCTGTTCTTGTTGTCCCCGGTGGAAAGGAAAGGCAAGATAGCGTATATGCAGGGTTGAAATCTCTGAGAACCAGTGAATACGTATTAATCCATGATGGAGCTCGCCCTTTTGTTTCACAGTCAGCAATCCAAGGTCTGGTGAATCACCTTAAGGTGAAGCAATCTGCAATACTAGCAGTGCCAGTAAAGGATACCATTAAACAGGTGAATAATCAGGGGATTGTAGTGAATACTCCCCCAAGAGAAAGCTTGTGGGCTGTACAAACCCCACAAGCTTTTCATGTCCCTCTTATTATGAAGGCATATCTCCATGCTGAAGAACAAGGTTTTTATGGTACGGATGATGCTTCCTTAGTAGAATTTTATGGTGAAGAAGTATCAGTGGTGTTAGGGGAATACACAAATATTAAAATAACAACACCCGAAGATCTTTGGACAGGAGAAATGATTTTACAAAATAAGGAGGGAAAGGGGATTCATAGATGATTCGAATCGGACAAGGGTTTGATGTCCATCAATTGGTTGAAGGAAGAAAGTGTATTATTGGTGGAGTAGAGATTCCTTATGAATTAGGATTGCTAGGCCATTCTGATGCAGACGTATTGCTCCATGCCATTACCGATGCAGTATTAGGCGCTTTAGGCGAAGGGGATATTGGCCAGCATTTTCCTGATACGGATCTTGCCTTTAAAGGGGCAGACAGTGGTGTTCTTTTACAAGAAGTATGGAAAATGGCAAAGGAAAAAGGATATGCATTAGGCAATGTAGATGGGACGATCATTGCCCAAAAGCCTAAAATGTCCCCGTATATTGGGCAAATGAGGGAAAGAATTGCTTCCCTTTTGGAATCGGATACAGAGCGTGTGAATATTAAGGCTACTACTACAGAAAAGCTGGGATTTACCGGGCGGGGAGAAGGAATTGCCTCTCAGGCTGTGGTCTTGTTAGTCCGTGGATAATAGTGGTATAATACAAAAATGCAATTTTGCATGGTTTAAATCGTGGTTAAGGATGGTGTACATATATGAAGAAAGTTCGGGTAAGATTCGCACCCAGTCCTACCGGACATTTACATATTGGCGGAGCTCGCTCCGCTCTGTTTAACTATTTATTTGCACGACACAATGATGGGGATTTCATCGTCCGTATTGAAGATACGGATCGCAAGCGTAATGTAGATGACGCGGAAGAGAAATTATTTGATAGTTTAAAATGGCTAGGCCTTGAGTGGGACGAAAGCATTGATAAGGCGGGAGAAGTTGGCCCTTATCGTTGTATGGACCGTTTGGACATTTACGGAAATCACTTAAATCAATTAGTGGCTGAAGGAAAAGCATATCCCTGTTATTGTACGGAGGAAGAATTAGAGCAAGAAAGGGAAGCACAAAAAGCCAAAGGGGAAATGCCCCGTTATGCCGGGAGATGCCGACATTTAACTGAAGAACAACGTCAGGCATACCAGGAGGAAGGGCGGAAACCTTCTTTACGTTTTAAAGTACCTGCCAATAAGCAATATGTTGTTCATGACCATGTCCGTGGGGAAGTTACCTTTGAATCTGATGGAATTGGTGATTTTGTTATTGCTCGCCCTGATGGCATACCAACCTATAATTTTGCTGTAACTGTTGATGATCACCTTATGGGAATTACACATGTTATTCGTGGGGAAGAGCACCTTTCAAATACTCCTCGCCAATTAATGGTTTACGAAGCATTTACATGGGATGCCCCGGATTTTGCCCATGTATCCCTTATTCTTAATCCGAACCGGCAAAAAATGAGCAAACGGGATGAATCCATTATCCAATTCGTTGAACAATATAAAGAGTTGGGATATCTTCCTGAAGCCCTTGTTAATTTCCTTGTTCTATTAGGATGGTCTCCAGAAGGAGAAGAGGAAATCTTCAATAAAGAAGAATTAATTCAACGGTTTACTTTAGAACGTGTATCTAAATCACCAGCAGTGTTTGATGTGGATAAATTAAACTGGATGAATAATCATTATATTAAAGGAATCTCCTTAGACCAATTAGCATCCATGTGTATTCCTCATTTACAAAAAGCAGGATTATTGGCAGAACAACTTTCTCCTGAACAGGAAGAATGGGCGAAAGCAGTGGTTGGCCTTTATCAGGAGCAAATGGCCTATGGAGCACAAATTGTAGAACTTTCGGAACTTTTCTTTGCTGATGGCCTAGAATATAATGAAGAAGAAAAGGGAATTTTGGCTGAAGAACAAGTTCCTGAAGTGTTAAACGCTTTTTATAATGAACTAAGTGGTTTAGAAGGGTATACACCTGAAGCCATTAAAACTTCTTTGAAAGTCGTGCAAAAGAATACAGGTCATAAGGGAAAGAAACTGTTTATGCCAGTTCGCGTTGCTGCAACAGGGTCCATTCATGGCCCAGATTTAGCTCGCACTTTATTCCTTCTTGGAAAAGAAAAGGTATTGCAACGAATTGAAAATGTAGTGCAATAATATAAAAGCAAAGAGCAGAAGAAGTAAAGGATCAAAAAAAGTGTTCAGAGAGAATCACCCTGGCTGAAAGTGATTCCCTTTTTCCCTTGAAATGCATCTGTTCGCTGGCTTTCTGAAATATACAAGTAGGAAATCCCGTTTTACCCGCGTTAAGGGATAAGAGTATTTAGTCAGAGTGGAACCGCGGAGTAACCGCCTCTGTAGCCTTTATAAGGCTATGGGGGCGTTTTTTTTTATTGCGCTTTTGTTTTAAAAGGGGGTATAGTCGGAATGTTTGATCGAATGAAAGAAGATGTTAAGGTTGTATTTGATCGGGACCCAGCAGCACGGAGTACATTTGAAGTAATACTTACTTATTCAGGTCTCCATGCAATCTGGTTCCATCGGGTAAGTCATTGGCTATGGAAACTAAAACTATACACCCTGGCTCGTATGATTTCTCAATTAGCTCGCTTTCTTACTGGTATTGAAATTCATCCTGGCGCTCAAATTGGAAGAAGATTATTTATTGACCATGGGATGGGTATTGTGATTGGAGAAACCTGTGAAATTGGTGATGATGTAAATCTTTATCAAGGTGTGACCCTGGGGGGAACCGGGAAAGAGAAAGGAAAGCGTCATCCAACCATAGGAAACCATGTATTAATTGCATCCGGGGCAAAGGTATTAGGGTCTATGAAAATTGGAGACTATTCCAAAATTGGAGCCGGTTCAGTGGTTTTATCTGAAGTGCCTCCCCATTCTACCGTTGTAGGGATTCCAGGTCGCATTAAAATACAAAACGGGGCAAAGGTAACGGAAGATATGGACCAGGTAAATTTTCCAGACCCTGTTGCAGAAATGTTACGATTAATGCAAAAAGAAATTGATGCATTGAAAAGTGAAATTAGACAAATAAGGGCAAGTAAAGGAGAGTTTTTTGCTGATGAAGAAGAGCAATGAAATTCAAATCTATAATACTTTAACCCGCAAAAAAGGAAAGTTAGAAACAGTAGAGCCAGGCAAAGTTAAAATGTATGTCTGTGGGCCTACTGTTTACAATTACATTCATATAGGGAATGCCCGACCAGCCATTATCTTTGATGTGGTTCGACGGTATCTCCGTTATCGAGGATATGAAGTAACGTTTATTCAGAACTTTACAGATGTGGATGATAAGCTCATTAAGAAAGCGAATGAAATGGGGACAACAGTGCCCGAAGTGGCTGAGCAATTTATCGAGGCATATATAGAAGATGTTCGTGCCCTGGGCGTTTTGGAGGCGGATGCCCATCCAAGAGTAACAGATCATATCCAAGATATTATAGGGTTTATTTCTAGCCTGGTGGAAAAAAGTCATGCCTATGTGGTGGATGGGGATGTTTATTTCCGAACAGAATCATTCCCGGAATACGGAAAACTATCCAATCAAAAAATTGAAGATTTACAGGTCGGGGCACGCATTGAAGTAAATGAGAAAAAAGAAAGCCCTCTGGATTTTGCCTTATGGAAAAGTGCAAAGCCCGGAGAAATTTACTGGGAAAGCCCATGGGGAAATGGCCGCCCTGGCTGGCATATTGAATGTTCCGCAATGTCTAAGAAGTATCTTGGGGAAACCTTTGATATCCATGGGGGAGGTTTTGATTTAACATTCCCTCACCATGAAAATGAAATTGCCCAATCAGAATGCTGTACCGGGAAAACCATGGCCAACTATTGGATGCATAATGGATACATTAACATTGAAAATGAAAAAATGTCCAAATCCATTGGCAATGTGGTTTTAGTGAAAGAACTTCGTCAAAGGTTCGCCCCCCGTGTGATTCGTTTCTTTATGTTAACGGCCCATTATCGCAATCCTATAAATTTTAGTGATGAATTATTGAAACAAGCAGAAAATAGTTTAAGCCGTATTGATAATGGGGTCCGGAATGCTACCTTTGCTCTTGCTAATGCACAAGAAGGACCTGTATCTGCAGAAGAAATAGAGATCATTGAGCAATTCCGCCATCGTTTTATTGAAAAAATGGATGACGACTTTAACACAGCCGATGGAATTACCGTTTTATTTGATATGGTACGAGAATTAAACCAGGCAATGGTCGCAGGTGATGTGAAGAAAGAACTTCTTGAGCACTATTTAAACCTGTTCCAGGAACTGGGTGAAGTTCTAGGGATTAATTTGACCCACACAGCCGAAGAGACGTCAGACGGACTTACAGACCAGGAAGTAAATGAGTTAATTGAAGAAAGAACAAATGCCCGGAAAAACAAAGATTTTGCCAGGGCTGATGAAATTAGAAATGAGTTACAGGAAAAAGGAATTATTCTTGAAGATACTCCTCAAGGTGTGCGCTGGCACCGGAAAGCATAGTGAGGGATGAAAATGAAAAAAGAACCTTTGCAACGAGACCCATCCCAAACAGGGTCCCTTGTACTGGCGTATATGGGAGATGCGGTTTTGGAAATGAAAGTGCGCCAGCATCTAATCGCCATTGGTGTGGGGAAACCCCATGAATTGCAAAAAAAAGCGGTCACCTATGTTTCTGCAAAAGCCCAGGCTCTTATTGTAAAAAGTCTCTGGGAGCAATTTCAGGAAGAGGAACAACGTATTATTAAACGGGGGCGGAATGCCCGGTCGAACACCATTCCTAAAAATGCCAGTGTGTCTGATTACCGTTTAAGTACAGGGTTCGAGGCTCTTCTTGGTTATCTTTATTTATCGGATCAACAGGAAAGATTAGATGAAATATTGGACCAGGCAGTCCATGCTATTGAGTTTCAGCAGAAAAACCAGGAAAGAGGTGATCATCATGAGTGAATATATCGTTGGGAAAAATCCGGTATTAGAAGCTCTTCGTTCCGGACGTTCCATTAATAAAATTTGGATCGCAGAGGGTTCTCAGAAACAAGCGGTTTCTCCTATTCTCGCCCTTGCCAAAGAGACAGGTGTCATTGTGCAAACGGTACCCCGCAAGAAGATTGACCAGGCTGCAGAGGGGGAAAGTCATCAGGGGGTATTAGCGTATGTGGCTTCCTATGATTATGTTGAAGTAGAAGACATCCTGGCCCGAGCAGAAGAAGCGGGAGAACCCCCTTTTATTATTATCCTTGATGAAATTGAAGATCCCCATAACCTGGGATCGATTATGAGGACAGGGGATGCAACAGGGATCCATGGCGTTATTATTCCCAAGCGTCGTTCCGCATCCCTTACTTCAACGGTTGCTAAGTCATCTGCTGGAGCTATAGAATATGTTCCTGTTGCAAGGGTGACTAATTTAGTTCGGACGATGGAAGAGTTAAAAGAAAGAAATATATGGATTGTAGGAACAGATGCTTCTGCGGAACAGGAGTTTCGGGAGGCCCGATTAGATGGGGGTATTGCCCTGGTCATCGGCAGTGAAGGTAAAGGGATGAGCCGTTTAGTCCGTGAAACCTGTGATTTTACAGTGAACTTGCCTATGCGTGGCCGGGTAACCTCCTTAAACGCATCCGTGGCTGGTGCCCTATTAATGTATGAAGTATTCCGCCAACGTAATCCCCTCACCCCTAAGGGCAAGAAGGGTTAAGAAATGGAACAAATCTTACTTGTTGATGGATATAATGTCATCGGGGCATGGGAGGAACTGCGGGAAAAGAAAAAAATAAGTTTGGAAGAAGCCAGAGATGATTTGCTGGCAAAATTAGCAGAATATCAAGGATTTACAGGGATGCGGGTTATTGTTGTATTTGATGCCTATAATGTGAAGGGGGCAGGCAAAACCCTAAATCAATATCGTTTAGAAATTCGTTATACGAAAGAAAAGGAAACAGCCGATGAATGTATTGAAAGTTTGGTTCGTTCTTTGACACATCATCGCAGGCAGATTTATGTTGCTACTTCCGACTATACGGAACAAAAAGTGACCTTTGGATACGGTGCCCTACGAAAATCTGCCAGGGAATTATGGTTAGAAGTGCAACAAATTAACCGGGAAATTAGTAAAAATGTAGAGCAAACAAAACCAGAAAAAAGAGGTTTAGGAATTCCGCTGGGAGAGGGAATTGAGGAAATTTTCGAAAAATGGCGCCGTGGAGACGGGTAAATTGGTTGACCGTATAAGGTTACATAATGTATAATATTTTTATCTAACGCGATGGGGCAGGTCGGAGGGATGACGTTGGACACAAATGCTACCCGATATAGCGACCTTTATGATGAAGAGATTGTGGACCTTGTTCGCTCAGGTGATAGCGATGCATTAGAGTATTTAATCAATAAGTACAAGAATTTTGTTCGAGCGAAGGCAAGATCGTATTTTCTCATCGGGGCAGATCGGGAGGATATTGTACAGGAAGGAATGATTGGCCTGTATAAATCCATTCGTGACTTCCGTGGGGACAAGCTGTCTTCCTTCAAAGCTTTTGCGGAATTATGTATTACGAGACAGATTATTACTGCAATTAAAACAGCTACCCGTCAGAAGCATATTCCGTTGAATTCCTATGTTTCATTGGACAAGCCTATTTATGATGAGGATTCAGATCGCACCCTCCTGGATATTATCTGCAGCACCAGGGTTACGGACCCTGAAGAATTACTTATTAATCGTGAAGAATATGATGACATCGAAGATAAAATGAGTGAAATATTAAGTGATTTAGAGCAACAGGTTCTCATGCTTTACTTGGATGGAAGGTCATATCAAGAAATTGCTGTTGATTTACGGAGACATGTGAAATCTATTGATAATGCACTACAACGGGTAAAACGCAAATTGGAAAAGTATTTAGAAGTTCGTGAAGTGTCCCAGGTTTAGAGGACCTTAAGAATGGCTATGATTGGATTAGAGTGAAAATCCCCGGATTCATTATCCCGGGGGTCTTTTTTTATTACGTGTTGTTCAGGGGAATGATTAGGTCAGTTGTAAAGAAAAATGGTTTGACATGAAATTTCTGTTATGATAGAGTATTGAAAGTAGCCATGTCTTAGATAGGTTACATATAAAAGTAAACGGTGGAAATCGTTTCTTATTATGTGGGAGGTGTAACATCATGCGGGTAATTGTGACATTAGCGTGCACCGAGTGCAAACAACGCAACTATACCACAAACAAGAATAAACGTAATAATCCAGACCGCATCGAGTTGAAGAAACATTGCAAATTCTGCAATGACCATACTGCTCATCGCGAAACACGCTAGGATATAATACGTAACAGTAGTAATTGGGGGTGCGTTATGGGTTTAATAAGAGGACTCAAACGCGGACCGGTCTTTCTCAAAGAGGTAATTTCCGAAATGAGAAAAGTCACATGGCCCACGCGGAAAGAGTTAGTTTCCTATACAATAGTGGTTCTAACAATTGTAACATTAGTCGCTGTCTTTTTTGCGATCATTGATCTGGGTCTTTCCCAACTCCTTGAATTAATTATGAAGACAGGGAAATGATCATAAAGGAGGTTAGGGACACCTGTTTGTCCACAAATCATGGAAAAACACTGGTATGTCATTCATACCTATTCAGGGTATGAAAATAAAGTGAAGACCAATCTCGAGAAGCGAGTCGAATCCATGGGAATGGAAGATAAAATCTTCCGTGTGCTCATTCCGACAGAGGAAGAAACAGAATTTCGTGATGGCAAGAAAAAGGTTGTTACGAAGAAGGTATTCCCAGGATATGTTCTTGTTGAGATGATTATGACCGATGATTCCTGGTATGTTGTACGCAATACTCCGGGAGTAACTGGTTTCGTGGGTTCTTCAGGTGCTGGTTCCAAACCGACTGCTTTACTTCCAGACGAAGTTACAGTCATTATGAAGCAAATGGGTATTGAGGAAACGCTGCCGCGTGTGGACTTTGGTATAAAAGAAATGGTCAAAGTTAACGAAGGGCCATTTGCTAATATGGTTGGTTCCATTGAAGAAATTCAACCTGAGAAACGTAAGTTAAAAGTTCTGGTTGAATTTTTTGGAAGAGAGACCCCGGTTGAACTCGATTTTTCTCAGGTTTCTAAGATGTAAAAGGTTACATCTTGCAATCTGAGATGAATTGTAGTACCTTCAATTTGTTTTATGTGTTCTCTCACTTTAGAATAGATGACTAACGGTCTATTTCTTTCGAATAGGCCTTCCTTTCGAGTGGGAGGGTTATTCCCGTTTAACCACATTTTTTGAACTAGGAGGTGTCAATATGGCTAAAAAAGTAATTAAAATGGTGAAACTCCAAATTCCTGCAGGGAAAGCAAATCCGGCTCCTCCAGTAGGTCCTGCTCTTGGTCAAGCTGGCGTGAATATCATGGGATTCTGTAAGGAATTTAATGCTCGTACTCAAGATCAAGCTGGCTTAATTATTCCTGTAGAAATTACAGTGTTTGAAGACCGTTCATTCACTTTTATTACAAAAACTCCACCTGCAGCAGTTCTTTTGAAAAAAGCAGCAGGTATTGAATCTGGGTCTAGTACTCCGAACAAGAAAAAAGTTGCTACTGTAAAACGCGACAAAGTTCGTGAAATTGCTGAACTTAAAATGCCAGATCTCAATGCAGCTTCTGTTGAATCTGCAATGCGTATGGTAGAAGGTACAGCTCGTAGCATGGGTATTGTGATCGAAGACTAAGTTCAGAACCTTACACGTTCTGTCGGGGTTGTGGATACAGCGGGGTTACCCGGGTAACGCAACCCTGTTTCGTGGGAGGTACATCCGTTAACACCACACAGAAGGAGGAAATTAAAGTGGCTAAAAAAAGCAAGAATTACAAGGAAGCTTTAAAGCTTTTTGACCGCTCAGTTGCTTACGAAGTAAACGAAGCATTAGAATTGGTTAAAAAAGTGTCCACTGCAAAATTTGATGAGACCGTAGAAGTAGCTTTCCGTTTAGGGGTTGATCCTAAGAAAGCGGATCAACAACTTCGTGGCGCAGTTGTACTGCCTCATGGTACTGGTAAAGTTCAACGCGTTCTTGTTTTTGCAAAAGGTGAAAAAGCAAAAGAAGCAGAAGCTGCTGGCGCTGACTATGTTGGCGATGAAGAATATATCAATAAAATTCAACAAGGTTGGTTTGAATTCGACGTTGTTGTAGCTACTCCAGATATGATGGGTCTTGTAGGCCGTCTTGGTCGTGTGCTTGGACCTAAAGGTTTAATGCCGAACCCTAAAACTGGAACCGTTACTTTTGAAGTTGATCGGGCAGTTAAAGAAATTAAAGCTGGTAAAATTGAATACCGTACTGATAAATCCGGTAACATTCATGCACCAATCGGCAAAGTTTCTTTCGATGCTGAAAAATTAGCTGAGAACCTTACCACTCTTGCTGATGTTCTTATTAAAGCTAAACCAGCTTCTGCAAAAGGGACTTATATTCGCAATGTATCTGTTAGCTCTACTATGGGCCCTGGCATTCGTGTTAACACCCTTAAAGTTGGTTCTAAATAAGCTTGACATTAAGTATTTAAGATGATAATATAATACAGTCAACAATTGAAAAGAGTCATTTGCCGTAGACAGAAGGTGTCTTTTTTAAAAAAAGACTTAATTTCCTTCCGAGGTACAAAGGATCCGTCTGAACATTTCAGAGCCTTCGTATGTCTGCGAAGGCTCTTTTCTATTGAGATTCATGCTACAGGAGGTGTGAACATGTCCGTACGTGAAGAAAAAGTTCAAGTAGTAGAAGAAATTGCAGGTAAACTTCGTGATAGTAAAGGGACAGTATTCGCTGATTATCGTGGGTTGAACGTAGCCCAGGTAACCCAACTTCGTAAACTTTGCCGTGAAGCAGGCGTTGATATCAAAGTGTACAAAAACACTATGGCTCGCCGTGCTGCAGCAGAAGTTGGTATCGAAGGTTTAGATACTTACCTTGCAGGTCCAACTGCTATTGCTTTCAGTACACAAGATGAAGTGACTGCAGCAAAAGTACTTGCTGACTTTGCTAAACAAAACGATGCCCTCGAACTTAAAGCTGGGATCGTTGAAGGTAAAGTGCTTGACCAAAATGAAATTCAAACTATCGCTAGTCTCCCGAACCGCGAAGGCTTGCTCTCTATGCTTCTTAGCGTTCTTCAAGCGCCTATGCGCAACTTTGCCCTTGCAGTTAAAGCTGTTTCTGAACAGAAAGAACAACAAGGCGCGTAAATTATTTACTAACGAAATGATTGGAGGATATCTACAATGAGTAAAGAACAAATCCTTGAAGCGATTAAAGGTATGTCCGTTCTTGAATTGAACGATCTTGTTAAAGCTATTGAAGAAGAATTCGGCGTAACTGCTGCTGCTCCTGTTGTTATGGGCGGAGCTGCTGGTGGCGCTGCTGAGGTTGAACAAACTGAATTCACTGTTGTACTTGCAAGCGCTGGCGCTTCCAAAATCAACGTAATTAAAGCTGTTCGCGAAATCACTGGTCTTGGCTTAAAAGAAGCTAAAGCTATGGTTGATGGCGCTCCTGCTAACATCAAAGAAGGCGTTTCTAAAGAAGATGCTGAAGCTGTTAAAGCTAAACTTGAAGAAGCTGGCGCTAACGTAGAAGTTAAGTAGTTTATTGTTTGTTGATTGTTAATGGCCTGGTGTTATCTTTACACCAGGCTTTTTTAATAGGATATAACGAAGGGAGGTCCTAAAAATGGAACACTATTACTCCCAGAAGCCTGGTTCGATCAGCAAGGAACAAACCTTTCAATTTGTCTTAAGGGGAAGAACCTTTACCTTCGTAACGGATCGTGGGGTCTTTTCAAAGGAACGCATCGATTTCGGCAGTGTACTCTTAATTGAAACCATGGACATTCAGGATGGCATGAATGTTTTGGATGTTGGTTGTGGGTACGGCCCTATTGGCCTTACTGCAGCGACATTAACACCTGCTGGAAGGGTCAAAATGATCGATATTAATGAAAGGGCTGTTTTGCTAGCTCGCAAGAATTTGGAAATGAATCATATTACAAACGGAGAAGTTGTGGTTAGCGACCTTTTCTCATCCGTTGGTGAGGATGAACGGTTTGATGTGATTGTAACCAATCCTCCTATACGAGCAGGCAAAAAAATTGTCCATGACATCTTTGTACAAGCCTATCAGCATCTCGAAAAAGGCGGGTCATTGTGGGTTGTGATTCAGAAGAAACAGGGAGCACCATCGGCAATGGAGAAATTAGAAGAGTTATTTGGTAGGGTTGAGGTTCCGATGAAGAAAAAGGGTTATTATATCCTTCATGCGGAAAAACAATAATTGACACTTGATTATCACTATGATAACATGGTATAATCCACGACTAGTAATGTAGCATAAAAATAATAACTTGAGGGGTTTTGTAACCAAATGCAAACTGCGAGTATAGAAATGTTATGTCTTGGTAACCATTATATAATATGACTGTACCGTTCTTCAAGTTAATAAAGTCTTCTTAATTAGGAAGGCTTTGTTCTATTTATGTGGAAAGGTTTGACAAACGCAAAACTCGGTTTGAGAGGTGAATAAGTTGGCAGGTCATCTGATTCAATGCGGACGTCATCGCCAGCGTCGCAGTTATGCAAGAATTGAAGAGGTAATGGAATTACCAAACCTGATTGAAATCCAACAAAAATCCTATGAGTGGTTTTTGGATGAAGGGTTAAGAGAAATGTTCGCTGATATTTCTCCTATTCAGGATTTCACAGGGAACCTCGTGCTCGAGTTTATTGATTACAGCCTGGGGGAACCCAAATATTCTGTTGATGAGTGTAAAGAACGCGATGTAACCTTTGCAGCTCCTCTACGGGTAAAAGTACGCCTTATTAACAAAGAAACAGGCGAAGTTAAAGAACAGGAAGTATTCATGGGCGATTTCCCGTTAATGACTGAAACTGGCACTTTCGTTATTAATGGTGCTGAGAGGGTAATTGTCAGTCAGCTTGTTCGTTCACCCAGTGTATATTTTAGTACGAAAGTTGATAAAAACGGTAAGCAGACTTACACAGCAACTGTCATTCCTAACAGGGGTGCATGGTTAGAGCTGGAAACTGATGCTAAAGATATTGTCTATGTTCGTATAGACCGTACGCGGAAGATCCCTGTTACGGTTCTTTTGCGCGCACTTGGTTTTGGGACAGATGTAGAAATCTTAAATCTTCTAGGGGAAGATGAGTATATCAAAAATACCCTGGAAAAAGACAACACAGATTCTACTGAAAAAGCCTTAATTGAAATCTATGAAAGACTTCGTCCAGGTGAACCGCCAACAGTTGAGAATGCGAAGAGTTTATTAATCTCTCGTTTCTTTGACCCTAAACGGTACGATCTTGCCAATGTAGGACGCTATAAAATCAACAAGAAATTACATATCAAAAATAGACTGTTAAACCAACGTTTAGCTGAGACTCTTTTTGATGAGAATACAGGAGAAATTGTTGCTGAAGCAGGTCAAATGATTGATCGCCGTATCCTTGATCGCATTCTTCCTCTCTTAGAAGAAAGCGTTGGATTCAGCACGATTAAACCTCGTGGCGGCGTTTTAGAAGATGATATTCGCTTGCAAGCCATCAATGTATTCTCTTCTCTTGATGATGGAAAAGTAATTAAAGTGATTGCCAATGGCACGATTGATAAAATGGTGAAATATATTACCCCTGCTGATATTATTTCATCTATTAATTATTTTATTAATCTTTTACATGGAATAGGCACAACCGATGATATTGACCATCTTGGCAATCGTCGCCTTCGTTCTGTAGGGGAATTATTGCAAAACCAATTCCGTATTGGGTTATCCCGTATGGAAAGAGTGGTACGGGAGAGAATGTCCATTCAGGATGCCAATGCCATTACTCCTCAGGCGCTCATTAATATTCGCCCTGTGATTGCTGCAATTAAAGAGTTCTTTGGAAGTTCACAGCTCTCTCAATTTATGGATCAAACCAATCCACTGGCAGAGCTAACTCATAAACGTCGTTTATCTGCTCTTGGACCTGGCGGTTTAACCAGGGAACGAGCTGGATTCGAAGTGCGGGACGTACACTATTCCCACTATGGGCGCATGTGTCCAATTGAAACCCCTGAAGGTCCGAATATCGGGTTAATTAACTCACTTTCTTCTTATGCTCGCATTAACGAATATGGTTTCATTGAAACGCCTCGTCGCCGGATTGATCCGGAAACAGGACAAGTGACTGAACAAATTATTTACATGACAGCTGATGAGGAAGATGTGTATAACGTAGCCCAGGCTAATGCTCCATTAACGGAAAACGGGGAATTCGCCAATGAAATGGTTATCTGCCGTCGCAGAGGGGATATCGTCACTGTTGCTAGAGATAAAGTAGATTTTATGGACGTTTCACCAAAGCAGGTTGTATCTGTAGCAACAGCATTAATTCCATTCTTGGAAAACGATGACGCCAACCGTGCGTTAATGGGATCCAACATGCAGCGTCAAGCAGTTCCCCTTCTTGTTCCTAAAGCACCATTTATCGGAACAGGTATGGAATATAAAGGGGCTAAGGATTCTGGGGTAGCTATTGTTGTTCGCCATCCAGGTGTGGTAGAGCGTGTAACCGCCCGAGAAATCTGGGTTCGTCGTCAAGAAGAAGTAGATGGCAAAACCATTATGGGAGATTTGGATAAATATAAACTTCATAAATTTATCCGTTCTAACCAGGGGACATGTATTAACCAACGTCCAATCATTAAAAAAGGTGCATTCGTAAAAGCTGGCGATATTATCGCCGATGGACCTTCTACCGAAATGGGAGAGCTGGCTTTAGGACGAAATGTTGTAGTCGCATTCATGACCTGGGAAGGGTACAACTACGAGGATGCCATTCTTCTTAGTGAGAAACTGGTAAAAGAAGATGTTTATACGTCCATTCATATAGAAGAGTATGAAGCAGAGGCACGGGATACTAAATTAGGGCCAGAAGAAATTACCCGTGATATTCCCAACGTTGGGGAAGATGCTTTACGTAACCTTGATGAACGGGGAATTATCCGTGTAGGCGCTGAAATTAAAGACGGGGATATTCTCGTTGGTAAAGTAACGCCAAAAGGGGTAACAGAACTCACTGCTGAAGAACGTTTGCTTCACGCGATTTTCGGTGAAAAAGCCCGTGAAGTCCGTGATACTTCATTACGGGTTCCACATGGCGGTTCCGGAATTGTTGTAGATGTGAAAGTCTTTACCCGAGAAAATGGCGATGAACTGCCTCCTGGAGTAAACCAGTTGGTTCGTTGCTATATTGCACAAAAACGTAAAATCTCCGTTGGGGATAAAATGGCTGGCCGCCATGGAAACAAAGGGGTTATCGCCCGTATTCTTCCTGAAGAAGATATGCCATTCTTACCAGACGGCACTCCAGTACAGGTTGTATTAAATCCACTTGGGGTACCTTCTCGGATGAATATTGGTCAGGCTCTTGAAGTTCACCTTGGAATGGCTGCCAGAGCTTTGGGAATTCATATTGCAACGCCTGTATTTGACGGTGCTACTGAATACGATGTATTTGATGCCCTTGAAGAAGCAGGATTCAGTCGCTCAGGGAAATTCAACTTATTTGATGGACGTTCAGGTGAACCCTTTGACCGAGAAGTTACCGTTGGGGTTATGTATATGATCAAACTGGCCCACATGGTTGACGATAAAATCCATGCTCGTTCTACGGGACCTTATTCTTTGGTTACCCAGCAACCTCTTGGAGGTAAAGCGCAATTTGGTGGTCAACGTTTTGGTGAGATGGAGGTTTGGGCATTGGAGGCTTATGGTGCCGCCTATACCTTACAAGAAATTCTCACTGTGAAATCTGACGATGTCATTGGCCGGGTGAAAACTTACGAAGCCATTGTAAAAGGTGAAAATGTACCGGAACCCGGTGTACCGGAATCCTTTAAAGTATTAATTAAAGAACTGCAAAGTCTGGGTATGGATGTGAAGATTCTTTCTGGAGACGAGAAAGAAATCGAAATGAGGGATTCTGATGATGAAGACGATACCCCCCCGGATAAACTATCATTGAGCGTTAGCGGTGCTGAAGAATAAAGGATGAAACCGGGAAGTAATGGGAGGAATGCCCTTTGTTAGATGTGAATAATTTCGAGTCCATGAAAATTGGCCTCGCTTCACCTGATAAGATCCGCTCATGGTCCTTTGGTGAAGTAAAGAAACCTGAAACCATCAACTACCGGACATTAAAACCGGAAAAAGAAGGATTGTTCTGCGAAAAGATTTTCGGCCCAACGAAGGACTGGGAATGTCATTGCGGTAAATATAAACGGGTTCGATATAAAGGTGTTGTTTGTGATCGCTGCGGTGTTGAAGTAACCCGGGCGAAAGTAAGAAGGGAAAGAATGGGGCACATTGAATTAGCTGCCCCTGTTTCCCACATTTGGTACTTCAAAGGGATTCCTAGTCGCATGGGTCTTGTTTTAGATATGTCCCCTCGTTCCTTAGAAGAGGTTATCTATTTCGCTTCCTATGTGGTTACTGATGCTGGGGATACGCCACTGGAGAAAAAACAACTTCTTTCTGAAAAAGAGTATCGAAATTACCGGGAAAAATACGGG
Source organism: uncultured Paenibacillaceae bacterium (assembly GCA_937874515.1). Classification (GTDB taxonomy): domain Bacteria; phylum Bacillota; class Bacilli; order Aneurinibacillales; family Aneurinibacillaceae; genus CALNBV01. The sequence goes on along the minus strand of CALNBV010000236.1, from coordinate 17,619 downwards.
AATACGTTCCAGGCTTCTATGGGTGCTGAAGCAATTAGAAAGCTTCTTGCAGAAATAGACCTTGATAAAGAAGTGGATTACTTAAAGGAAGAGTTGAAGAATGCCCAGGGCCAAAGAAGGAATCGGGTGATTAAACGCTTAGAAGTATTAGAAGCCTTCCGCAACTCCGGCAATCATCCTGATTGGATGGTATTGGATGTTCTCCCAGTAATTCCACCGGAATTGCGTCCTATGGTTCAGTTGGATGGGGGACGTTTTGCTACATCAGATTTGAATGATTTATATCGTCGGGTAATCAATCGGAATAACCGTTTAAAACGCCTTTTAGATTTAGGCGCTCCTGATATTATCGTACAAAATGAAAAACGTATGCTTCAAGAAGCAGTAGACGCCCTGATTGATAATGGCCGCCGGGGACGTCCTGTAACAGGACCTGGCAATCGTCCACTTAAATCCTTGAGCCATATGCTTAAAGGGAAACAAGGACGTTTCCGTCAAAACCTTCTTGGGAAACGTGTAGACTACTCCGGACGTTCTGTTATCGTAGTAGGGCCTCAATTGAAGATGTACCAGTGCGGTTTGCCAAAAGAAATGGCATTGGAACTCTTTAAACCTTTCGTTATGAAAGAGTTGGTTAGTAAAGGATTAGCTCATAATATTAAATCCGCAAAACGGAAAGTGGAACGGATTCATCCAGAAGTTTGGGACGTTCTTGAAGATGTGATTAAAGAACATCCAGTGCTCTTGAACCGTGCCCCCACCCTTCACCGTCTGGGGATTCAGGCATTTGAACCTACCCTTGTAGAAGGTCGGGCCATTCGTCTTCATCCACTCGTTTGTACAGCATATAATGCTGACTTTGATGGTGACCAAATGGCTGTCCATGTACCTCTTTCTGCGGAAGCACAGGCTGAAGCCAGATTGTTGATGCTTGCCGCGCAAAATATCCTGAACCCGAAAGATGGTAAGCCAGTTGTTACACCATCACAGGATATGGTACTGGGGATGTTCTATTTAACCATGGAAGACAGCAAAGCTGTTGGAGAAGGGAAAGTTTTCCCTAATGGTGATCAAGCCATTTCTGCTTATGCAAATGGAGTGGTTGGTTTACATGCCCGTATTGGTGTGTATGCGAAGAATTTAAATAAAACGTCCTTTACGGAACAACAAAGCAATGCTTTGTTAATTACAACTGTTGGGAAAATTATTCTGAATGAAATCTTCCCTCCAGAGCTTCCTTACATTAATGAACCAACGAAAGATAATTTACAAAAACAAGTTCCGGATAAATATTTCATTTTCGATAAAGGGGTTAATGTACGGGAATTCATTCAACAATTGCCAGAACAACAGGCAGTAACGAAGAAATTCCTTGGAACCATTATCGCAGAATGTTTCCGCCGCTTTGGTACAACCCAAACTTCCGTGATTCTGGACCGAATTAAAGAGGCTGGCTTTAAGTATTCTACCCGTGCAGGGATTACCGTTGCCGTTTCTGATATTAATCCACCTAAGGAAAAACAGCGGATTTTGGATGAAGCAGACCAAAAAGTAAATGTGGTTATGAACCAATACCGTAGAGGTTTAATTACGGAAAATGAACGTTACGACCGGGTAATCTCCATTTGGAGTAAAGCAAAAGATGAAGTTACGAAAGTGTTGATGGACTCATTGGATAAATTCAATGCCATTAACATGATGGCGACTTCGGGGGCACGGGGTAACGTATCCCAGATTACTCAGTTAGCCGGGATGCGTGGATTGATGGCTAACCCATCTGGGAGAATTATTGAATTGCCAATTAAATCCAACTTCCGGGAAGGATTAACGGTTTTGGAATACTTTATTTCTACCCACGGTGCTCGGAAAGGGCTGGCGGATACTGCGTTACGTACTGCTGACTCTGGTTACCTGACCCGTCGTCTCGTAGACGTTGCTCAGGATGTTATTGCCCGTGAGGAAGATTGCGGTACTGATAAAGGAATTCCTGCCCGTGCTATTCGTGATGGCAATGAAATGATTGAGGACCTTTACGATCGTCTTGTCGGGCGGTATTCATTCCAAACCCTTCGACACCCACAAACAGGGGAAATCATTGTGCAACGCAATGATTTAATTGATGAAGAAATTGCAGAAACGATTATAGCAGCAGGCATTGAGGAAGTTTATATTCGTTCTGTTATGGCTTGTCGTACCCAGCATGGGGTATGTAAGAAGTGTTATGGACGTAACCTGGCAACGGGTAAAGAAGTGGATGTTGGGGAAGCAGTTGGCATTATTGCGGCCCAATCCATTGGTGAACCAGGTACCCAGTTAACCATGCGTACCTTCCATACAGGTGGGGTAGCCGGTGACGATATCACGCAAGGTCTTCCTCGTATTCAAGAGCTATTTGAAGCCCGTAATCCAAAAGGGCAAGCCCTTATTACAGAAATTGAAGGGGAAGTCATTGAGATTCGTGAAGGCAAAGAACGCCGGGAAGTTGAAATTCGCGGGGAAACAGAAAACAAAGTTTATCAAATTCCTTATGGCTCTCGCATTAAAGTCCCTGTGGGGCATAAGGTTGGGATTGGCGAGGAATTAACAGAGGGTTCCGTAGATCCGAAGGAAATGCTCAAAGTTCGTGGCTTGCGTGGTGTTCAATACTATATCTTGCAAGAGGTACAAAAAGTATACCGGATGCAAGGGGTAGAAATTAACGATAAGCACGTTGAAGTTATGGTTCGGCAAATGCTCCGGAAAGTCCGTATCATCGATAATGGTGAGACTGATCTTCTTCCTGGTTCTTATGTTGAAATCCATGAATTCGAAGCAGCCAACCAAAAGGCACTTTGGGAAGGAAAACAACCTGCTGTAGCTCGCCCTGTTCTCCTTGGGATTACCAAAGCATCTCTTGAAACAGATTCATTCCTTTCTGCAGCATCCTTCCAGGAGACCACTCGTGTCTTAACAGATGCAGCAATTAAAGGGAAAGTGGACCGTCTCCTTGGTCTGAAAGAGAATGTTATCATTGGTAAGCTTGTACCTGCAGGAACAGGTATGAATCGTTATAGGAACATTGAATTAGAACATGATTTAATGCCTAAAGAGTCAGAAGTTAATGAATCCCTTTCTGATGATAATTCAGAAGAAAATGCAGTAGAAGAATGGTCAGTTTAAACTTGACACCGGATTTGCCTGGTGATATTATATTTAAGTGTGCCTGATACCTGTACTTTGGAGGATATGAAAATGTCTTATGATAAAGTAGAGAAGGCAGCATCTATTACTGTTGGCACGAAGCATACGATTCGGGCCATTGAAAAGGGCCAGATGTCCCAGATTGTGGTTGCGGAGGATGCGGATGATCGGGTCATTGGGAAAATCTTATCCTTATGCAAGGAATACGAGATTCCTGTGTCCTATGTGGACTCCATGCGCCATCTTGGTAAGGTATGTGGAATTGAAGTAAGTGCTGCAGTAGTTGGAATTAAACTAGAATCAACAAGGTAAACCCTGTTTTTGCTCATCGTACTCTGAAACCTAATGGTCCCAGGGTGCGATGGCAAAAACTTTTCATTTGCCTTTTGATGAATCACCAGGACCTGTGGTCTTAAATCGCTAAGTTTGGAAGGAGGTGCGACACATGCCAACGATCAATCAGCTTGTACGCAAAGGTCGCGAAAAGAAGGAGTACAAATCTAAGTCTCCTGCTCTTTTAAAAGGTTATAACAGTATGAAGAAAGAGCTTACTAACTTGAACTCTCCACAAAAACGTGGGGTATGTACTCGTGTTGGTACAATGACGCCGAAAAAACCGAACTCTGCATTGCGTAAATATGCCCGTGTTCGTTTAACAAACGGAATCGAGGTTACCGCATATATTCCAGGGATTGGCCATAACTTACAAGAGCATAGCGTTGTTCTTGTTCGTGGTGGTCGTGTAAAAGACTTACCTGGGGTACGTTACAAAATTGTACGTGGTGCTCTCGATACAGCTGGGGTACAAAACCGCAAGCAGTCTCGTTCTAAATACGGTTCAAAACGTCCAAAAGCTCCTAAAGCTTAATTTGTATGTTTCGTTTGATTCAAAAAAAGAAAAATTAGAAGTAAAGGAGGGAAAACTATGCCACGTAAAGGACCAGTACCTCGCCGTGATGTATTACCCGATCCGATTTATAACAGCAAACTTGTTACTCGCTTAATTAACCGCATGATGCTTGACGGGAAACGCGGTGTTTCTCAACGTATTCTTTATGATGCTTTCCAACTTGTGCAACAACGCACTGGCCGCGAAGCTATGGAAGTATTTGAAGAAGCAATGAAAAACATTATGCCAGTTCTCGAAGTTCGTGCACGCCGTGTTGGTGGTGCTAACTATCAAGTACCTGTTGAAGTACGTCCAGAACGCCGCACAACTCTTGGGCTTCGCTGGTTGGTAACATACTCTCGCAGACGCGGAGAGAAAACCATGGAAGAACGCCTTGCTGGTGAAATTCTCGATGCAGCTAACAACACTGGTGCATCTGTGAAGAAACGCGAGGATACCCATAAAATGGCGGAAGCAAACAAAGCGTTTGCACATTACCGCTGGTAGAATCGAAGCGGCTTAATAGTCGCTTTGATTTTCATATCTTCATCTTGAAGAAAGGGGCCGATATCAAATGGGACGCGAATTCCCCCTACTTAACACTCGTAATATTGGTATTATGGCTCACATCGATGCCGGTAAAACGACAACCACTGAGCGTATTCTGTTCTATACTGGCCGTGTTCATAAAATTGGTGAAACTCATGAGGGTGCAGCCACTATGGACTGGATGGAACAAGAACAAGAACGTGGAATCACAATTACTTCCGCTGCAACTACAGCACAATGGAAAGGCAATCGGATCAATATTATTGATACCCCTGGCCACGTAGACTTCACTGTTGAAGTTGAACGCTCCCTTCGTGTATTAGATGGTGCAGTAGGCGTATTCTGTGCTAAAGGTGGCGTTGAGCCTCAGTCTGAAACTGTATGGCGTCAGGCTGATAAATACGATGTACCACGTATTGCATATGTAAATAAAATGGATATTCTTGGCGCTAACTTCTTATCAGGGGTGCAACAAATGCGTGATCGTCTCGGAGCTAATGCTGTTCCGATTCAATTGCCTATTGGCGCAGAAGATACCTTCGTTGGTCTTATTGACCTTGTTAAAAACAAAGCCATCATCTATACTGATGACCTTGGCACTACGTCAGAAGAAGCTGACATTCCTGAAGATATGATGGAATTGGCTGAAGAATGGCGTTTGAAAATGATTGAATCCATCGCAGAATTGGATGAAGAATTAACCATGAAATACCTCGAAGGGGAAGAGATTTCTGAAGCAGAATTAAAAGCTGCTCTTCGTAAAGGGGTATGTAATGTTCAAATTACTCCAGTTCTTTGTGGATCTTCTTACAAGAATAAAGGGGTACAACCAATGTTGGATGCAGTAGTTGACTACTTGCCATCTCCACTTGATGTACATGCAATTAAAGGTACTGACCCTGATACTGGTGAGGAAACTGTACGTGAATCTAGCGACGAGGCTCCTTTTGCTGCGTTAGCATTCAAAATCATGACTGACCCTTATGTTGGGAAGTTAACCTTCTTCCGTGTATACTCTGGTGTACTGGATTCCGGTTCTTATGTACTCAACTCTACCAAAGGGAAACGGGAACGTATTGGCCGTATCCTGCAAATGCATGCTAACCACCGTGAAGAAATTAAAACCGTTTATTCCGGAGACATTGCTGCAGGCGTAGGTTTAAAAGATACAACAACTGGGGATACTCTATGCGATGAAAAGGATACTGTTATTCTTGAATCTATGGAATTCCCTGATCCAGTTATCTCTATTTCTATCGAGCCAAAAACAAAAGCCGACCAGGATAAAATGGGTATGGCTCTTGCTAAATTGGCCGAAGAAGATCCAACCTTCAAAACGTTCACTGACCATGAAACTGGACAAACGATCATCTCTGGTATGGGTGAACTTCACCTTGATATCATCGTTGACCGTTTAAAACGGGAATTCAAAGTAGAAGCCAATGTAGGTGCTCCACAGGTTGCTTACAAAGAAGCATTCCGTCAACCTGCAAAAGTTGATACGAAATACGCTAAACAATCAGGTGGTAAAGGTCAATACGGTCACGTTGTTATCGAATTTGAACCAGGCGAATCAGGTGCTGGTCTTGTATTCGAAAACAAAATTGTGGGTGGTGTTGTTCCTCGTGAATACGTCCCTGCAGTTCAAGCGGGTATCGAAGATGCTATGAAAAATGGTGTTCTCGCTGGATATCCAATTCTTGACTTAACTGCTCGTCTTGTTCATGGTAGTTACCATGAAGTTGACTCCTCTGAAATGGCGTTTAAAATTGCTGCTTCAATGTCCTTAAAAGAAGCAGGTAGGAAATGTAATCCATGTATTTTGGAACCGATTGAGAAAATTGAAATCACTGTTCCTGAAGAATACATGGGTGATGTAATGGGTGACCTTACTTCCCGTCGTGGACGTATCGAAGGTATGGAAGCTCGCAACGGTGCACAAATCATCCGTGGTTTTGTACCTCTTTCCGAAATGTTCGGATATGCGACTACTCTTCGTTCTCGTACACAGGGTCGTGGCAATTACAGCATGGAATTCGATCACTATGACGAAGTTCCAAGAAACATTTCTGATGAAATCATTAAAAAGGCTAAAGGTTTGTAGAATTTGTTACTGCCCTTTATTGCCAATTAAAAAACATATACAATTAACTAATATAATTTAATTTTTAAGGAGGCATTTTTCCAGATGGCTAAGGAAAAATTCGAACGTACGAAACCACACGTAAACATTGGTACTATCGGACACGTTGACCATGGTAAAACTACTTTAACTGCTGCAATTACAACTGTACTTGCACAATCCGGTCAAGCAAAAGCTATGGATTACGGCAGCATTGACGCCGCTCCTGAAGAACGTGAACGCGGAATCACAATCTCTACTGCTCACGTTGAGTATGAAACTGCAGCTCGTCACTATGCACACGTTGACTGCCCAGGCCATGCTGACTATGTTAAAAACATGATCACTGGTGCTGCACAAATGGATGGCGCGATCCTCGTAGTTTCTGCTGCTGATGGTCCAATGCCACAAACTCGTGAACACATCCTTCTTTCTCGCCAAGTAGGCGTACCTTACATCGTAGTATTCATGAACAAATGTGACATGGTTGACGATGAAGAATTACTTGAACTCGTTGAAATGGAAATTCGTGACCTTCTTTCTGAATACGAATTCCCAGGAGACGACATTCCAGTTGTTAAAGGGTCTGCATTAAAAGCTTTAGAAGATCCAACTAGCGAATGGGGAGCTAAAATCCATGAATTAATGGATGCTGTTGACTCTTACATCCCAACTCCAGAACGTGCTGTTGACCAACCATTCTTAATGCCTGTGGAAGACGTATTCTCTATCACTGGCCGTGGTACTGTTGCAACTGGTCGTGTTGAACGTGGTGTTGTAAAAGTTGGTGAACAAGTTCAAATCATCGGTTTAACTGAAGAACCAAAACAAACCACTGTTACAGGTGTAGAAATGTTCCGTAAACTTCTTGACCAAGCTCAAGCTGGAGACAACATTGGTGCACTTCTTCGTGGGGTAGACCGTAGCGACATCGAACGTGGACAAGTACTTGCTAAACCAGGTTCTGTAAAACCACATACTTCTTTCGTTGCTCAAATCTACGTTCTTTCTAAAGAAGAGGGTGGACGTCACACTCCATTCTTCTCTAACTATCGTCCACAATTCTATTTCCGTACAACTGACGTAACTGGAATCATCAAACTTCCAGAAGGTACTGAAATGGTTATGCCTGGCGATAACATCGAAATTACTGTTGAATTAATCAGCTCTATCGCTATGGAAGAAGGAACTCGCTTCGCTATTCGTGAAGGCGGACGTACTGTAGGCGCTGGTGCAGTAGCTTCTATCATTAAATAATTTGGTTTTCTAATTCATTTAGGAACCATTAAAGAAACCCCGAAGCTTTTGCTTCGGGGTTTTTATTATGCCTTTACAATTGGTGGTGAAGCCATTTCCTTGATGGTTTTAGCCGCCATTTTAATATCTTCAGCATTGATTTCAATAAATTGGCCTTCATATTCATTCTCTTTGTTCGCATATCTGGGATCATAATAGGAAACTAAAAGGGTACGAATAAAATGGCGATATTTTTTTTCCATTAAATAACGGTAACAATCAGTTCTAGATCCTGTTTCCATCCTTTTCGCAATGTGTTGAAAAGCCTGTTGTACCTGATTGAAAAACCAGGGTTCTTGTTCATTAGGACCAATGTAATCCTCATAAATTCGTTCTACACGCATATCAAGAGAGGCAGTAATCAAAAGATGGAACCCTTTATCCTTTGCTTCCATAATGAAATCAGGAAGCAAGATACGCCCGATGCGCCGGCTTTCTGCTTCAACAAACATGTAGGGTATCTGTTTTTCCTTAAACGACCATAAGGTATCAAAAAGTTCCCCATCAAAGGACTTTTGATTTTTTTCTTCTATACCAATGGAGCCAAATACCGACCCCCGATGTCCAGCAAATCCCTCCAAATCTAAAACAGGTTCCCCCTCTTTTTTAAGCTGATTTAAAATCAAGGTTTTTCCCACACCCGTCATCCCATGTAAAACGAAGGTTTGTTTTGGCAAGAGATGTTCATTTAGATGTTCAACTATATACTGGCGAAATGCTCGATATCCTCCAGTAAGACGAAAAACCCGTAAGCCCGAAAAACCGGCGAAAGTAGCCATGGACATACTGCGCATACCACCCCGCCAGCAAAAAAGGAGGGGAACTTTTCCTGCTTCTATCAGGTTTTTTATTTCTTTAAGCATAGAAGGCAATTTCGGCGACACAATTTCCATCCCTAGCCATTTGGCTTCTTTTTGCCCTTTTTGTTTGTAGGTGGTTCCCACGATGGCACGTTCTTCATTTGTGAAAAGGGGGATATTAATGGCACCAGGAATGGTTGCTTCATGAAACTCCCCAGGGCTGCGAACGTCGATAGGAATGTAGTTAGCATCATGGGAGAGTAATTTTTCTATAGGTATATCTTTTGTAAACATAGGGGAACGCTCCTTTTTGCACGAACTATTGTTTATGCTATAGTAATAACAAATGAAGGAAAGGGGTGAGCTGAAATGGATCAAAAGTTGATTAAACTCACATCACTCTCCAGTAAAGCAGGGTGAGGCTGCAAAATTGGTCCAGCAGACCTGGCACAAGTTTTGTGCCAATTACCTGAAAATAATGTAGAAAACCCGAATGTCCTGGTAGGATTAAACAAACCTGATGATGCAGGGGTTTATAAAATTAACGACGAGGTTGCTTTAGTGCAAACTCTTGATTACTTTACACCTATTGTAGATGACCCTTACCAGTTTGGGCAAATCGCAGCGGCAAATGCATTAAGCGATGTGTATGCTATGGGCGGGAAACCCATTACAGCTCTTAATATTGTTGGATTTCCCATTGGGAAACTCCCCCATTCTGTATTGGCGGATATTCTAAGAGGCGCATTTGATAAAGTGGCAGAAGCAGGTGCCGTGATCATTGGTGGCCACTCTATTGATGATAAAGAGCCTAAGTTTGGCATGTCTGTTACGGGTATCGTGCATCCTGATGAAATATGGACAAACCATGGTGCAAAACCAGGTGATGTTCTTATTTTAACCAAACCCATAGGTGTTGGAATCCAAACCACAGGGATTAAACGAGGCCTGGTTTCAACTGAAGGAATCCAAAAGGTGACAGAATTAATGGCTACGTTAAATAAAAAGGCCGCTGAGGTGGCAAAAGAGTTTACCGTTCATAGTTCTACGGACATCACAGGATTTGGGTTATTAGGCCATTTAAGTGAAATGGCTACGGGCAGTGGGGTAGGAATTACGGTTTCTTTCCATGCTGTCCCCATTCTTGAAGGTACCCGTGAATTAGCAGAACAAGGTGCAGTTCCAGGTGGGACAAAATCCAATCATACCTGGTTAAGTGAAACAGTCACATACCCGGAAGAGATGGACCAACTGAATCAATGGATTCTTTGTGATGCCATTACTTCTGGCGGACTCTTGCTCAGTGTACCTGCAGAAGAAGGAGAAGAGTTAGTGGCCAGGATGAGAGATACAGGTGTAGCACAGGCAAGTTTGATTGGTAAAGTAAAAGACCAACATCCTGGGAAAATCATCGTTGAATAACAAGGCATCTTTATTAATAGTGGAGGTTTCCACGGATATGGAAGTCAATAAACAAGGATTATTACGAAGTTTACCCGCTGTACACAAATTGATAAACACCCCTGAAATGATTTTGTGGAAAAACCAGCAGGGATACGGGGACAAGGACATCCTTCCTTTTGTGCAACAGATTATTGAGAGGGAACGGAAGAGCATTCTACAAAGCCAAACCACTTGTTCTTTACAAGAAGTGGAGAGTATTGGTTACTGGATTGATAAGCTAGCGCAAGAAATGGACAATCTATATCAATACCATTTAAGGCGTATGATTAATGCCACAGGAGTCATTCTCCATACCAATCTTGGACGGGCTGTCCTCTCGGAAAAAGCCATTAAACATGTCATAGATACGGCGGCATCTTATAGTAACCTGGAATACAAAATCCATGAGGGGGAAAGAGGTTCCCGCCATACCCATGTAGAAAGATTGCTCACCCGGATCACCGGGGCAGAAGCTGGCATGATCGTTAATAATAATGCTGCTGCTGTTTTTCTTGTTTTACGGGAAATGGCCCGGAATAAAGAAGTCATTGTGTCCCGTGGCCAGTTGGTGGAGATTGGCGGTTCTTTTCGTATCTCAGAAATCATGGAGGAAAGTGGAGCCAATTTAAAAGAGGTGGGGACCACTAATAAAACCCACCCTCGTGACTATGAAAAGGGCATTTGCCAGGAAACCGCTTTATTAATGAAAGTCCACACTAGCAATTTCCGGGTCATGGGATTTACCCGGGAAACTACATTAAGGGAACTTGTAGAACTTGGCAAACAATATGGGGTGCCTGTTTATGAAGATTTAGGCAGCGGGGTTTTGTTTGATTTATCCTTATATGGCATTGGCAATGAACCTGTTGTGGGGAAAGCCATTGAAGAAGGAGCAGACCTTGTATCCTTTAGTGGTGACAAACTATTAGGGGGCCCCCAGGCAGGAATCATTGTTGGAAAAAAGGAATACATTGACCGCTTGAAAAGGAATCAATTGGCCCGGGTGTTGCGGGTAGATAAAATGACCCTTGCTGCTCTTGAATCTACCTTGCTTTCTTATGTCAATCCTGAAAGGGCCAAAGAGGAAATTCCAGTTATTAGAGATCTATTATTCCCTTTAGAGGAAGTACGGCGGAAAACGGAATACGTTTTTTATTCTCTGCGTGATGAATATGTCAGCGATTATGAAATAAACATGGGGAAAGATGTTGGGGAAGTAGGAGGAGGAACTCTTCCTGGGGTGATTATTCCCACCTGGGTCTTATCCCTTCGTCCACGGACTGCAAGTACTGCCTCTTTGGAAAGGAAATTAAGGTATGCTTCTACTCCCATTATTGGCCGAATTCAGGATGAAAAATTGATTCTTGATTTTCGAACAGTAAATGAAGAAGAGTTAACAGAAGTCGTATCCATATTGAAAGAAGTCATGTAAAGCAAAAAGGAAGGCTATCACTGCCCTTAATTTAAGGGTTGGTGATAGCCTTTGTTTCATTTAACACTTTCTGTACTTTTTGTTTTGAATATTCTCTGGAGATACTTAATACAATGCCCATACTTAGGCAGTTTAAGAGAAGGGAAGAACCGCCGTAACTAATAAATGGGAGGGGAACCCCAGTTAAAGGAATTAATCCAATGACCCCGCCAATATTAATGAAGGCCTGAATAAAAATCATGCTGACAATTCCAATCCCAATTAATTTGGCAAATAAGTCCTTAGCCCGGAAGGTAACAATAAGAATTCGCCATAAAAAGAAGAGATAAAAGAGAAGGAAAAAGAGAACCACGAAAAATCCCATTTCCTCAGAAAATATTGCAAAGATAAAATCTGTCTGTGCTTCAGGCAGATAAAGATATTTTTCAATGCTTTTCCCGAAACCAGCCCCGGTCCATCCACCATGGGCAATGGCAAAGTAGGAATGGACAAGTTGATAGCCTGTCCCTAATCCCCCCAACCCATCATTCCAGGGGTTTGCAAAGTTAAGGAACCTCTGAATTCGATAAGATGAGGTTAAAATAAAGAGAAGAATGAGACCGACAAAACCTAAGGCAATAGTCCCTAAATGTTTTAAATTAGCCCCACCGGCATAAATCACCATAAAGGCTGTTGCCAGTAAAATCATTCCTGATCCTAAATCCGATTGAAGGGAAATTAAAAGGAAGAGGACAAAGGGGACAATCATGGTTGGCAGTAAGCCTTTTTTGAAATCCCGGAACTTCTCCCCCTTTTTTGATATAAGTGCTGCAAGATAAATAATCAAAGCCAACTTTGCAAATTCAGCGGGTTGTATTGAGGCTGGGCCAAGTATAATCCAACTTCGTGCCCCGTTTCTCTCAGTCCCAATTCCAGGAATTAAAACAGCCACTAATAATAGGAGGGAAAAGAGAAGGATTTTCACAAAGTGTTTCTTGAAAAAAGTATAAGGAATATTCATCAACGTAAACATGCCGATGATTCCAAGCACTGCCCACATGATTTGTTTTTGCAAATAGTATTTATCATTATTTTCCTCGATTAAGGAAAAAATTGAACTTGAGCTGTAGACCATCACAAGGCCAATGCTTACTAGAATTAACGTCAAAACTATGAGTAGAAAATCAGGCCTTCCTCTCGTTTTCATGGTTACCCCCGTTCAAAATAATAGTCTATCCAAAGTTTACTATAAAAAACACGAGAATTCCTTAATAAAAAGTTAATAGAAATCCTAAAAATAGATTTACTCTCTGTTAACAATTCATTAACAATTCCCCTGTAATATAAAAATATAAGATAACCATTACACATTACAGATGAATGGAGTTGGAAGAAGTTCATGCGTAACAAATTCTCCCCTGTTTTACTAGCGCTTACCTTATCCTTTGGAGCATTGCTTACTGGTTGCGGAAGCAAAGACACAAATAATACTGCTGGAACAGTAAAAGGTTCCATTACTGCAGTAGGATCTACGGCATTACAACCTCTTGTTGAAAATGCAGCGAAAGGATTTATGGATAAAAATTCTGAAGCTCAAATTCAAATTCAAGGTGGCGGAAGCGGTACTGGATTATCCCAGGTTCTTTCTGGCGGTGCAAATATCGGTAATTCTGATATTTTTGCAGAAGAAAAGAAAGAGATCGCTCCTAAAGCTGGTGAATTAAAAGATAATAAAGTAGCCGTTGTAGGGATTGCCGCTGTAGTAAACTCTCAAGTTAAACTGAAAGACAACAATATTTCCAAAGATGATTTAATCAAAGTATTTACTGGTAAAGTAACCAACTGGAAAGAAATTGGCGGACCAGATTTGAAAATCCAATTAGTTAACCGTCCTGCTTCTTCTGGTACTCGTGCGACTTTCCACACCTTTGCTCTTGATAAAAATCAAGAAGCTCAAGGAATCACTGAAGAATCATCCGGTACTGTAAAGAAAATTGTTGAAGATACTCCTGGTGCAATTGGCTATCTCGCCCTTTCTTATATTAAAGCTGAGAACACAAAACTTATTGCTTTAAACCTTAATGGGGTTGTACCAACGAAAGAAAAAATCGTAACTAATGACTATCCAGTGTGGGCATATGAACATATGTACACCAAAGGAGAACCTACCGACTTAACGAAAGCTTTTATCGACTACATGCTTTCTGATGCAGTACAGAAAAATGATGTTCCAAAGGCTGGATTCATCGCAATCACAGATATGAAAGTAGAACGCTCTGCTGAAGGTAAAATTACTCAAAAGTAAAGAAGCCAAAATAAATGAATGTATTGCCATAAAGGATCTGGAATGGTTCATTCCCGGTCTTTTATGGCGTTTTTAAGGCAGGGATGACCAAGTTTCTTAGGAGGAAACCGGAGAATGTCCAAACAAAAGTGGGAAAATACATTAGGACGGACCCTTACATTAATTTGCGCCGCCATCTTATTGATTACGGCCATTTCAATTACTTATTTTATTGGATCAAAAGGGTTAGCAACGTTTTTCAAAAATGATGTGAGTATTGGTGAATTTTTAACAGGAACCCAATGGAATCCAGATGGTGAACCAGGAAAATTCGGTGCATTTCCCTTCATTTTCGGATCCTTTGTTGTCACATTTTTAGCTGTGGCCATTGCAGCTCCTTTAAGTATTGGAGCCGCCATTTATATGACTGAAATAAAACCCAGGTTCGGTAAAAAAGTATTGAAACCAGTCATTGAATTGTTGGTTGGAATTCCTTCCGTTGTGTATGGGTTTATTGGGTTAAGTGTTTTGGTTCCCTTTATTCGCAATACCTTTGATGATACCATGGGTTTCAGCATTCTAGCCGGGGGAATTGTATTATCGGTGATGATTATTCCTACCATTACTAGTCTTGCTGCAGATGCCCTGGAAGCAGTTCCCCAGGATTTAAGAAATGCGTCCCTGGCCTTAGGAGCCACACGCTGGCAAACCATTTGGCGGGTAGTACTACGGACAGCATTGCCCGGGATTTTAACAGCCATGGTTTTAGGAATGTCCAGGGCCTTTGGTGAAGCCCTCGCCGTTCAAATGGTAATTGGAAACACGACAGCGTTACCTACCAGTATTTTGGATCCTACCAATACGTTAACCAGTGGAATTACAGCGAACATGGGTAATACCATTGCGGGGACTGTTGCTAATAACGCCCTGTGGTCTATGAGCTTGTTGTTGTTAATTATGTCCTTTGTATTTATTCTCCTCATACGTTTAATAGGAAAGAAAAAGGTGATGTAAATCAATGAACGCAAAACTAGCCAACCGAGTCGCAACCATTATTATTACATCCTTTGCCTATTTGATCATTCTCATTTTAGCGGGATTACTTGGATATATACTTTATAATGGATTAAGTGTAATAGATTGGGATTTTGTTACATCCCCACCTGAATCATTAAGTGCTGGGGGTGGTATTGGTCCACAATTATTTAATTCATTTTATTTATTAATCTTGACCATGCTTATTACAACTCCTCTTGGGTTGGGGGCAGGTATTTATTTAAGCCAGTATGCTCCAAAAAATAAACTTACTAATGGGATTCGCACAAGTATAGAAGTACTTTCTTCCCTTCCGTCTATTGTTGTAGGTTTGTTTGGCCTCTTAATCTTTGTTACGTATACAGGTTGGGGATACTCTCTTATATCTGGTGCTCTTGCTTTAGCAGTATTTAATCTTCCTCTCATGGTACGTATTACGGAAGAAGCCATTGAGACGGTGCCAAAGGAACAAATTGAAGCTAGTTTAGCTCTTGGCATTTCCAAATGGAAAACCATCACTCATGTCATCTTACCTGCTGCCATTCCTGGAATTTTAACAGGGACGATTTTAGCATCAGGGAGGGTTTTTGGGGAAGCGGCAGCTCTCTTGTTTACTGCAGGGATGTCATCTCCTGCTTTAGATTTTACCAGCATGGATATAACCTCAAGTTCACATCCATTAAATCCTTTCCGTCCTGCAGAAACTCTTGCGGTGCATATTTGGAAAGTAAACACTGAGGGTCTTATACCAGATGCTCGGGAAGTTGCCGATGGAGCTTCAGCAATTTTGGTGCTTTCAGTGCTAGTATTCAATATTACTGCTCGCTGGTTTGGTTCATGGATCTATCGCCGTATTACGTCACATTCATAATTTCCATAAACCATCGGGACAGGGGAGGATTTTTTAAAAATGAACAATAATATAATAGAGTGTTCTGACGTATCTATTTATTATGGGCCAACGCAAGCTATTCGCAATGTAGACATTACTTTTCCCAAAAGCAGTGTTACTGCTTTTATCGGACCTTCCGGTTGTGGGAAATCCACTTTTTTGCGTAGCTTAAATAGAATGAATGATCTTATTCCGAATACTCGTGTTACAGGAGAAATCTTATTAGATAAGGAAGATATTTATTCTGATGCAATTAAGGTGGATCAGTTAAGAAAAAAGGTGGGAATGGTTTTTCAAAAACCAAATCCATTTTATAAATCCATCTATGATAATATTGCCTTTGCTCCTAAGTATTACGGGAAGAAAAAAAAGGAATTAGATGAAATAGTAGAGTCAAGTTTGCGAAAAGCTGCACTTTGGGATGAAGTAAAGGATCGCTTGCATAAATCAGCTTATGCCTTGTCCGGTGGACAACAACAACGTCTGTGTATTGCAAGGGCCATAGCCTTAAAGCCTGATATTTTATTATTAGATGAACCAACCGCTTCTCTTGACCCACTTTCAACCCAAAAAATTGAGAATTTAGTAGTCGAGTTAAAACAGGAATATACAATTATTATAGTGACACATAATCTCCATCAAGCGGCTCGTATTTCAGATTCTACTGCGTTTTTCTATATGGGAAATTTAATTGAACATACTGAAACAAAAAAAATGTTTACTAAACCTTCCCAAAAGAAGACAGAGGATTATATTACCGGTCGTTTTGGATAACAAAATTCAGAGGCTAGTGCGCAAGTAAAATAAGGAAGGTGGAATTTCCTTTGCCGAATATTAAGATAGATCTCTTAAGACAGGATCTTTTGCGCATGGCTTCTTTAGCTCAAATCGGTTTTTTAAGAGCCTGGAAATCCTTTGAAGACAGGGATATTGCCACTGCAAGAGATGTGATTGTTCATGATGAAAAATTAAATGTACTTGCAGAGAAAATGTTTAAAAAGAGCTTAGAATTCATTGCTTTACATGCCCCGGTTGCCAAGGATTTACGAACCATCGGTGCCTATCTTAGAATTGCAACTGATCTGGAGAGAATCGGTGATCTGTCCGTTGAAATTGCGAAAGTAGTGGTTCGGTTAAATGGTAATCAAGGAAGTACGTTGCTTTTTGATATTCCTCCTATGGCGGAAAAAGTAAGAGAAATGATTAAAGTAAGCCTTAACTGTTTGGAAGATGGACTCATTAGCTATGCAAGAACTCTCGATAGTATGGATGACGTTGTTGATACTTACTTTCGCAAAAACATGGTCAATTTGGAAAATGCCATGAAAATTGATAGTGAGTATGTCAGTGAAGGGGTTCAATTCTTAAAATTGATCCAGCATTTGGAGCGGATCGGTGATCACGCAACAAATATTGGAGAATGGACGATTTATATGTCCACTGGCAATATTGCTGATTTAAATACGTAAAAAAGAGGGCAAAACTTTTTAGTTTTGCCCTCTGAATTTTTTTTTAAAAAAGAAAATTGTCGATTGTTGTTGACAAGCCAAAGCCTATTTGATAATATAAACAAGTCGCTAACAAACAGCGACGCAGTTCCTTGAAAACTGAACAGTAAAAAGCTAGAATGCGATCCTAATCAATTTCTTGATTTTAATTTTTTAATAGCTAGCAAAGCTTGAAGTTCAGGCAAAACTTTTACCTTTATTGGAGAGTTT
>CALNBV010000235.1 GCA_937874515.1 uncultured Paenibacillaceae bacterium | reverse complement strand
TTTCCCGGGAAAGAAGCAAGTTTTTGAATTTGATCTTGTACACCTTGATAATGGACTTCACCGGTTACATATATAAAATGGTATTCTTGGTGATTCCCAATAAGGGGAATCATTTCAGATACGGCTTCATTAATGGCTCTAGCCCCACGGCTCCCCCCAACAATGAGGACAACCTTTTTCCCAGAAGGAATTTGCAGGGATCTTAAACCTTTTTCTCCATCTGCCCGCACCACTTCCGTTGCCCGGGGATTGCCGGTGACAACGGTTTTGCCCTTTGGAAAATATTCAGCAGAACCAGAAAAACTCACCGCAATCCGATTCGTATAGCGAGATAAAAATTTATTAGTTAACCCTGGGATTACATTTTGTTCATGAATAAGAGTAGGAACTTTTAACGAACTGGCTGCATACACAACAGGCCCGCACACATATCCCCCTGTGCCTACAACCACATCCGGTTTAAAGTCAGCAATCAATTTCTTTGCTCTTTTTGTGGCCTTAATAAAACGCCAGATGGTTTTCACATTTTCAAATGAAAGGCTCCGTTTAAACCCTGTAATTTCTACAGCTTCAAAAGGAATATTTTCTTTAGGCACTAAATCGGATTCAAGGCCCTTTTTCGTTCCAATATATAAAATTTGGGAGTCCGGCTCACGGCGCAATACTTCCCTTGCAATAGCAAGAGCTGGATAAATATGGCCTCCCGTTCCTCCCCCACTAATAATCATCTTCATCCCATAACCCATCCTTTAATTCATTTCGTGTTTATCCTTTAACATGCCGGGAGATATTTAATAAAACGCCAATTCCAGTTAACATGAGAGTTAAGGAAGAACCCCCATAACTTAAGAAGGGCAAAGTAATCCCCGTTACAGGAAACAGGCCAGTAACAACCCCTATATTAATAACCACCTGGATGGCCACCATGCCAATAATTCCCACTGCTAATAAACTGCCAAATAAATCGGGTGCTGTAATAGCAACTCTCATTCCACGCCATAATAACAAAAGGAAGAGCAATAATACAGTAGTCCCCCCAATAAAACCTAACTCCTCAGCAATAATAGAAAAAATAAAATCATTATAAGGTTCAGGTAAATATAAAAACTTCTGCCGACTCATACCTATTCCTAAACCCATGATTCCCCCTGGGCCTATGGCATACAAGGATTGAATTAACTGATACCCTGCACCCAGTGGATCTTGCCAGGGGTCAATAAAAGCTGTAATCCGTTTAATCCGATAAGGGGCTGCAATAATCAACGCTGCAAAGCCGGCAACACCGATTAAGGCTAAACCCATTAAATGTTTTAATCTAGCGCCGGATATGAAAATCATTAATAAAGAAGTTCCCAGCAACACCGTACCTGTTCCCAAATCAGGCTGTAACATAATTAAACCGAAGGCTAAACATACAATGGTTAAACTGGGGACAAGGCCCTTTTTGAAAGAAATAATATCTTTCTGGTGTTCCGATAACCACTTGGCTAAAAAAACAGCCATGGCCAATTTGGTAAACTCCGCAGGCTGAATGCCAAAGGCACCGATGCCCAACCAACTTTTGGCTCCATTGACTTCATTTCCAATAATCAATACCACAACCAACAAAACAAAACATATAATTAATCCGGTATTGGCCCATTTCTTCCAGAACCAGTAATCAATGTTCATAGTGACAAACATGGAAACAACCCCTAAAACAGCAAATATCAACTGTCTCTTGGAAAAATGAAAAGGGTCTCCATTTTGTGCAGCCACCACTGCACTTGAACTATAAACCATCACTACTCCAATGGCCAAAAGGAAAAAAGTCGTAATTATAATAAGAAAATCAGGATTCGAACGTACCTTCGACAAGAGAAACACCCCATACTTTTTAAGGATATTGCCCCCCTCTCCGAATCGTTCAATTCCTGATCATGAAACCTCCGGACAGGTTATGGGCTTGTTTTAAGCTTATGCACGGATTGCTTAAACATGCTTCCCCGTTCTTCGAAGGAGGTATACATATCCCAACTAGCACATGCCGGGGAAAGAAGAACCACTTCTCCCCCTTCAGCAACTTGATGGGCTTTGGCAACCGCGTCATTAACATTATCGACGCGAATTAAATTCTTAATTCCAGCATCTTCCCCTCTTTTTAAAAGGATTTCTGCAGTTTGCCCGTAAGTTAGTAACGTTTTCACCCGATTTTGGAAATGAGGGATTAACTCTTTAAAGTCAATGCCCCGATCCAACCCACCTGCAATAAGGACAATGGGCTGTTTAAATGAACGAATGGCCCGGCTTGCTGCCTCCGGATTGGTTGCCTTAGAATCGTTATAATATTTAACCCCATCGACTTCCCCTACGAATTCAAGGCGATGTTCAACCCCAGTAAAGGTGGTTAATACCTGTTGAATCACTTGTGAGGAAACCCCTGCAGCACGAGTAATGGTAACAGCTGCCAATACATTTTCCAAATTATGTTCCCCGGGAAGAGCAATATTTTCAATGGGGATTATTTCTTCTATTTCTCCATCAAGTGCATGGCGGAAACAAATTTTCCCCTCTTTAAGAAAACTCCCTTGCTCTACTTCCTGGGTTAAACTAAACCATAGAACCTTACTTTTTAATCCTTCTGCCATATCCCGGCAATAGGAATTATCATAGTTAAAAACAGCAATATCTTCTGCTGTCTGATTCACAAATAGGTTTCTTTTGCTATGTACATAATCTTCTTTTGTTTTATGGTAATCCAAATGAGCATTATAAACATTCAGTAAGCAACCAATCCAGGGACGAAAAGTTTGGGTTCCCTTTAATTGGAAACTACTTAACTCTGCTACAAACACCTGCTTGGATTGAATGTTAACTGCCTGTTCACTTAAAACAGTCCCAATATTGCCAGCAACAACAGGAGATCGGCCACCTTCCTCTAAAATTAACCCTACGAGAGTGGTGGTTGTGGTTTTCCCATTGGACCCTGTAATCCCAATAATGGGCGCAGGAGATATTTGATAGGCGATTTCCACTTCAGTAACAACGGGAATCCCTAATTCCAGTGCTTTTTCTATAGGAGAAATCCCATATGGAATCCCCGGGTTTTTAATAAGCAAATCTATAGAAGCATCAATGAGGTCATCTGGATGGCTCCCACAAATCACAGGAATCCCCAATCCTCTTAATTCAGCTACACCCTGGCACTCTTCCTCAGGTTTTCTGTCGTTTACAACCACAGTAGCCCCAGCATTTTTCATAATTTTTGCAATGGCAACTCCGCTTTTAGCAAGGCCCAGAATTACAATTTTTTTACCTGAATATAGTTCTTTCGTTTTATCCATAGACATTTTAATTTAACACCCCAATATAAACGCCGAGACCAGCACAAATTAACCCTGCGACCCAGAATGTAACAACAACCCGCCATTCTGACCAACCACCTAATTCATAATGATGGTGCAAGGGACTCATTCGAAAGACTCGTTTTTTTCTCGTTTTAAATGAAATTACTTGAATAATAACAGATAGTGCCTCCATAACAAAAACACCGCCAATAAGTATAACAAGAATTTCCGTTTTCGTCAGGAGGGCAATCCCGATTAAGGCTCCTCCAAGGGCAAGAGATCCTGTATCTCCCATAAATACCCTGGCTGGATGGGCATTATACACAAGAAATCCTAAAACCGCACCCACCACTGCTGCTGAGAATATAGCAATATCCATCTGGCTTAACATCCAGGCAATCACTGCATAAGCGCTAAAAGCAATGGCCCCAGTTCCAGCCAATAATCCATCAAGGCCATCAGTTAAATTCACCGCATTGGAGAAATATAACATCATGAGCATAACCAGTGGGAAGTAAAACCAACCTAAATCTAAGTGCCAGTCAATCAATGGAATTGAGATCACCGTATCGTATCCGCTTTTGATATACCCATAATAAAAGACAGCACCAATAATTAATTGTCCCAACAGTTTTTGTTTAGCGGTTAAGCCAAGGTTTCTTTTTAAGCTAATTTTAATAAAATCATCTAAAAATCCAATTAACCCGTATCCAAGGGTAATAAATAACAATAAAAATATTTCTGGCGTTTTTTCTGCAAATTGCAAAACAGTAATAGTAAAAGCAAGCAAAATAATAATCCCACCCATGGTTGGGGTTCCTGCTTTTTTCTGATGGCCCTGTGGACCTTCCTCACGAATTGTCTGTCCAAATTTCAAACGACGCAGCACCGGGATGAAGAGTGGGGCCACAATAACCGCAATAAGAAATGCAGCGGCTATCGCGAAAAATAATTCTCTAACAACCATAATGATAAAGCCTCCTCTCTAACGCTCTCCATCCATTTTCTTCTTATTTAGTATGGCAAAATATGCCTCTTCTTTATCATCAAAATGATGAACTTGATCTTTAATAATTTGATAGGTTTCATGGCCTTTGCCAGCAATAAGAATCACATCCCCTGGCTTTGCTCGACCGATTGTATAGCGAATGGCTTCTCGCCGGTCCACAAGGGTTACGTATTTCTCCTGTGGTACTTTTGTCATTGTAAGCCCCTCAACCATATCTTCGATAATCCCTTCTGGATCTTCTGAACGAGGATTATCAGAAGTTAAAATCGCAAAATGGGAATAGCGGGCAGCAATTTGTGCCATAATTGGCCGTTTGGTACGATCCCGATCCCCACCGCAACCAACGATACAGTATACTTCCCCGGTTGCAAATTCATCAATGGTTTTTAAAACATTTTCCAATCCATCGGGAGTATGGGCATAATCCACAATGACTGTGTACTCCTGTCCGGCATCTACCGCCTCAAACCTTCCCCGTACACCTTGCACATTGGATAAGCCTTCTTTAATTTGTTGAAGAGTAATTCCCTCCATTAAACAAACTCCAACTGCGGCCAAAATATTATAAATGTTAAACAGCCCCATAAGAGGAGTAAACACATCAATGTTCCCCTTATAGGTTTCTAGTTGAAATTGGGTGCCCCGTGCATTCATTTCCACATTACTGGCACGAACATCCGCTTCCTTATTCATTCCATAACCTACAACAGGAACGGAAGTAACCCTGGCAAAATAATCACTTGCAGGGTCATCCATATTTAGTACGGCGTATTTCATATCATCCTGTTCATAATCGTTCCCTAATTGGGAGAAAAGAAGGGATTTGGCCTGTTTATACTGATCCATGGTTTTATGATAATCCAGATGGTCCTGGGTTAAATTCGTAAATACGGCTCCGACAAAGCGGACCCCTCTTACCCTGCCAAGATCAAGGGCATGGGAGGATACTTCAATGGCCGCATACTCAGCGCCAGCATCTGCCATCCAACGGAGGGATTCGTGCAAATCAATGGCATCAGGGGTAGTATTCACTGCCTTGCGTACCTGATCCCCTATTCTCATTTCAATGGTACCAATCACACCGGTGGAATGACCCACTTGTTCCATAATTGACTGGATAATATGTGTGGTGGTCGTTTTTCCATTGGTACCTGTAACCCCAATCACTTTCATATCATGGGAGGGTTGTTTGAAAATAAAATCTGCGAGAATGGCCATGGCCCGGCGTGTATCAGGCACATATACCCTTGTCACATCCACTTGAATTTCCTTTTCTGCCAGAATCGCCACCGCCCCTAATTCTTGCGCCTTAGCAGCATATTGATGGCCATCTACAGTAAAACCTGTAAGGCATACAAACAAATCCCCTGGTTTTACCTGACGAGAATCTGCAGTAATCCCTGTAATTTCTATTTGATCATTGCCAATGGTCCGGGAAATGGACAAGGCCTTCAGCAAATCACGAAGTTGCATTCCCTTCCACCTACTTTCCCTTGTTTCCTACATCATTGAATAAATTTCCACCGTCATTCATTGTAATGCTCTTTTCCTTATTTGTCACCCAGAAGGATACTAATTCCCGCTCCTTCTTCAACCCTTGTTCCCGCTTGAGGTGATTGATAGATGACTTTATTCCCTGTTCCGCGTATATCAAGGGAGAATGTATAATAGTTATTCACTAGTTCTTGACGGGTTAAACCAACGAGATTGGGCACCTGTACGATTTTCTTATCTGGATATTTATACTTTTTCTCCATGCCTGTAGACTTAGGGGGAATATTTAAATATCGGACAGATGATTCTATGATATTCTTGACCATTGGGGCTGCAATTAAGCCACCAAAAGCCAATGCTTTTGGATTAGATACTGCACCATAAATGACCATTTCTGGATTATCCCCTGGAGCAAACCCAATGAAAGATACGATATATTTATTGCTAGAATACACTCCATTTTCAACAACCTGGGCAGTACCGGTCTTTCCACCCACCTGATACCCGTCAACATAGGCGTTCCGCCCTGTTCCATTGGCAACCACACTCTGTAATGCATGGCGCACCTTTGCTGAGGTTTCCGGAGAAATAATCTGACCCACTTTTTGCGGTTTTGTTTCCTCAATCACTTTCCCTGTCACCGGGTCTGTGGTAGTTTTTGCTACAAAAGGCTTCATGAGAGTCCCGCCATTTACTGCCGCAGAAACAGCCATCGCCTGCTGAATAGGCGTGACAGACACCCCCTGGCCAAAGGACGTGGTAGCTAACTCAATAGGCCCTACTCGATTTAATTTAAAAAGAAGGCCATTTTCTTCCCCAAGAAGGTCAATTCCTGTCTTTTGCCCAAAACCGAATTTCTTAATGTATTCAAATAATTTCTCTTTGCCTAATCGTTGTCCCATTAGTACAAATCCAGGGTTACAGGAGTTTTCTACCCCTTCTAAGAAGGTTTGGTGTCCATGACCCCCACGTTTCCAACAATGGATGGTTGTTCCAGCGACATTGATTTCTCCTGGACAATCAAAGGTATCGTTTAATAAATCTACTTTGCCTTCTTGCAAGGCTGCTGCTAAGGTAATAATCTTAAATGTTGAACCTGGCTCATAGGTTTTCCAAATGGGCAGGTTCCGGTTATAAACAGAAGAAGGGTAATCTTTATAGGTTTCAGGGTTGTAATGGGGGCGACTGGCCATCCCAAGAACTTCCCCTGTTTTAGGAGATACTGCAATCACAAGGGCATCATCAGGTTGATACTGGGCTGCCACCTGATTTAGTTCTCGCTCAATAATGGTTTGGATATTAGAATCAATGGTTAAATGTAAATCAGCACCATCTTTTGGAGGGACAAATTGTTCTGTTGTCCCCGGGATAATTTCCCCCTTCGCATTGGAATTAAAGGAGATATACCCTCGTTCCCCATTAAGCTTCTTATCGTAAATTTTCTCAATTCCTGTTAACCCTTGATTATCAATTCCTGTAAATCCTAACACATGGGAAAGAAAAGCCCCTTTAGGATAGTAACGTTTATTATCATCCGCTAACCGAATTCCTGGCAAATTTAATTGTTGGACCTGGGAAGCTACTGCTTGTTCTATTTTCCGTCCACCGGGTACCCTAACAAGGAGTTGCTTCTTTGATATTTCTTTATAAATTTTCTTTTCATCTTGTTTCAAAATAGGAGCAAGCTTTTTGGCGGTGCCTACAGGGTCTTTAATTTGGGCAGGCACACCCCAAATAGATGGGACACTAACATTATAGGCTAACAACACGCCATTTCTGTCATAAATCTTTCCTCTTCGCGCTTCAAAGTATATATTGCGACTCCAAAGATCCTCAGCATTCTCACTTAACCATTGCCCTTTAAAGATTTGGATATAACCTAAACGAAAGATTAATACACTAAAAAATATCAAGCCCACAATTAATGAAACAAAGATCCTTCTTCGAACAGTTACGCCAGATACTCGCAATCTAATACTCCTCCTCAATAAGGGTCTTCTCAAGAAATACCCTATTCAAAGAAGAGATAAGATAGAACAAGCTATGGGTTTTTCGGTGACAATTGCACCTGGAGGCTTGGCCCTTTACCCAACAGAGTCCCTGGAGCAATGGTTTGAGAAACTACATATCCTACCCCTTTGGCGCTTACCAGTTTAATCCCTAACAATTCACATACTTCCGTAACTTCCCGTAAGGTTCTTCCTGTCAAGTCTGGCATTGCCACCTTCTCATTTGAAGTTAATAAAATGGCTTTTCCTCCTTGTACCATAGACGTTCCCGGAGCAGGGATTTGTCTAATCACTGTATTTCCATTTCCGAATTTCTCAAAGGTCAATCCCAAATTCTTGCATTGCTTTTCAGCGTTAGCTACTGTTAAACCCGCTAAAGAAGGCATAGTAAAGGATAAACTATCGGTACCCGCTTCTGTTTTCCCAGGAATCACAGGAATATAATGCAAATAACGCAAACTATTTTCCATCACTGATTTGAAGATTGGTACAGCGATTAGAGTTCCACCAGCTCCTTGATTATCAATTTCTGGTTGATCCACCACAACATAAATAAGAAGTTTAGGATTATCTTTTGGAGCAAAACCAATAAAGGATGTAATATATTTCCCTTCAACATACTTTCCATTTTCAAAAACCTGGGCTGTTCCTGTTTTCCCCGCTACCTGGAAACCTTCCATGGCATAGCCCTGGCCCGTTCCGTTTTTTTCATTAACAACGGCAGATAATAACTCTCTTACCTGTGCGCTGGTTTGTTCTGATACAACTCTTCTGACTACTTTTGGTTTGCTAGTTGAAAGAAGTTTTTTATTTTTGCTATCCCAAATTTCTTTTACCAGATAAGGTTTCATTAAATTGCCCCCATTGGCTACTGCACCAACTGCTGCTACTTGCTGGATGGCGGTAACCCCAACCCCTTGCCCGAAGGCCACGGTGGCTATATCCCTGGGGTTCTCGGTTTTCGTATTCAATAACCCGGATTCCTCCCCTGGCAATTCAATACCTGTACGTTGTCCAAAACCAAACTTAGTAAAATAGGAAAATAATTTATCTCTTTGTAAACGTTCATAACCAAGGATTGTAAAGGCCACGTTACTTGAGCGTTTAACCCCTTCTTTAAAAGTAATTGTCCCCCATCCTTTTCCTCCATTATGGTCCTTTATGGGTGGGGCATTTTTTATTTTAGAATAAGAGCCTGACATAAAGGATTCATTAGCATTAAATAATCCTTCTTCAATGGCTGCTGCCAGGGTAACGATTTTGAAGGTTGAACCTGGTTCGTAGTTGCTGCCAATGGCTGAATTTAAAAAATGGCCCATTTCCGCTTTACGATATTCATTAGGATTAAAGGATGGTCGATTCCCCATCCCTAAGATTTCACCGGTATTAGGGTCAGAGACAATAACAGTAATCCCTTTCGCCTGATATTTGGTCCAAATCTCATTTAACGCCTGTTCCACATACCCTTGAATTTGTTTATCAATGGTTAATACCACATTGCTCCCATCAATAACAGGCCGATTTCCCTCTGTTTCTCCAGGAATGGGATTTCCCTTCCGATCCACTTTCATATTAATGCTGCCTTTGATTCCAGCTAAAGACTGATTCTGTGTTTTTTCAATTCCCATTTGGGCCATGCCATCCAAATCAACATAGCCCACTAAATGGGAGGCGAATTCCCCTTTGGGATAGTAACGGCGGCTTTCTTCATATAGACTAATCCCTGGTAGTTTAAGAGCAATAATTTTCTTCGCCTGATCTTCGTTAATCTTCCAACCCCAGGGACGAAGTTCTATTTGTTTGCTATCCTTGTTTAATTTTTCAACAATTTCTTCTGCAGAAGCACCGATAATCGGCGCCAATTGGACCGCTGTTTTTTCCTTATCCTTCACATAATTCTGATTTCCTTTAGAATAGGGTTGTAAACGAGCAATAACGGTATAGGCTTTGGAAGTATAAGCAAGAACTTCCCCATTCCGGTCTAAGATGGCTCCCCGTTTCGGCGTTACCCCTGAACTCCGCTCCCAAACATCATTGGCTTTCGTCATAATTTCTTCGCTTTTTACCACTTGAATCCAAAAAGTACGTAAAATAAGCAAAAAAAAGAGCGCCGTAAATAGCACTCCCAAAGATAAGGTGCGATACCCAATTCTCTTTCTTGTCACCGGTGTAACCCCCTCATTTGAGGCAATTTCTTATTTATAAACCTTTACAGAACCTTCATGTTGGGCTAGACCCATTTCATTGGCTACAGTTTTAATTCTCTCTGGATTGCTTAATGCATCAATTTGTAATTTCAATTGATTATTTTCTTCCTGTGTCTGTTTCATCTGTTGTTGGATTCCTACGAGTTGATAATTATATTTAGACACTTCCGAATATCTGGCCAGAACCATTAAAGAAATAGAAACAATAATCATAATAGCAATAAAGTAGGCCAGTTTTTCTTTTCCGCTGATGCCATAACGAAGGATGACTTTTTTCTTTTGAACGGTCTTGGTTGCAGGTTGTGTCTTTCTTTGAATATCAACCGCAAGATTCCCATGGTTGAATATTTTCACAAATCCATTCCCCTTCCCTCTATCGTTTTTCTCCGATGCGCAATTTTGCTGAACGCGCCCTCGGATTTCCTTCTAATTCTTGCTCTCCAGGGAGTAAAGGTTTCCGTGTAATTACCTTAATAATTGGGGTATTCCCGCACACACATATCGGAAAACCAGGAGGGCAGGTACACCCTTTACTGTATTCCTGGAAGATTTGTTTGCAAATTCGGTCCTCTAAAGAGTGGAAGGTAATGACACATATTCTTCCGCCAGGACTTAATAGTTCAATGCCATCCTTCAACGCTTCTTGAAAAGCATTTAACTCATCGTTAACAGCAATGCGGATTCCTTGGAAGGACCGTTTAGCGGGATGTGGGCCTGTACGACGGGCAGCAGCAGGAATGGATTTTTTAATAATTTCCACTAATTCCCCTGTGGTTTCAACGGGTTTTCGATTCCTTTGATTCACAATCTCTCTGGCGATTCTGCGGGAAAATTTCTCTTCCCCATATACGAATAAAATGCGAGCGATTTCTTCCTCAGGCCATTCATTCACAACATGATACGCCATTAAAGGCTGTTCCCGATCCATTCTCATATCAAGCATGGCATCCTGTTGATAACTAAACCCCCGATCCCCCTGGTCTAATTGAGGAGACGAAACGCCTAAATCAAATAGGATACCATCAACATGAGGGAGATCTAAGTCCTTGCTTATATCTTTTAAATGGCGAAAATTACTTTTAACCAGGGTTACCCTGTCCATATAGGGAGATAGTCTTTCTCTGGCAGACTGAAGTGCCATATCATCCTGATCAATCCCAATTAATCGACCATTGGGACCCAGTTGACTTGCTATAAGGTAACTGTGTCCAGCTCCCCCTAACGTACAATCAAAGTAAATGCCATCTGGTTTCACTTGTAACCCTTCAACAGATTCTTGCTGTAAAACAGTGATGTGATGAAACATACTAAAACCTCCCGGGGATGATTATAAATCAAAATCCACGATTTTTTCGGCGATTTCGTTGAATGAATCCCCTGATTGCTCAAAATAATGTTGCCATTGTGATGCACTCCAAATCTCTACTCGATTGGAGACGCCAATCACAATACAGTCTTTTTCTAACAGTGCATGGGAACGTAAATTAGCAGGAAGAGTCACCCTCCCCTGTTTGTCTAAAATACATTCTGTGGCTCCGGAAAATAGAAGACGAGTAAAGGCACGGGCATCTGCCCGGGTAAATGGAAGGGATTTCAATTTGTTCTCAAGAAGGGTCCATTCTTCCATAGGGTAAACAAAGAGGCACTGGTCTAAACCACGAGTTATGACAAAGGTGTCTCCTAGTCCATCCCGGAATTTGGATGGGATAATTAATCTTCCCTTTTCATCAATGCTGTGTTGATATTCTCCCATGAACATGACTTGTTCACCACCAAATTCTCCTTGGGCCCCACTTCGCCCCACTTTCTACCACACTTCTTCATATTCGTGATTATACAAAAAAATCCTCCCTAATAAAAGGAGGATTTTTATTCCATTTCTATTCTTCATTCCAACTTTCAAGGTACTTAATCTGTTCAGGCGTTAATTGGTCAATACCAATGCCAAGGGCTTCAAGTTTTAAACGGGCAACCTTTTCATCTAATTCATAAGGAACATTTAAAACACGAGGACCAATTTCTTTAAATTGCTCATTTACATAAGCAAGGGATGCCGCCTGTAAAGCAAAGGTCATATCCATGATTTCTGCTGGATGGCCGTCCCCTGCTGCCAGGTTCACCAGACGACCTTCTGCCAGTAAATAAATTTTCCGTCCATTGTTTAAAACATATTCTTCAATATCTTTGCGAACCACCCGGTTGGAAACCGAAATGGATTCCAATTCCACTTTATTTATTTCCACATCAAAGTGTCCTGCATTGGAAAGAATGGCTCCATCTTTCATGTTGGCAATGTGTTCTCCTCGGATGACGTCCCGATTTCCGGTTACAGTGACAAAGTAATCCCCGTGTTTGGCTGCTTCGGTCATTGGGAATACTTCAAACCCATCCATATAGGCTTCAATGGCTTTAATGCCATCTACTTCCGTAACAACGACTTTAGCACCTAATCCTTTTGCCCGCATAGCAACCCCGCGGCCACACCAGCCATAGCCTACCACCACGACAGTTTTGCCGGCTACCACTAAATTGGTTGTACGGTTAATTCCATCCCATACAGACTGACCTGTTCCATAACGGTTATCAAAAAGGTATTTGCAATAGGCATCATTCACAGCAATCATCGGGAACTTTAATTGCCCGGATTTTTCCAGAGCCCGATTTCGAATAACCCCAGTTGTGGTTTCCTCGCAACCCCCACGCACTTGTTCTAGTAAATCTGGCCGTTCAGAGTGAAGGATGGTCACTAAATCCCCACCATCATCAATAATTAAATCTGGGCGAATTTCCAGAGTTTTAATTAAATGCTCTTTATACTCTTCTGGATCAGGATTATATTTAGCAAACACCCTAATTCCATCCTCAACAAGAGCGGCACATACATCATCCTGTGTGGATAAGGGGTTGCTTCCTGTAATGGTTACTTCTGCCCCACCAGCTTGCACCACTTTCGCAAGATAGGCTGTTTTAGCTTCTAAATGAAGAGAAATTGCCACTTTCAACCCTTTAAAGGGTTGTTCTTTCTCAAATTGTTCCCGAATGGCATTTAATACGGGCATATGTTCTTTTACCCAGTCAATTTTCAAATGGCCGCTTGGCGCTAAATTTATATCTTTAATCATGCTATCATTTTGTGTGCTCATTTATATACCGCCTCCTGCCTTTAAAACTATTTTATTTCGCAAAACACACGATGTGTTGAGAATCTATATGATAAGAATCCCCAACAAATTCCTTAAACCATGATAACCCATACTTGTTTAAATAACCAAATATATTGTAAACACGTTCCTGGGGTTTGTCCATTGGGAAAAGGGAAAGTTGAATCCGTTCAAACTGGCGTAATAAGACTTCGTTTTTCTTCAGGAAGGCTTCACCTGTTTTTTTCTCGAAATAGTTTACCTGCTCAAGAATTTTATCAAGATTTTTTTCGCCAATCTTAATTAAACCTGTTTCCATATGACCAGCCTCTTGAATAATCTCCTGATATTGCTGGCGTAACCGACCACGAAACTGGTCAAAAACCTCTTCAAAATGGAAGGTTTGTAATGAACGAAGAATCTCATCCCTTTTTTCTCCAAGCTGACCAAAGAGGTCTGTTAACGAGATTTGATATTTTTCCATATACTTTTGTACGGTCCCCTCTACAATAGAAAAGGTCATCCTGGGCATTAAAATGGGCAACTCCATGCCAAACAAAGAGAAATATTGGCGATATAACCCCCAGTATGCAATTTCCCCAGGACCCCCGACAAAAGCAAGGGTAGGAAATAAACGCTCTTGCATTAATGGGCGAGTCACAACGTTGGCACTAAACCGTTCTGGTTCATTTTCTAAAAGAACAAGGAGATCTTCACGTGTGAATGTTTTTTCTCCTCCATTGAGGGAGAATACACCCTCTTCTTTCCTCAATACAGCTGTTCTTTTCCCATCTTCATACAGAAAGAAATGGGCGTTATGTTCTTCTGTTTCTACCTGACGATGATATCCAGCTTCTACTATTTCTCTGGATTGCTTCATAAATGCTTCATTTAATTGTTCATTTCCCATAATGACTTCGCGAAAGGTTTCCTTTTCTAATTGCCGAATAAAGGGAAGGGTGGCATCTACTAGCACAAGACCTTTTTCTCCGAAAAGCCAGCTCATAATCCTGGCAAAAAAATCAGTTAAGGTTTGTGATTGGGCAGCCATCCCATGCAATGTTTGTTTTAAATCCATGGTGTACTCTGTTTCTATTTGCCCCGCAAAAAACTCTTCTATAAAGTCATCCAGGGTATTTTCGGCAAGAAGAAAATGGCTAATGGACATTCGTCCTGATGGCTGTTCTTCCAGTTTGATTTTCTTAACCTTTCCATCTTTAGATTGGATATAGACATGATTCACTTCATCATAATCATGGTCTTCCCCAGCAATCCAATAGACAGGGATCACTGGAACACCCAGCTCTTTTTCCTTCTTTTCCGCTAGCTGTAAAATCGTAATGGCTTTATGTATGGAATATAAAGGTCCGGTTAAGATCCCAGATTGCTGGCCACCAATTACAACACAGGATCTTTGGTCCAGTAGTCTTGTAATATTGGCAAATGCCGATTTATGGTTATTAACTTGTTGATTATACTCCATTAAACCTTGAACCAATTCATCTCTATGATTTAATGGATGGCCTTCCAACCATTCAACTCTTTCAATCCAACTCTCTTTTCGATAAGGGGAATATGTATAAAAGGGAGACACTTTTTCAAATTGAAAAAGATAATCTTCCATTAGAGAGTGGGGTGCAGGAATCTGTAGTTCTTCTATATGCACAGGACATGCCTCCTTCCTCTCAGAAGTATACCATATTATACAGGATATTTTTCACCCATTCCCCTCATCCACCTCCAAAAGAATATCATCTTCATTGACAAAATCACCCGTATTCACTTTAATCCAGGACACTTTGCCAGCAACTTCTGCTTCAATGGGAACCTCCATCTTCATAGATTCCAATATGACCACAACCTGGCCTACGATAATCTTATCACCTACATGAACAAGGACCTCGATGACTGTTCCTGCCATTGAAGCGACGATTTTCTTCATCTCATTCACCCTTTCAAATCCCTTTACTATTCTGACTATTTCGCCGGGCAAAAAAAAAGAACCCCAGGGTTAAAATAAATTCAACCCTAAGATTCTATTCACATGGTGTTTATCTATAATCCACACGTTCTAAATTGCCATTGGCGTCCATTTTAAACCGGGGTTTATCTTCTACATTCATATCTTCATCAGCTAAGAATGCCATTTTACGTGCCCGATCCATAATTTGAATCAAGGCTTTATAATCGTCATTTACCACCTGATAATCCGTTTTCATGTTGTTTAATTCTTTTCTCATAGAATCGTTTTCTATACGAAGGCGTTGTAATTCTTTATTTTTCTCAGCTATTTCTTTTTCAAATAATTTAATTTTTTTGTGATTTTCCTTTTGGCCTTTCAAGAAACGAATGACCGTATCAAGTGAAATATCTTCTTCAAGAACAAATGGTTTATCCCCTAGTTCCGAAGCAATCTCTACATCATGAACCACTTTTAGTTCAGGTTGTTCAACAATGGACTTTCTTCTGGTCTTTTTTAATTGTTGGCGTTGTGCTTTTGCGATTTGAATCGCTGCCTCATATTTTTTACGAATCGCACTATTCCATCGAAATCCACAGGCGGCCGAAGTACGCCCTAACCTTTGCCCCACTTCTTCAAAGGCAGCAAGCTGAGTACTCCCTTCTCTAATATGGCGAAGCGTTACTTCCGCAAGGAGCAGGTCGTCATCGGGTGTCCATGCATCCTGACGTATCGCTGTCATCTATATATCCCTCCGTTTTTCATTGCATTCCTGTTTAACTATCTTTATGCCATTAATAGAATTCATAGAATGATTTTCTAGTAAAACAGCATATCCAAACCCTTTGCAATTTATACGGAGGAAATAATTCACTTTTATTTTTTATTTAAGAATTTTTGTATTACTGCATAATGGTCCTCAGAACCCCACAAATCAGAACAAAGATCAATTTCCTCTTCAATACATACTTCTCTGGATAAATTAGAATCCACCATTTTGGCAATTTTCATATAGGCTAAAATGCCTGGAAGGGGTTGTTTAGCAATTTTTTCGGCTAATTTAAATACACTCTCTTTTAGTTCATCCTGGGGATAAACTTCAGTAATAAAACCAATTTCTTTTCCTTTTTGGGAATCGAACATTTCCCCAGTTAATAGAAGGGTTAACCCTTGATTTGTACCGATTTTCTCCATTAAGCGAGTGCCACTGCCCCAACCTGTTATAATATGCATGCCAATTTGTACAAAACCAAGTTTAGATTTGTCACTGGCAAAACGGAAGCGGCAGGCTGTTGCAAATTCGCACCCTCCGCCAATGGCAGCCCCATTAATCATGGCAATGGTTGGTTTTGGAAAACGGTCAATTTTACTTAATAAACGAGATACCTTAAGTAACATCGGTTGAGATTTATCTTTCGTACGAACAGACCCGAATTGTACTAAATCTCCACCAGAAGCAAAAGCAATGTCCCCTGCCCCTGTAAAGATGACCACTTTAACTTCTGAATCCGCCACAAGTTCATCTAAACATTCATCTAATTCTTCTACCATTTCAAAACTTATAGCATTTCTTACTTCAGGACGATTTAAGGTAACTAATGCAATCCCGTTATTTTTTTCCAATAATATGTTTTCCATGTTGAATCCCTCGCCTCAATTTTCATATCTTTTGAATTTTCTGGTGTTTACCCCTGTTTTTTTATTTTACCACAAAGAAACTTGATGATTAAACTATTTTAAGTGCAACAAAAAACCAGCAGACTTATTATCTGCTGGTTTTCCACTTCTTAATAATTTTACGCTAAAAGGTTTTCCATGGCTGATTTATTAAAGCCAATAATTAACTTCTCCCCATCAAAAATAATGGGACGACGGAGGAGACGGGGTTCCTCGCTTAGCATTTCTAATAATTCGGATACAGTCATATCTTCAATATCCTTATCCAGTTCTTTAAAGGTTCTGCTTCTGGTAGACAAAATATCGTCCATTCCATTATGAGTCATTTTAACAATATCCAATAACTCTTTGACTGATGGAGGATTTTTGAATAAATGGCGCTCCTCGTATTGAATCCCCTTTTCTTTGAGGAAGGCCTTGGCCTTTCGACATGAAGTACAACTTGGATAAGTATAGAAAGTAAGTTGATGATCCATCACAATAGTCATCTCCCTGTATAATGCATATCTTTTAAAATCATGGAAAATGGGCAATTTATATGTATACCCAATATTTTTAACATAAGTATATTATTTAGTTTATTCCTATGTCAATAGTGTTTACAAATCCGACATTTCCCCTTTGCCATTGTTTGTACTATAATAAACCTGAGATACTAGCTCACTTGTTTATAGAGAGAATTAGGGGGATTTCCTATGGAAAATGATACTTTAAAACTTACCGGCGTTTTAGCCGACCCCACACGTTTTTCAATTTACCATTATATTGTTACCAACCACCAATCGGTAACTGTACAGGAAATTGCAGACGAGTTTGAAATTCATCCCAATGTTGCCCGTCTCCACTTAACGAAATTAGAAGATGTAGACCTTCTTTCTTCAACTTCTGAAAAAACAGGTAAAGGCGGACGGCCAAGCCGGCTTTATTTCTTATCAGAACAGGTGGTCAACCTCCAATTCCCTCCACGGGATTATCAACTACTTGCCACCATTGCAATAGAAACCCTGCTTTCTTTAGGGGAAGTAGGACAAAAGGCTCTTGATGACATGGGGTTACGATTTGGCCAAGAGGCTGCCAAACAAGCCATTGATAAAGAACACCTTGTTCTTGCTCGTATGAGTTATGAAGAAAAAATCGAAACCATTCGCAGAGTTATTTTAGCCCAGGGATTAAACCCTGAAATTAGCATTGTGGATGAGCGCACCATTCGCTTCCGTGTATTTAATTGCACATTTAAAGAAACTGCTTTAAAACATCCTGCAAGCATTTGCCAAATGCATCACATGTTATTGATTGGCATATTCCAGACCTTCTTTGGGAAGGATATACAACTGATTGAGGAAAACTCAATTATGTCTGGATGCCAATCCTGTGACTATACATTATTGCGTCTTCCTGAATAATTTTTAATTTTTATCAAACCTTAACATTTACACTTAAGAACCTCTGAATTATAATAAATGATGGACTCATAGTATGTCGAAAAAGGGGGGAAAAAGAAATGGCACGTATGTTTCGCGTTCTTGCATTCTTTACGCTCGTTACTGCACTTATGTCATTATGGGGTAACCTGCAAATTATGGCGTTGCTATTCTTCGCTCAAACAGGTCTTTTCATCGCACTTAGCTACATTGATCTTTCAGAAAAGTCCTATATGACCATTTTCATGTTATACTTATTTGCTGCATTTACCGGATTCATGTATTATGCCTTCTTCGGAGATTATCCAACAATGGCCGAAGGAGAAAGTGCAGCAATAGATTTATTAAAGGCTTATTTATAAGACATAGCGAAAAAAGGTGCTGTCTACTTGGACAGGCACCTTTTTTTCTCCTGGACTAACACTTTAAAAGCTCCACCCATCTCCCCATCCATAATCAATTGGCGAATGGCTCGATTTCTGCGGGCCGTTTCATTGCGAAAAGGATCCCTAGCTGCATGATTTTGAAGCTCCTCCAGAATTCCTGATTGAATTAAAAATTCCCCTTGATTTAGAAAAAGGAGAGGCATTAATCCATTCCGTTCTCCTGTTTCCATTAAATCCGTAAAATTTATATGTGCGGTAATGTCTTGCTCACCAACCATAAGGTAAGGATTTTCTTGTGCCTGATGATTTCGATAACACATAAGGGTTCCTCGATTACGCCATGGGGCATAATA
Organism: uncultured Paenibacillaceae bacterium; assembly: GCA_937874515.1. GTDB lineage: Bacteria > Bacillota > Bacilli > Aneurinibacillales > Aneurinibacillaceae > CALNBV01. The sequence goes on along the minus strand of CALNBV010000235.1, from coordinate 47,879 downwards.
TTCCTCTTGAGTATACCCATAATCGATGGTAATACATGTGCCTTCTTCCATCCATGAAGAGACTTCCTCCATCCAACGAATGCTATTTAAATTAATTTCCGTACGATACCCTTCTTGTTGTGGAATATTTCGTTCCTTACAGTAGGTGGAAATTTCTGGAGGAACTGGTAGCAATTTTTCCGTAAATTCCCTATTTTCATCCAGTGTGACATGTACTTCTTTCCAATCTCCCCCCTGAAAACAAACCATGTGGACAGGAAAGGCGTCAGGAAGTTCATTAGAATAGAACACGCCATTTAATTGAGGAATGCGTTGTTTCGCTTCAGATATCGTGGAGAAAAATTCAACACTTCCTTCAGTATAATAAGGCGCCAATTTCTCCTGCTGCAACCTTCGATGATAAGGACTGGCTTCGATTAAAACATACCTTAAATCAACAACCTTTTTCTTTTCAACAAGATGCCCAATGACATGCTGACTTAAGGCACCGGTTCCTCCACCCATTTCTACAATATATTTCGGACGGGATTCTATCATCTCCATCCTTTTCCAAATATATTCAGCCAGGGTTTCCCCGAAAATGGGATGAACGGTAGAACTAGTATAAAAGTCCCCCTCTTTACCGATCTTTTGTTGTTCCTTTGCATAATACCCCCCTTCACCATAGAGAGCTAGCTCCATAAAGGTGGAAAAAGGGATTGCATCTTTTTCGTTCTCACTCATCTTCTCCTTAATTCGTCTATATACGAAGTTTTCCATAAACTCCCCCGTTTACACCATTGACATAGTTAAAAAATGATTATATTATATAACTAATATCTCATTGCTCAATGAGGAGACATCCTCAAGACCTCCCCTACCAATCTTCCTCCCCCCGGAAGATTGGTTTTTTGTTTTGAGTGAAAAAAAGCATGCCCTAAATGGCATGCTTTTTTTTATTTCTTCTGTACTTTTTTGTCATCTTTATTTTCTTCTTCTTCGATGTCTAAAGCCCCATCATCTAACATGCGGTATTTAATTCCTTCCACATCATCAAATTGGCCTGACTTTCTTGCTGCAAGCCAAAAACCAATTCCACCGATCGTAAAGGCAACCATAACGCTGAGTAGCAACCAGGTGCCAAGTGATAGTCCAAGTAACATCCATACATCATCCCTTTTTAAAAAGTAAATAAATAAGTAGTAATTATAAATTCATTGTTAGTTTATCAATATTTACAGCTTGAATGTAGTAGTTTTACAGCTACCCTGTGATAAAAATGTGAAATATTTTTGTCCAGAATTTTCCTCTAGACTAAAAATGGATTTTCCTTCTTTTCTTTTCCAATGGTTGTAGTAAGTCCATGTCCAGGATAAACCACAGTTTCATCATGTAATGTAAATAATTGAGTAAAGATGCTTTTCTTTAATTGGGTGAAACTTCCCCCTGGGAAATCTGTTCGACCAATTGAGCCTTGAAATAATGCATCCCCAGTAAAAATGTGTTTTCCAATAAGTAAGGAGACACTTCCTGGTGTATGGCCTGGTGTTTCCAAAACAATAATCTTCATCCCAGCTAACTCAAGGAGATCCCCATCTTTATATTCATTCTCTGCAGGCTTCCCTTTTATTCCTTGACCTGTCATAGACCAGTTGGAAGATAAATTCAACTCCGGGTTTTGTATAAAGGATTGTTCGACAGAATGAACATAAACAGGGGCGTTTACAGCCTTGCGTATTTCTTCCACACCCCCCATATGGTCAAAGTGGGCATGGGTTAATAAAATCCCCTCCACGTTATAATCAGACGCTTTTTTTATTAATACAGCAGGGTTCATCCCAGCATCAATAATAATCCCCTGTTTCGTTTCTTCGTTTACTACTAGATAAGAATTGGTTTGTAAGGGGCCTAAAGGATATGTATAAATTTGCAAAAGTAATACCTCCTGTCTATAGGTATTTTTATCATACCATATTTACACGCCGACAATGATAAAAATAGAGGATCAATGAAAGAAAACCACCCCTGAGAAACTCTCCGGGGTGGTTCAAACTCATAATAAATCAGCAGCCAATTGTGCCAGATTGGACCTTTCTCCTTTTTCTAATTTAATGTGGGCTGCCATTTTTTGATTTTTAAATAATTCAACAACATAGGTTAAACCATTATTCACTTCATCCAGATAAGGGTGATCAATTTGTTGGGGGTCTCCCATAAGAACAATTTTACTGTTCTCTCCTACCCTGGTTAAGATGGTCTTCACTTCATGTTTCGTTAAGTTTTGCGCTTCATCTACAATGATAAATTGCTCAGGAATACTCCGTCCCCTGATATATGTTAAAGCTTCAACTTGAATGCTTCCTAGCCCCGCTAATATCTTATCTAAATCACCGGATTGTTTGGTATTAAACAGATATTCTAAATTGTCATAAATAGGCTGCATCCATGGCCGAAGTTTTTCCTCCTTCTCCCCGGGTAAAAAGCCAAGGTCTTTGCCAAGAGGAACAATAGGACGGGCAACGAGCAATTTTTTATATAATCGTTCATCCTCAGTTTGCATCAAACCTGCAGCAAGAGAGAGGAGGGTTTTTCCTGTACCCGCTTTCCCTGTTAAAGTGACCAAAGGGATATCCTTATTCATTAATAGCTCCATGGCCATTTTCTGCTGGGCATTCCGGGCTTTTACGCCCCAAATAATTTCATCTCCATAAAATAGGGGATAAATATTTTTCCCATCTTCACCAACACGAGCAATGGCGGATGAGGAACCCCCTAATTCATCGCGCAAGATAAGAAATTCATGAGGATATAAATGCAGTTCAGGAACAAAATTCTTAATAGGGAAAGGAACCTGGGTGTAAAACTGGCGGATAAGATCCACTGACACCTTTAAGATCTGATATCCTTCATATATGCTTGAATATTCTGACACAACACGGTCTGAGAGGAAATCTTCCGCTGGCATTCCAAGTGCATCAGCCTTCACACGCATTAGAGCATCTTTACTAACTAAAATCACTGGACGCGGGTTTTCTGTTTGTTTTTCTTCGATCATCAAATTCAAAGACACAGATAAAATACGGTTGTCATTGGTTTTATCAATAAATAGCTCTTGCATTTGGTTAAAGGATCGATGATTCAATTCAACCCTTAATTGCCCTCCATTTTCCAGGGTAACCCCTGTATGCAATTGTCCTTTTTGTCTTAAGTTATCAAGTAATCGAGCTACATGCCTTGCATTTCGCCCAATTTCATCCATTAATCTTTTTTTGGAATCTACTTCCTCGAGAACAACAGCAGGAATAATTACCTCATTATCTTGAAAGGAATAAATGGACAGTGGATCCTGTAATAAAACATTGGTATCAAGAACATAGATCTTTTTTCTCAATGTTTCGCCTCCCCAAGCCTGTATATCCTTACTTATTTGTACTATATGGTTTTTACAGAATTCTTGTACGTTGTTTAAATTATTTTATTGTAGTACAAATCAGGGTATACCTTTCTTTATGTGTGAAATACTAACAACACAACTTTTAATAGCCAGAAAGGTTGCATGATAGGTATGAAATGGGTAATTTCCTTATTGCTTCTCTTGTTGTTCGTAACAGGTTGTAGCCAGGCGAGCAAACCCTCCGCCCCGAAAAATCAAACAAACATTCAACAAACCAAATCCACATCAAAAGCAGACCATTTAGTAAACCTAGCCACCAGGGTAAAAGGTGTGAAAAAGGCATCAGCGGTGGTAGTAAACAAGGTAGCGGTTGTCGGTATTACTGTGGATGACAAATTGGAACGGTCACGGGTAGGAACCATTAAATATTCTGTTGCTGAATCCTTAAAGGAAGACCCTTTAGGCGCCACAGCATTTGTTACAGCAGATCCTGGCCTGGTGCAACGCATCCGGGAAATGAATGAAGACATTCGCAATGGTCGCCCTATCGCTGGAATCACAGAAGAACTAGCAGATATTACTGGAAGGCTTATTCCTCAGACACCAACGGATATACGACCGAAACAACAACGTTAAATGAACAAAAGAAAAAATGCCAGGTCAAATAGACTCGGCATTTTTTAATGCTTCTAGCACAAGGTGATCCAATTGTTCAGCAACTTGTGCATCGTATGTTTTTTCAAATTTTGGACATGCAGTAAGAGACGCCCCATAAAACATGACATCACGAATTTCTTCAATGGTGATTTGGATCATGGATAATTTAATCGGTACACAATCCATTCGTTCCATTTTTACTTTAGCCTTCCCTACAATGGCAAAAATGGAACCAGAACCAAACACAGTTAAAACCGCTTGTTCATGGTTTCTAATGTTTTCAAGAACTAGAGATCGGCTGTTCACAGCTAAATAGATCTTGGAAGGGTTTGGTGCATATACCCAGGAAATTGCATTTACATAGGGAACACCATCCACTCCAACTGTTGATAAGGTTGCTAAACGTTCTGTCTGCAATAAAGGCAGTAAATCTTGATTCAGTGATTGAGAGACGATTTCCGCCATAGGCAAACCTCCCTTATCTATTACCTTTATTTTATACCGGAAAAGATAGGAAATTCAACATGATAATTTTCATGCTGACTTTTTCATGCGAAAACGAGCAATTAAAAGGATTACTACAGCTACAGCTAAAGCCGGAATCATAGGCAATCCAAATACCATCAGTGCATATAAAGGAATCGCTCCCAAAACTAACACAAAATAAACAATCAACGATTTTAATAGGGGCAGTTTGCGAGCAAAACCAAGTTTATATGTAGCACCTAATAATATTGCTAAAACATAGAATTTCCAATCAACCAAAAAATACCATTCTGTACCTTCCATTTATGTCGCTCCTTACCTGGGATTAAAAACCTTGGCTAGCGCCAAGGATGGGCCAGTCCTATATAATATTACATTCCGATTATAATATTAAAACAGATTTAGAAAAGAATCCATTTTTTCAGCATATAACTAATACTTTCACAATTTTTAATAAAAAAAGGAAGATACAATGTATCTCCCTTTATTCTGTCACGAGTGCATAGCCAGATTTAATTTCTGGTGTAACGACCTCAAGTTCACCAATTCCACGAATGATTTTCTTAGCATAGTAACGTTCTGGTTTGAGGATAGATACCAGGTAATCAATCGCCAATTGAGGGTCAACCGTATCCCCACAGGTATAACAATCAAGAGCTGCAAACCCTTTCTCAGGGTAGGTATGAATTGAAATATGACTCTCAGAGAGCATTACCAATACCGTTGCGCCTTGTGGTTCAAATTGCTTAGATTGAACAGATAATACCGTAGCACCACATACATCTGCAGCTTCGACCATATGATTGGTCAAAAACTCAGAATTATTAAGTTGTTCAAAGTCCACTCCCCAAACATCTACAGCGATGTGTCTTCCGAAAGTTGAGTATTCCTCCATCTTCCGGTTCCCCCTTTCCTAGGATGAGAATTAAAACATCTCTAGGACCTACGTCATTCACCACGGGGGCAAGTGAGCGATTTCATATCCCACCCTTTAAGTGAATCCTGGTTCCTATCTAATTTTTCCTTGACGAACTTTAAAATAACATGGATTGAAGGAACTTTCAATACTTTTTTTTAGTTTGCTAGCCTATTTTCTGAAGCAACCTGAATTGCCCTTTTTTCCTCATCGGTTAAATTATAAATAGATTGAGCATTTTCAATGGGTTTGGCATAGATTCTTGAATCATCACGCCCGAATAAACTGGTCAAAACAACACCATTTTTTTCATCATCAATCAATGCCAGGGAAAAGCTTAAATCGCTTCCATGTTGATCAAAGGCGGTAAAACGGACAAGACCCATACGGCCCTTTACAGTCATAAAGCTATTAGTAAGCCCTTTAATTTCTTCCCTAATTTCACTATGGGAATGATTCATTTCCTCCATCCTTGCAAACAACCCATTAAGAATTTCTTCAAGGTTTTCTTCAGATGTTCCTTTCGCAAGACGGCGGAATTGCTTTTTAATTTTACCCATTTTTACAGAAAGGATAATATTCCAAATTAATAAGAGAAGAAAAAATACCCCTAGAATCCCACAAATGATTACTAATGTTTCTGTATTTAATGGCACGTTCATTTCATTATCTCCCTTTCACTGTTGATTCACAGACCTTATTTTATCGCAATTAATCTTATAATTACCACTTTTTTTTGGGCCATGCTTTAGTACCAGAGGAAATCATCATTACATAAACTAAAGAAAGACGCATCTTCACCAATACTACCTGAAAGAGGTGAAAAAGATGAAAAAAAACCAGCAAAGCCCTCAATTGAAAAAGATACATAAACAACAAGAAGAAATTTTAGTACAAATTGAAGGGCTGAAAAAGGATGTATCTAGCCTGCTTCATTCAATGCGCAAAATTGAAAACCAAATAGAAAGCATTGAAAATAAACAACAGAAAAAAACAGAACGGAAAAAAAACCGTCTCTTTTCTTTTACCCGTAACAAGCCGGAAAAAAAAGAGACGGTATCCAATCCTTTATCAGCCATGGGACTTGGTGATTTTAATATCGTACAAATGATGGAACTTCTGCAAAGCCCTGTAGTGCAAAAAATGTTCCAGAAATTTTTAAGCTAATTATTGGCCACTAAAACGAAGAGCTGTTTGTAATAAGGTCCGTACAGCAACTCCTGTTGCGCCAGCTGGATTATGGCCATTATCCTTTTCTGTGGTCGCTGTTCCGGCGATATCCATGTGCACCCATGGGGTATCTTCTGCAAATGCGCCTAAGAAAACTCCACCTTGAATGCAACCTGCAGGTCTTCCGGCATCGTTCTTAACATCAGCAATTTTACTTTCGATGAATTCTTGATATTCTTCAAAATTAGGAAGTTCCCATACTTTTTCTCCAGATAAACGTGCAGCCGTTTTAACCTCTTCTAATAAATCTCGATTATTACACATAATACCTGTTGTGGTATGTCCCAATGCAGAGATGACTGATCCTGTTAATGTAGCTACATCTATAATTTTTGTTGCACCTAAATGTTTAGCATAGGATATTCCATCTGCCAAAATAAGGCGACCTTCTGCATCCGTATGCACGATTTCAATGGTTTTACCGGAGAAAGAAGAAATTACATCCCCTGGTTTTAAATTGTTGGCGCCAATCATATTCTCACAGGTTGGAATAACTGCCATCACATTCACATGGGGTTGAAGTTCACCAATGGCATCCATCGCTCCTAAGACCGCTGCTGCACCTGCCATATCCGTTTTCATATCCCCCATATGCTCATCAGGTTTCACCTGAATCCCACCGCTATCAAAGGTAACCCCTTTCCCTACAAATCCCAGGATATCCTTACTTTCTGGGTCCCCACTATATTTGAGAACAATCATTTTAGGTTCATTGGCACTTGCCTGTCCAACCCCTAAAAGGGCTCCCATTCCTAATTGTTCTAAATCCTTCTTATTTAATATCGTTACTTCGAAATTTCTATTCTGTGCAATTTCTGTTGCCTTTTTTGCCAAAATTTCTGGAGTCATTAAATTTCCTGGTTCATTGACCAGATCCCGAGCCAATCTTGTCGAGGTTGCTGCTACGTCTGCACGGGTTATACCTGCATCAATAGCTCCTCTTTCCATTTCTGGTTTAACAATCATAATGCATTCTTCAATACAACATTTTTCATTTTCTTTTTTATATCCTGGAAAACTGTAAGAACCTAATTCAACACCTTCAACGACCGCTTGCACAGCATCTACAGTGTTCCAAAATTTGCGTTCTACATAATAATTCGAAACAGCAAAAGCGACCTGTGTAATCCCTTTTTTCGCGGCATAACGAGCAGCAGTACCAATTGCATCCCTAATTTTATCAATGGTTAGTTTTTCCTCTTTCCCTAGTCCAACTACAAGGGTTCTTTTAGATGCGATTTTTCCCCAATTATGCAACATGGTTACTTCCCCTAATTTCCCTGTTACTTCTTTATCAGAAATCAATTGAGAAATACGGCCATCCAATGCCTTGTCCACTCGATTGGTATACCCTTTTACAGCGTCTTGATCTTCACAATAGGTTACGATTAAACAATCTGTTGCAACAGATGTAATCAGTTCGGTTGTTACGGTTATTTTCATAAAAATTGGCACCTCCACTGGAATGTATAATATTGAAAACGCTTTCTACAATTTGGTATTTAACCTTTTATATCCTTACATGGTATGTTAAAGTAACTAAAACAGAATGGAAAAGGAGGTAATTACTTTTGTTACGCGGTTTTCCACAAGATTCCTTCGATGTATTTGCAATTCCAGGACTGGAACCCAGAATGGAAGCTATAAAAACATTCATACGCCCTCAATTGGAGGAAATAGGAAGTGTCTTCTCCCCTATTTTATCACAAGAACTGGGTGAAGAATTCTTTTTTCATGTTGCAAAACACGCACGAAGAACTGTAAATCCCCCGAATGATACCTGGGTGGCATGGTCTACAAGCAAAAGGGGATATAAATCATTGCCTCATTTTCAGGTTGGTTTATGGCAATCCCATCTTTTCATTTGGTTTGCCATCATTTATGAATCACCTATTAAAGGAGAATTCGCTCAACATTTAATGGAAAAATGGATAGAGGTCAAAAACCATATTCCTGAAAACTATGTGTGGTCTGTTGACCATACCTTACCGAGTAGTATTCCCCATTATGAAATGAATGACGACAAAATGGCGGCAATCCTGAAAAAGTTGAAAAATAATAAAAAGTCTGAACTTCTTTGTGGCATAAACCTTAAGCCCGATCATCCTGCAATTGGGAATGGACAAGAGTTAATGAATCTTATTGAATCCACTTTCCTCACCTTAAAACCCTTATATGAATTGGCTAAAGGAGGAGTAAGGGCCATTTAGCCTTTACTTTTCCTCCATTAAGAGTTGATTTAATCGTTGGCGACCCTTCTTTAGTTCTTGCGCCATATTATCAAACAACTCCTGTACTGTTGGAATATCATGAATTAAACCCACCACCTGGCCTGCCCAACCATATCCCTCAACAGAATTCCCTTCATATATGTATTTAATATTAGATTTCCCGCTAATCATTTCTTTTAATTGTTCATAATTAGCCCCTTTGCTCTCTTGATCTAAAATTTGTTGAGCTAATTCTGTTTTAAGTGTCCTGCCAGGCGCACCAAGAGTCCTCTTTATGACAAGGGTATCTGTTTCTTTTGCCCCAAGGATATCTTCCTTATACCGTTCAGATGCATGTACACATTCCTTCGTCGCAATAAATCGTGTTCCCATTTCAACCCCTTCTGCCCCCAGGACCAGCGCAGCCAAAAGCCCTTTGCCGTTCCCAATACCACCGCTAGCGATAACAGGAATGGACACTGATTCAACCACCCGGGGAACAAGAACCATGGTACCGATATCATCTCGCCCAAGATGGCCACCACCTTCCTGGCCGACTACCATTACCATATCTGCGCCAAGTTGTTCTGCTTTTACAGCCTGACGGACGCCAGCCACGAGAACAAGACTGCGAATAGGTTCATTTTCTAATCGGTCAAGAATAGGTGCAGGATTCCCACCTGTAATGGAGATGGCCGGTACTTGTTCTTCAATAGCCACATCTAACATGTCTTCATAAGAACGACCATGCTGGCCAATGGCAAAATTCACGCCAAAGGGTTTGTTTGTCATTTGTTTTACTTTTTGAATTTCCCTTTTCAGTTCTTCAGGAGTGGATAAAGTCATCGCAGTAATTTGACCAAGTCCACCTGCATTAGATACAGCAGCAGCTAATTCTGAATATGCAAGGTAAGCTAATCCCCCTTGAACTATTGGATAACGAATTCCTAAAATTTCTGTTATTCTAGTTTGCATGGTTCTCCCCTCCTCAAGAAAACATTAGAATATATTACTATTCGACTTTTTCATAAAAAATCCTTTTCAACTTTTCAGATATTTCGTGTTTTTCTTTCATCCCTTGCATTTAAAGAACATTTTGATATACTCTATTTGTTTAAAAACTAATTCGTAATTAAGAAATGGGGAATGTACCGTGGATCAATCTAAAACTCCCCTGTTTACAGGGCTTATGGAACATGCCAGGCGGAACCCTGTCCAATTCCATATTCCCGGACACAAAAAAGGGGCGGGCATGTATCCGGAATTTTATAATTTCATCGGAAAAAATGCTCTTTCCATTGATTTAATCAATATTGCACCTCTGGATGATTTGCATCATCCAAAAGGAATTATTAAAGAAGCCCAGGAATTAGCTGCTGAAGCCTTTGGTGCTGATTATACTTTTTTCTCTGTGCAAGGAACCAGCGGTGCTATTATGGCTATGATTATGTCCGTTGTAGGGCCAGGAGAAAAAATTATTATTCCTCGGAATGTACATAAATCCATTCTTTCGGCCATTATTTTTTCAGGTGCCATTCCTGTTTTTATCCATCCTGTTATGGATACAAATATAGGGATTGCCCATGGGGTTACAACAAATGCAGTTCGCAAAGCGTTGGAACAAAATCCAACAGCTAAAGGATTATTAGTAATTAACCCCACCTATTTTGGGGTATCTGCCAATTTAAAAGAAATTGTGGAAGTAGCCCACTCCTTTGATGTGCCTGTGCTTGTTGACGAAGCCCATGGAGTTCACATTCATTTTCATGAGAAAATGCCCATGTCAGCCATGCAAGCAGGTGCTGATATTGCTGCAACCAGTGTACATAAATTAGGGGGATCTATGACCCAAAGTTCCGTCCTGAACGTACGAGAAGGACGCATATCAGCTAATCGTGTAAAATCCGTCATTAGCATGCTAACGACTACATCTACGTCTTATCTGTTATTGGCATCCCTTGATACTGCACGGAAACAATTAGTGACCCATGGAAGAGAGATGATGGATAAGGTTATTGATTTAGCCACCTTTGCCAGAGATGAAATTAATCTTATCTCAGGGCTATATTGTGTGGGTAAAGAAATTCTTGGCAGTGAAGCCACTTACAACATGGATCCCTCTAAATTAATTATTCAAGTTCGGGGACTTGGTTTAACAGGACACCAGGCAGAAGTTTGGCTAAGACAGAAATATAACATTGAAGTAGAACTAAGTGATTTATACAACATTCTTTGTATCATCACTCCAGGAGATACAATTTTAACAGTATCAACCCTTGTACAAGCATTGCGGGAACTGGCACGAATTCACATGGGCAGTGAATCTGCAAGAAGGGTGGACGTACACCTACCAGAAATCCCCCAACTGGCCCTTTCTCCAAGGGAAGCCTTTTATTCCGAAACAGAATACATCTTATTAGAGGAAGCAGCCAATCGAATTATGGCTGAGTTTGTAATGGTTTACCCACCTGGCATCCCAATCTTGCTCCCAGGTGAAGTCATTTCGAAAGATAATATTAACTATATTATCGAGAACATTAAGGCGGGGTTGCCTGTCCAGGGTCCTGAGGATGAATCATTAAAAACCATTAAAGTCATCAAACAATCAAGAGCTATTAAATAAAAAAAAGAGGCCTATCCCGAAGGATAGGCTTCTATGTATTAAATAGGAATTAATTATTTATCTTCAGGCTTTTTGCAATCAGGACATACACCATAAAGGACAGAAACTTTTTCATTTTCGTAATGCTCAATGACTTCATCACAACATTTACAAACGATTGTTCCCATTCTGCTCTCAACCTCCCAAAAGGGAATTATGTTATACTATTAATATATTCTGTCACTCTATTTTAGTCAATAAACATTTGTATCATAGAAAAAGGCCTCCTAATTAGTAAAATTAGGAGGCCTTTTTCATTTTTTTTGTGTATCTTTTTGTCGATTTACATGGTACCATCTATTAGTATTGTGGTTCACCAGTTAAGACCTTAGGAAGTGCAGTTTGGAAAAAGATTGATAACTGTGTTGCTTCTTCCTCGTCCTGGATCATAAACTTATTCTTAATGTTGTCAATAACTTTTGCATCTTCAGCACTAAATAGGGCTGAACGTCCTGTTTGCATGCAAACTACAAGAGGTTTTCCATAAAATTTACTGGTAAATACGATTCCAAAGTCATAGCGGTCGTTTTCGGATGTAAACCCGACAAAACGCACTTTCGTGTTCTCCATATCGTCATACATGTGTTCAAACATCAAGAAAACCTCCTTTTCTAAATTTTCTAACTATTTGGATTATAACACATGTTTTATACTTTGTAATCTAAATTTTTTTATAAATAGGCGTACATAGGGGAATCCCCCCTTTTTGCAGAGTAAAAAAGGGTGAAACTCTTGATTTAATGGCTTTTTACATCTTTAAAGGTAACAAATTGTTCACTTCACTTCCCATAAGGGTTGTGTGAGAATTACATTGTATCATAGTGTCATCAAGAGAAATTTTTTGGGGAAACAGGGGTGTTGTTAAAATGAAAAAGAGAACACTATCGCAGGTGTCTGTTCTATTATTATTCTTCCTTGTGCCAATGCTTGATCTTTTCCGGATCGACTTGACACACCTGCATTTTTATGTTCTCCGGAGAAGTTTTGCATTTAGTGAAGGTCTCATTCTTTTACTCGTTATTCTTACGCTGGTTATCTTCTTTCTTGGTATATCCAAATGGTTTGGCCGGCAATTCTGTGGATGGATGTGTCCTCATAATACATTCTCAGGGTACTTAACAAAAATTACAAATTCCAAAACGTTGAAAAATAACAAAGGACTTCGGGAAACCATTGATATTGGCCTTTCTGTTATTTTCTCACCAATTATCGCTTTTGCCTTCGTCGCCTATTTCTATAATCCGCAAGAACTATTAAATGATATTGTGACTTTCAATACAGGCGGTTGGGCATTCTGGGCTTATATTCTAATCATTGGTTTCTTCTTCCTTATGATTAACCGTTTACGCCATAAATTCTGCCGCAGCACTTGTCCTTACGGAATGTTACAAATGATTCTTTCCGATAAGAACTCCCAAAAAGGCGGATTCCACAATATGTTTAAAGGTGTAGGTCTTGTGCTTACCCTTGCATTAGTAGGTATGGGTGCCGCTGCTTTATATTTAATCTATACAAGCACTGGTTACTCTGTCAGTGTAGCTAAAAATAAAGATGCTGCTGGTATTATCATTCAAGATTTCTATCTTTATGAGTATGATTTAACAATGGAAAATCTTACTCCTGATCAGGAAACGTACACTGTTACTTTGAAAAACGTTCCAGATAATTGGGAAGTAACGATTCCTGAAACCATTACCATTGATGCAAATTCAACTTACAAAAACAAAATTCTTTTTAAAGCTCATAAAAGCAGCTTAAATAATAACTATATTATGGTTTTGGAAATTAAAAATTCCGATGGTAAAACCATGGAAAAACAAATCAATATTTTCCCTGGCAGAAAATAAACAAAAACCCCACCCTATAAACGGTGGGGTTTTTGTTTCATTATCTTGTCAGACTACGAATTTTCTCTTCACTTTCATTCAACCACTCAATTCTTTCTTTCCCATGAATTTCACTTGCAAGAAAACGGAGACATTCCATAAATAGAGCAACAACGTTTCTACCGTACTTTTCCACTAAATTATGAATGGCAGAGGCAATGCGAAATACTTCAGAAGCCTCTTTTCGGCTCAAATATACAACCTCTCTCCCTTTGTCCGTTAAATACACGTTAACCACACGACCATCTTTATCGCTTTTTTCGATAGTGACTAATTCTTTCTCCATTAATTTCCTCACATGAATCACAATTGAAGACGGGTGCCAGAATGCCCATTCTGCAATTTGGGTAACCCTTACACCTTCAAAACAAAAAACAATCCATAGAATATTTAATTGGACTGCAGAGTCCAATGATAACTTCTTTGCGGCTGTTTCCCAATCATCTTTATTTACAACTGCAATTGCCCGAAGAACATTCAATACTTCCAATATTTCAAAGCTACGGTCAGCCTTATCCATTTAATCCTTGTCCCCCTTTTATTAATTATTTGTTTAATAAACTATTTTTTATTTTATTTTGCTGTTTTTATAAAATTTAGTCAACTATCTTTTTGGGTTGTTTTGGGTTGTAAAAGAAGTTTTGCAATGCTAAACTTGTACATAGAATTGGACAGAAAATGTAGTAGGAGTGAAATCCATTGGGAAAAAGCGCATATATTAAATTTGTTGAAGGTTCTGCAGTCCAACAGGTTACTTTAAATGAAGTTAAAGAAATGTTAAACCAATACATTACTCGAACCAAGAAAACAGCAGATCAACTTGACTGGTCATATGATGAAGTAGCTTTTCCATACACTATTCATGAAAAACCAGAAGCACAAGGCTCATGGTTTTACTTAAAAGGCACCGATCCTAAACTTTATCAGTATATTCTAATTGGGATCGATTCCCGCGCTGCAGAAGACCATGAAGAACATTATATTCAAATTACCTTAACTGATATCTCAACTTCTGGAGACAAAGGAAAAGCAAATGAATTCTGCAGATATTTGGCAAATTGCTACAAAGCTGAATTAACAATGTTTAACGGACGCAAAATGTATTTTAATCCCCGTAAATAAAGAAAGATTGCCATGTAATTAAGAAAAGGAATCAGGACAACCTGATTCCTTTTGTCTTGAATCCTTTATTATGCACAAGGATGAATAACATTTGACCTTTTTAACGAGTAATACCTACCATCTACCATTCGAACTCCAAGTTCTACACAATACTTTCGTGTAGTTTCGATTCCAAATAGCATCCATTCTGGAGCTTGAAAGTTAATGGTGAAATCTACATATTGGTCAAGGCCATCATTCTTAATCATTCGGTCAGTTACATCATATAAACGAAGAACGAATGGCAGTTCAGACACTGGAATTCCGAAACGTTGTTCAATGGCCTCCTTTTCTTTTTCTCTCACAAGCCATTTCGCAACAAGTGATTGCATATCTCTCCAGGAAATACATAAATCCGGAACGTCCATGTCACTGGATGATGCCCCTTTAGGCTTCGCTTTCATACGATGCGCTCTTTCCTTTCTTCATTTAAATTATCTATAGGTAAAATCATTATATCATTTTTTATAAAGTTTTTAAACGAAACTTAAAATTAGGCAACCTATAAATTCTAATTAAAAAAAGCCCAAGATGGGCTTTTTAATTCATTTAATATGGTGGGCCCTACAGGACTCGAACCTGTGACCAATCGGTTATGAGCCGACCGCTCTACCAACTGAGCTAAAGGCCCTCATAATAACCAATATAATACAAAAGGAGGACAAATGCAATTCTTAAATAAGCAAATGAATAAAAGGGAAGGCTATTAAATGGCCCTCCACTTATCCAACTTGCTCATCCTGTTGCTTTTGTTTTAACTGGCGTTCTTTTTCTGCTTCCTCTTCATCCCTCAATCGATGGGCCATACGGCTTGAAGCAGAAGAGGCTATACTGGCTACAAGGTCATCTAAAAAGGTATGGATCCCACTTCCTCGCTTTGTATCCAATCGTTTAATAATACCAATTTTTTGTTTATCCAAATGACCAAAGGTAGTAACAGCAATGCTTCCATATCCAAATACAGAACCTAAGGCTAATGTTTCATCACATCCAAAAAGGCCTTCATCAGTTTCTATAATCGATTGCAATGGTTCTGAAAGCATCTTTTTTTCAGCAAGAATATCTAATTCAGTTCCAACCAGAATGGCGTGTTGAATTTCTCTCTTTTCTAATACTGCTTCAACACTTTCCAGACAGGAACTCATTTTTAATCCAACATTATAGGGTGCCTGCATGATATATACAATTTCTGCAATATCGCTTAAAGCAACACCACGTTCAGATAGTCGTAAAAGTGCTGCTGCTCTTACTTCTTTGCTATGGACCTGTCTCTTCATATCAATAACCCCTTCCCATTCAATCCAAAAGACAAATCATTGTAATACATCATATCAACTTTTTTCTGGAGGGATACCAACCTTACTAAGAAATTTTGCCTTTTTTTATTTTTATAAGGGTTTCCATATCAATGCCTTTGTCTCCAAGATCCCCATGAAACACAACCCCACTTCGTATCCCATGGAAATCTGAACCTGCTGTTTTAATTAATTGAAAATGATCAGCCATTTGTCCATATATTCTTTCTTCTTCTTCCCCATGATCTGGGTGAAACACTTCAATTCCCATTACACCATAAGAAATTAAAGAAAGAACCAATTCTTCATCATGATACAAACCAGGATGGGCAACGACTGGAACGCCATGAGCCTTCTTAATAATATCTATGGCTTCAAAAGGGGAAATACGGGGAGGATTACAGTAGGCCAGAGCACCTCGTCCTAGATACTTATCAAAGGCTTCCTTCATGGTGCTAACGGCACCCTTTTGAATCAACACAGAAGCGATATGAGGGCGTCCTGTGTTCCCTTTTCCTTTTTTCTCTTTTTCAACTTCTTCCATAGTAATATCTATTCCTAATTGCCGTAACTTATCAATCATCATTTGATTTCGAACTTTACGGACATCCCTTAATCCTTCTAACGTATTAAGGAAATCATCATCTTCATAATCCACATAATATCCTAGGATATGAACATCCATTCCGTTATAAACGGAGCTGATTTCAATCCCAGGGACTACTTCTATTCCTGCCTTTTCCCCTTCTTTTACCGCTTCAGACAAGGAGGCTACAGTATCGTGGTCTGTTATGGCCAATCCAGTCAATCCTTTTTCAATGGCACGAGCAACGATTTCTTTCACATGAAAAGTGCCATCTGAAGCAGTTGTATGGGAATGCATATCCACTCGAGTAATCATCATCATCCCCTACATATTTAAAATTAAGAAAAGAAAAGGTGGCATGGGGAATCCATAACCACCTTATAAACCACTAAGCCATTATATTAAATCCAGCATCCACATGGATTACTTCACCAGTAATCCCCCGGGACAGTTGGCTAAAGAGGAAGAGTGCCGTATCCCCAACCTCACTTTGATCAATCATGCGACCAAGAGGCGCTTTTTCCGTAATGGTATTTTTAATGCTATTAAAATCCTTAATCCCTTTGGCTGCAAGGGTACGGATCGGACCTGCGGAAATGGCATTAACCCGAATATTGGATTTGCCAAGATCATTAGCTAAATAACGTACGCTCATTTCTAATGCTGCTTTCGCTACTCCCATTACATTATAGTTTTGAATAACACGTTCGCCACCAAGATAGGTCATGGTTACAATACTTCCGCCTTCGGTCATGATTTCCCGGGCTTTATTGGCCACAGCTACTAAAGAGTATGCACTAATGTCCTGGGCTAATGCATAACCATCACGTGAAGTCGTAACAAATTCACCTTCAAGTTCTTCTCCTTTAGCAAAAGCAATACAATGTGCAAGTCCATGCAAAACGCCAACCTGTTCTTTTATTTCAGAAAAAGCCCGTTCAATATCTTCGTCACTTGTTACGTCACAGGGAATTAAAATATTTCTGTCCTGGTTTAATGTAGAAGCAAGTTCTTCTACGTTTTTCTTTAAGCGGTCGCCCTGATATGTAAAAATCAAGTTTGCTCCTGCTTTACTCAATGATTCTGCAATGCCCCAGGCAATACTTCTTTTGTTAGCTACTCCCATGATGAGAATATTTTTACCCTGTAATAAATCCATTCCTACGACCTCCTAGTTTTAAAGAAAACCTGGTTGACACCAAGCCTTATCCAATTTAATTTCGGGATACAGTATTATTTTTCCTTCATTTTTTATACGTTTACCTTATCTGCTTTTTAATAAAAGTTGAATTGCCTCATTAAGCACTTCGTCAGTATCTGCGCCATTTTCAATCTGCTGGCGAAGGCATATTTCCATATTTGACCCAACCACAAAAAGAATGGCACGGTCAACTGCAGAACGAACAGCTGATAATTGGGTAATAACGTCCTTACATTCTTTTTCTTCTTCCATCATTCGCAATACGCCACGGACCTGGCCTTCAATACGTTTTAAACGGTTTTTTACCGCATCAGAATATTCCATAGTACAATCCCCTTACCTACATTTCTCCAATATATACAGTATAACACGAGGATTCCCTTCCTAAAATAAAAAAATACCCCGTAGGGTTTATTAAAGGTATAAGAAATAATCCAGATGATATAAAAAACCCCTTAATGGGGCTTTTTATATCATCTACTTATTTTAACTCACTTGATGTTCTAATCGTAATTTATCAGCAACCATAGCAATAAATTCGGAGTTGGTGGGTTTCGCTTTACTATTGCTTACTGTATAGCCAAACATTTGACCAATGGAATCCATATTCCCCCGGCTCCACGCTACCTCTATGGCGTGTCTAATTGCCCTCTCAACGCGACTAGCTGTTGTGTTGTACTTTTTACCTATGGCAGGATAAAGAATCTTCGTGATGGAACCTAGAAGCTCTACATCGTTGTATACCATGGTAATGGCTTCCCTTAAATAAAGATATCCTTTAATATGGGCAGGAACACCAATTTCATGGATAATAGAGGTAATATTTTGATCTAAATTCTTTCCGCGAGTTGGCAAAATCGGCATTCGTACATTTACATTAGCACGAATTCCATCATTTACTGATACACCGGCGATTTGACGTAGGCGGTTAGCCATAACATCCATATCAAAGGGTTTTAAAATATAATAACTAGCGCCTAATTCAACAGCTTTCTTCGTAATTTCTTCCTGTCCAAATGCAGTCAGCATCATAATACGAGGCATCGGGGATAAATTTAAATGCTGAATCTTTTCAAGAACAGCCAGTCCATCTAAATGAGGCATAATGATATCCAGAATTAAAACATCTGGAACTTGTTCCTCTAGTAACGATAAAACCTCATTCCCATTGCTAGCAATACCAATCACATCTATGTCGTCCTGTGCTGTCAGATAATCTCTTAAAAGTTCCGTAAACTCCCTGTTATCGTCCGCAAGAATGACTTTAATTTTTTTATTCAATATCCCTTCGCTCCTTCTTCCCGACTTATTTTATATCATCATTGTAGGATGTAATGTAATTGTTCGTATAGATTGTCCCTTTTTGAAAGTTCGACAAAGGCCACTCATTTCCTTCTTATGTAACCCAAAATCCTTTCGACCATAATCAATTATTTTCGACATCCCTGTTCTTTCTTTACTATAATAGTACAGATTAAGGTTCTTTGCGATAGCCTGATTTATCCAACCATTGACCTAAGGGTCTTAATAGAAGAAAAACAACCCAGGCTAACTAGCTAGCCTTGGGTTGTTCTTTTTCTAAATGATATCCAGCATCTTTCAACATCCATTCAATGTATGTTCCATATCCTGAAGTTGGATCATTCACAAACACATGGGTAACAGCCCCGATCAAATGGCCATTTTGGATAATTGGGCTTCCGCTCATCCCTTGCACAATCCCACCGGTTTTATCCAGCAGGCGAGGATCAGTAATTTTAATAATTAATCCTTTTGTTGAAGGGAATTTTTGCTGAACGACATTTACAATTTCAATTTTAAACTTCTCCACTTTTTGTCCATTCACTACCGTATAAATTTCCGCAGGCCCTGTTTTGACCTGTTCGCTTAATGCAATAGGAATTGGTTTCATTCCCACTGAATGATCAGGGAATTTATCCATTTTACCAAAAATGCCAAAGGGAGTATTTTTCTCGATATTACCCAACTTCACATTTTCATTTTTAAAAATGGCGTATTTTTCACCTGGGGAACCACTTTGGCCTTTTTCAATGGATGTTACACTGGATTGAACCACATGGCCAGAACCTACAACAATGGGTTTTCCTGTATCCATATCGGAAATCACATGGCCAAGAGCTCCGTAATTTTTTGTTTTTGGATCATAAAAAGTTAATGTACCAACACCCGCGGCAGAATCTCTAATATAGACCCCTAAACGGTAGGTTTTTTCTTTTTCGTCATAAGCAGGCTTAATTTTCAATTCCACTTTTTCTTTGCCCCTTATAACCTCCAAACGAACAGGATCACCTTTATTCCCTGAATCATTGACAAGTTTACCTACCTGCTCCATATTCCGAATAGAGACATCGTTGACCTTCATAATCCGGTCACCCACTTTAATGTTGGATTGTTCTCCAGGAGAATATTTCCTTCCCTGCCCCTCAATAAGATGGTGACCTACGACCAATACACCAGATGTCTGTAATTGAACGCCAATGGATTGTCCACCTGGAATCAATTTCACTTCAGGCAATACTTCAACATCAACAGTCTTAACAGGGATGTTTCCAACCTTTAAGGTTACCTGCGTGTCTCCAGGTTTTATTGGCTCTATAGTCAAGGGCTTCCGCAAATCATGATTCTCCATCCCTGTTTGGGTCCCATTTAAATGAACCACATTAGGGTCAGAAGTAACTACCTTCGCATTGACAGGCATAGCAAAGGAGAGTTGCTCCAGGGATCCCTGTACAATTCTAATCTTTTCAGGGATCGAAGCGAATTGTCGGAAGGGGGTCGAAGAGAAAGTGAATAGAGCGAGTATAATTAAGATCCAGCCAAATAAAGCTTTATTTCGTTTTGAATTAGACAATTGGGCATCACGCTCCTACACGTTCCCTACCTACACCTCCATTTTCTCTGTACTATTAATTTTTCCGTACTTGGCCTTATTTATAACCTACACCTGAGAAACAATGTCTTCCTTCTTACGTAAATTTGCCTGTAAAAGCATCTCTTTGGCATGTTCAAGGGTTTTATCCGTCACTTCAACTCCCCCAAGCATTCTAGCCAATTCAACTGCTTTTTCTTCCTCGTTTAATTCCTTAACTCTGGTTTCGGTTTCATTTTCACCCATATGTTTCACAATATGTAAATGGGTATCCGCCATGCTGGCTACCTGAGGCAAATGGGTAACACAAAGTACCTGGCGCCGATTGGCTACACGATTTAATTTTTCTGCAATGGCTTGGGCAGTTCTGCCGCTGACTCCTGTGTCTACTTCATCAAAGATTAAGGTGTCAATATTCTCAGCATGAGCCAGTATGGTCTTCATGGCCAGCATAATCCGAGAAAGTTCTCCTCCTGAAGCAATGCGAGCTAAAGGTCGCAAAGGTTCACCAGGGTTAGGGGAAATCATAAATTCTACCCGGTCGATTCCCTTTGGATGAATGCGTACCTTCTCACCATTAATCCCAATCCCTCTTTCATCAGGATCCCGGGTAATAGCGATCTCAAATTGGGTTCGAGACATATGTAGATCCTTTAATTCTTTTTCAATAAGAAATGCCAGTTGCAGTCCAACCCGTTTGCGGATTTCTGATAGTTCCCTGGCCTCAATGGCTAGATCCTGCTCGGTATCCCGTACTTTTTTTTGCAAGTCCTCAATGCGGTTTTCCCGGTTTTCCATCTTCTCTAATTCATCTTCGATGGAAGCCCCATACTCAAGGATTTCATCCACAGATTTCCCGTATTTTCTTTTTAACCGATTGATTTCATCCAGTCGAGATTCAATAAAAGAAAGGCGTTCCGGATCAAATTGAACGTCATCCTGCAATTGGCGTAAGGAACGAGCAACTTCCTCAACTTGATAGTAGGCCTCTTCCAATGTTTTATGAAGCTCCTCTAAGGATGAATCGAAGGCGAGAAGAGGTTCAATGTTTTCTAATGCATTGCCCATCCAATCCATGCCCCGGTGTTCTCCAGATAGAGAATAATAAGCCGTTTCAATGCCTTTGGCCAGCTTTTCTCCTCCGGACAAACGTTTTCTCTCCATCATGAGCTTTTCATCTTCCCCTGGTTCAAGGGATCCGTCAACAATTTCTTGCCATTGAAAGCGAAGCATGTCCATGCGTTGAACCATTTCCCGTTCATTGGTACTCATATAATCCAATTCTGATTTCAACTGCAAATATCGCTTATAAAGCCGGGTATATTCCTTTAATGTAGTTTGCAATTGGTCTTCGCCATATGAATCTAACCATTGAATATGGCGTTCCTCTTGCATCAAGGACTGATGTTCATGTTGACCATGAACCGTAATAAACCATGGTCCCAACTCCCGCATAATACTCTGGGGAATTAATCGCCCATTGACCCGACAAAGGCTTTTGCCGTTCTCAGTAATTACACGGCTAACCACAACCAATTGCTCCTCACACTCAATACCGTTCTCACTGAGGATTTTGACCGCTGGAGAATTGGCTGCAAATTCAAAAAGCCCCTCAATTTCCGCTTTCTTGCATCCATGGCGAATATAATCTGCCGATCCCCGTCCACCTAATAATAAACCGATGGCATCAATTAAAATTGACTTCCCGGCACCTGTTTCCCCAGTTAAAATGGTAAGGCCTTTATGGAAAGGGATTGTAATTTCTTTAATCACAGCAAAGTTCTTTATGGATAATTCAAGTAACATTGCTTTTCCTCCCTATAACATATCAAGAAAACGCCTGGATACATCCTCTCCACTTTCTTTTGTCCGGCAAATGATAAGGATTGTATCATCCCCACAGATGGTACCCATGATTTCCTGCCAATCTAAATTGTCAATCAGGGATCCAACTGCATTAGCGTGTCCTGGCATGGTTTTCATCACCAATAAATTATCTGCTTGATCAATACTGATGAAACTGTCAATTAATGTCCGTTTTAATTTAAGGTGGATATTAAAACGCTGGTCTAATGGTGAAGGCAAAGAATACTTATATTTTCCATCATGGGTAGGCACTTTTATTAATTGAAGTTCTTTAATATCTCTAGATACTGTAGCCTGTGTAACATGAAACCCATCACTATATAGAAAATCGACTAATTCATCCTGGGTTTCAATATCAAACTTAGTAATTAATTCTCTAATTTTAATATGGCGCTGCCCTTTATTCATGCTTTTCCCCACATGTTGATCGCTCATGAATCCCCTTCCTCCCCATGTAATTTCTTGCGTATCACTTCAAAAAAGCTCCGTTCTTCCCATTTAATTAAAGATGTGATATTGGCTGAACGGCGAATGACAATTTTATCTTTGGCTTCTAAAGGATAACCTAATTGGCCATCAATCGTAAGTCCAATATCTTTATGGGTGGATTCCACAATAATATGGATCTCTTCGTCAGCAGGAAAAACAAAGGGTCTTGCTGTTAAAGAATGTGGCGCAACAGGCGTCAGCAAAATGACGCTAATATATGGAACCACAATGGGTCCACCTGCAGAAAGTGAATATGCCGTAGAGCCTGTAGGGGTAGAAACGATAACCCCATCCCCATTAAAGGTCCCTACGTATAAATCATCTGAGTATACAGCACACTTAATCATGCGATTGAAACTGCCCTTGGCAATTCCAATATCATTTAAAGCGATGGATGGATAAATCACTTCTCCATTACGAATGACTTCTGTCTCCAACATCATCCGATGTTCCACATAATAATGGCCATTTAATATTTTATCAATGGCATTGGGTAAGTCAGCAGGTTCTGCTTCAGAAAGAAAGCCTAGGTGGCCAAGATTAATTCCTAAAATAGGAATGGAATAATGGGAAATTTCCCGGGCAAAACCTAATAAGGTTCCATCTCCCCCAAGAACAAAAAGGATATCAACAAATTTATGAAAATCAGCGATGGGCAAGGCTAAATCACTACGTCCAATTTCTGATGCAACTGTATCATCAATATACACGTTTGCCTTCTTATCTTCTAATAAGTGAATCAATTCAATTGCAACATCGAAAGCACTTGGTTTATCTTTATTTAAAGCAATCCCAATGGTCGTCAACAAAAACACCTCATTTAATAAGGGTTACAAGCTAGTCGATCTTTTTTTCCTATTTATTATACCTTGTTTTTTTCCAAAAGACCTAAAAAAAAGGCGGGAGCCCCCGCCTTTTTTCACTACTGCTTCATTTATTAAAAAACATTATGGGCTTCCTGCACTGTTTTCTTCATTAATTCCGAAATACTCTCCGGATACCCTTCTGGCTTGTTTTCCCACTCAAGATAAAGCAAGAATTCAATATTTCCTTCTCCCCCAGTAATGGGTGAGAAAGAAAGACCTTTTATAGTATACCCCAGTGTTGCACTAAAAGCCGCAATATTTTCAATGACTTGTAAATGAACTGCAGGGTCTCTTACAACGCCATGTTTTCCTACCTGTTCCCTTCCCGCTTCAAATTGGGGCTTAATTAATGCAACTACCCCGCCTCCAATTTTCAGAAAATCTTTTAACACTGGCAGGATTATACGCAATGAGATAAAGGACACATCAATAGTGGCAAAATCAATAGCTTCCCCTTCCCATTCCTGGGGAGTAAGGTAGCGGAAATTAGTCCGTTCCATAACCACAACTTTTTCATTTTGCCGTAAAGACCAGTCTAATTGGCCATACCCAACATCAATAGCATACACCAGGCGTGCTCCATTCTGCAGGGAACAATCAGTAAACCCCCCTGTCGATGCCCCGATATCCATGACAACCTTGTCTGTAAAATCAAGGGAGAAGGTTTTAATGGCTTTTTCTAATTTTAATCCACCCCGACTCACATAAGGGTGTACTTGTCCCTTTACTGTAATGGGACGGTCCAGGTCCACTTTCATCCCTGGTTTATCCATTCTTTCATGATCTACATAGACCAATCCGGCCATAATTACGGCTCTGGCCTTTTCCCGGCTGGCACTAAATCCTTCTTGTACTAAACGAACATCTAATCGTTCCTTTTTCCCCATATGAATTATGCGCGCTGTCTCTGAGCAGGCCACAAAGAAATCACTTTCTTAGCAAGCACATCTGCAGTCAGGCCCATTTCCTCCCTTTGTTCTGTCACACTTCCATGTTCAATAAACTGATCAGGAACACCCATACATTCTACAACAGTATGGTAAAAACCAGCTTGAGATAAGGTTTCCATTACAGCACTGCCAAATCCCCCTGTAAGGCATCCTTCTTCTAAGGTAATGATGGAATATCCCTCTCTTGCAAGAGTAAACAGCAATTCTTCATCTAAAGGTTTAGCAAAACGTGCGTTCACTACCGTAGGTTGCATACCCTCTCCTTTGAGGATTGCAGCTCCTTGTAATGCAGTAGGAACCATATTGCCAAAGGCAATAATCGCCACGTTTTCACCTTGATGTATTATTTCGCTTTTTCCAATGGGGATTTCATGAAGTTCTTCATCCATAGGAACTCCTTCCCCATTTCCCCGGGGATAACGTACGGCAATGGGCCCCTGGTCATAATGGAACGCTGTATATAACATATGCTGAAATTCATTTTCGTCCTTCGGCATCATTATGGTCATATTGGGAATCATACGCATAAATGCGATATCGAAAACCCCCTGATGAGTTTCCCCATCTGCTCCAACCAATCCCGCACGGTCCACAGCAAATACTACATTTAAATTTTGCCTGCAAACATCATGCAATAACTGGTCATACCCTCTCTGTAAGAAAGTGGAGTATACTGCAAAAACCGGTTTTAATCCCTGGGAAGCGATGGATCCAGCTAATGTGGTAGCATGTTGTTCTGCAATGCCAACATCAAAAAATCGGTCAGGGTACTTTTCAGCAAAAGCCTTCAGACCTGTTCCCCCAGGCATTGCAGCCGTAATGGCAACAATTCGTTCATCTTCATTGCCTAACTGTACCATTGTTCGAGAAAACACACTGGTATAGGATGGAGGCCCTTCCGCCTTAATGACTTCCCCACTGTCTGCTTTATACTGACCCAATCCATGGAACGTATCTGAATCCGCTTCCGCAGGTCCATACCCTTTTCCCTTTTTGGTAATCACATGAAGAAGGACAGGCCCTTTCGTTTTCTTAGCCCTTTTCATATTTTCCATCAAATCAGACATATTATGGCCATCAACAGGACCTAAATAAGTTAACCCTAATTCTTCAAAGAGCACCCCTGATACCAAAAGATACTTTAAGCTATCTTTCACGCGTTCAGCCAAGCGAGCCATGGTCCCGCCTACTGCAGGAATCTTTTTAAGAAGACTTTCCACTTCCTTTTTCGCCTGGATATAACTTCCATTGGTGCGCAGGTTACTTAAATAATTGTGCATAGCCCCTACATTTTCTGCAATAGACATTTCATTATCGTTTAAAACAACAATTAAATCTTTCTTTTCATGGCCGATATGATTTAACGCTTCAAAAGCCATTCCACCAGTCAAAGCCCCATCTCCGATGACTGCAACAACATGATTCTTTTCCTTTTTTAAATCACGGGCAATGGCCATTCCTATGGCTGCAGATAGGGATGTGCTGCTATGTCCTGTTTCCCAAACATCATGGACACTCTCAGAACACTTGGGAAAACCACAGAGACCTTTATATTTTCTTAATGTATCGAAACGGTCCATTCGCCCTGTTAGGATTTTATGGACATAGGCTTGATGCCCTACATCCCAAATCAATTTATCCTGGGGACTATTAAACACATAATGTAATGCAATCGTTAATTCAACAACGCCAAGATTAGGGGCTAAATGCCCTCCAGTAACTGCCAAATTGGATACGAGAAATTCTCGAATCTCCCCGGCTAATTGCACCAGTTGTTGTGAATTTAATTTTTTCAACTGTTCCGGGGAATGGATAGATGCTAACAAGGAAAACTCCTCACTTTCACTGCATGGTTTTCATTATGTTATCACAAACTGATATTAAACAACAACTGAAGCCGCAACCATCTGGTTACGGCATCTTCATTAATGATCTCTTTGCTGTATAAAACGAGCGAGAGAAGCAAGTACCCCTGAGTCTGCTACTCCTGCTTCCGCTAATGCTTGCAGAGCAGATTGTACATGTTCTTCGAGGAGCCGTTGGGATTCCTCCATGCCCAATAAGGAAGGATAGGTGGATTTATTTAATTTCTCATCGCTGCCCACCTGTTTTCCCATCTTCTCCTGGTCGCCCATAACATCAAGAATGTCATCTTGAATTTGAAACGCCATGCCAATATGTTGTGCATAATGGGTTAAACTAGTTAACTGCTTTTCACTGGCACCTGCTAAAATAGCCCCAGCCCTGACACAGAAAATCAACAGGTCCGCCGTTTTATGCTGATGAATATATTGTAGTTCTTCTAAAGAAAGGGTTTTATTTTCCCCTTCTAAATCTGCAACCTGACCGCCAACCATTCCTTTCGGTCCTGCATAAAGGGCTAATTCCCGTACAATTTGCAAAATCCCCTGGATTGGAACTCCTTCATATGTTCCCTTACTCATGATTTCGAAAGCAAAGGTTAATAAACCATCTCCAGCTAAAATGGCCATTCCTTCACCAAACACTTTATGATTGGTTAATTTGCCCCGTCGATAATCATCATTATCCATCGCAGGCAGGTCATCATGGATTAATGAATAGGTGTGCACCATTTCCACAGCACAAGCTACTGGCAACCCTTTTTCCGATGGTTGGCCAAAAGCCTCTATGGTGGCTAAAATTAAAATCGGACGCATCCTTTTGCCGCCAGCATCCACTGAATAAGACATGGATTGCTGTAAAATTACAGGAATCTCATTCGTATTCAAATACTTGCTTAATTCCGTTTCAATGATGTTGCTCTTTGCTTGCAGAAAACTCTTTAATTCACTCACTCCTGATTTCCCTCCAACTCAAAAGGGGTAGGAGTCAATTGGCCTTCTTTTTCCAGCAGCATTTCAATTTTATGCTCAACATCCGTTAGTTTTCGATTGCACACCCGGGATAACTCCATTCCTTCTTGAAAAAGAGCAATAGCTTCTTCAAGGGGAACTTCCCCACCCTCAAGTTGTTCAACAACGGCTTCTAAGCGTTTCATGGCTACTTCGAAAGACAACTCTTCATTTGTCTTGTCCATCATTGATCCTCCTCTTTCTTCCCGTGAACTTCACAGGTAAGCTCCCCATCGGATAATTTCACACGGATCTGATCGCCAGTTTCCACAACCTTCACAGATTGAACCAGGCTTTTCTTTTCCTCGTCCTCTTTAAATACAAGTGCATAACCTCTCCCCATAACTTTCAAGGGGCTAAGGGCATCTAATTTGCCCATGAGGTGATCAGCCTGGCGCAGCCGATCCCGCCATAAGGTCTTCATGGCACGTTCTAAACGATGCTGGAATTGTTGATTTTGCTTATATAAAAGCTCTATTTTCAAATCAGGTGCAACAGAAAGAAGCCTGTGATGGTTTTCCTTCCAGCGATTCTGTTGCCCTGCAATTTGCTGCTTCATGGTGAATTTCAAACGGTCCTGTATCCGATCTAATGTTTGTTGATATTGTAAAACCTGACGGCCTGGTTGACGGAAAACATAGGATTTCTCTGCTCTTAGCAAACGATTTCGCCCATCCCGTACCTGATGCATCATCGCTCCTAGCAACTTGTCTTGCAAACGGTCAATTTTCTCCCGTAATTCCAGGATATGGGGGACCGCAAGTTCAGCAGCTGCTGTGGGTGTTGCAGCACGAACATCTGCCACAAAATCGGCAATGGTAAAATCCGTCTCATGGCCTACTGCAGAAATAATGGGGATTTTGGAATGAAAGATGCTTCTTGCCACAATTTCTTCGTTAAACGCCCACAATTCTTCAATAGAGCCTCCCCCACGCCCAATAATCAGCACATCAATATCATTCCTTTGATTCATATGATCGATGGCTTGACTGATGGAAGCTGGTGCTTGTTCTCCTTGAACAAGCACAGGAAGAAGAAGAATTTTTCCTAAGGGATAGCGGCGGCGAATGGTTGTAATAATGTCCCGAATCGCTGCACCTGTAGGTGATGTAATCACGCCAATGGTTTTCGGATAAGGGGGAATGGTTTTTTTATATTGTTGGTCGAATAACCCTTCCCTGGTGAGTCTCTCCTTTAATTGTTCATAGGCTAAATACAAACTCCCAATGCCATCAGGTTGCATTTCCTTTGCATACAATTGATACTGCCCATCCCGCTCAAAAATGGTGATCGAACCTCTAATAATGACCCGATCTCCACTTTTCGGAATAAAACGAAGATAACGGTTGGCACCGGCAAACATGACTGCCTTCATCCGGCTGGCCTCATCCTTTACAGTAAAATACATATGGCCGCTAGAATGATGAGTAAAATTGGACAATTCCCCTCTAATCCAAACATCTTGCAGGTCTTCATCTTGTTCAAAGAGATTTTTTATTCTGCGGGTAATTTCTTTGACAGAATAGATAAATCGGGTCTCTCTCATGATTCCCCTCCCGCAATTAAATGGTCTATATTAAGCTTTGCAAATCCGTTTTGCCGCTTCAACGGTATTTTTCAATAACATGGTAATGGTCATTGGGCCTACTCCACCTGGTACAGGAGTCAGGAAACTGGCGATTTCTTTCACGCCTTCAAAGTCCACATCTCCCACTAATTTCTTATCTTCACCACGGTTTACACCAACATCAATGACTACCGCGCCTGATTTCACATAATCTGCGCCAACCATTTTAGCTCGTCCTACAGCCACAACAAGAATATCAGCTTGACGGGCTACTTCAGCAAGATTAGCAGTGCGTGAGTGTGCAATGGTTACTGTTGCATTTTCCTGCAACAGAAGCAAAGAAACAGGTTTGCCCACAATATTGCTGCGGCCAATTACAACAGCATGCTTGCCTGCAATGGAGCGGCCAGAGCGTTTAATTAACTCAATGATCCCATGAGGTGTACATGGTAAGTAACATTCTCCGCCAATCACTAAATTCCCTACATTCACTGGAGTAAAGCCATCTACATCCTTTTCAGGAGCAATATGGTCAATGACCGCATTTTCAGAAATATGTTTTGGCAATGGAAGTTGCACAAGAATCCCATGAATTTTCGAATCTTTATTTAAACGGTCAATTTCCCCTAATAACTCTTCCTGGGTAATGGATGCATCTTTTAAAATGACTTCTGAATAGATACCGACTTCTTCACAGCCACGGGCTTTTCCTTTGACATAGGATTGGGATGCAGGATCTTCACCAACAAGAATAACGGCCAATCCGGGATGAATCCCTTTTTCTTTTAACCCTAAAACTTCTTCTCTTAATTGGCTACGAATATCTGCTGCTACTTCTTTCCCGCTAATAATTTCTGCTGCCATGAAAAACGACCTCCTACAATTCTTTTCCTTATTCAGTTTAACGAAAATAAGGGATAAATGTAAAGTAACCTTAGTAAAAAGCGAAAGTTATGAGAGAGGTTAATAAACAACGTTCGCCTTTTGTCTCTTATATTGATTTAAGCCGATTCGAGCCACCCCAAAGGCATTATCCCCAGAATAATGAGGGTCTGCAAAGTAGAGGCGAGCACCAATGGACCTGGGAGATAAACGATGGATTAATCGATTCCGTAGATAGCTATTGGCCGCTACGCCGCCAACAATGAGAATATCCTTTGAATAACCTTCTTCCAAAGCCTTTCTTAAGACCTTTTCTATGGTATTCGCGATGCAACTCTCTGCCCCACGAGCAATTTTAACGGGAGATACCCCTTCCTGATGGGCACGCAACAAAGCGGCTTCAGGGCCAGAAAAACTAAACCAATATCCATTTACAGAAGATGGTACGGAAAAATCCTTCTCTTCAGAGTCAATGGCACGCCCCATTTCTTCGATGTAAGGGCCAGAAGGGAAGGGAAGGCCAAGGGCAACTCCAACGCGATCGATTAACTGTCCTGCATGGAGATCCTTTGTTCCGCCAAGTTGCTGAATTTCATACCCCTCATGATTCCGGCGGCAATCTAAAACTTCACTCGTACCCCCGGAAAGGTGAACAACGAGAAAATGATTGACATCAATAGGGTTTTCTAAGGTATATTCACCTGCAGCAATGTGCCCTTCCTGATGAGTGGTATAAAATAAAGGTATCTGTTGAAAATGGCTAATCATTTCCGCTACCGTCTCACCGGCTAGAAATACGGGCATGTAACTTCCCTCAACAGGGCGAGGCTTACGGCTTACGGCCACAGCCACTAACCGATAATGATTCATGGCCATATTTTTAGCCAGTAAAGGTAACTGTTTAACATGTTGAAAAAGAGCCTCAGACTGTTGCAAGCCTTTTTTCCCATTCCCTACCATCAGCAACTGTTTTTCTTCAGCGACAATGCTTCCCTGTAAATTAATTAAACACAAAGAAGTTCGGTAGTTGCTGGTATCAATCCCAAGAATCACATCCATTCCCAGACTACGACCTTTCCTTCAGTTTCCCTGAATCCTTCACAAGACCAGATAACACCCCATTAATAAATTTAGGGGATTCATCTGTACCGAAGGTTTTCGCCAATTCAATAGCTTCATTTAATGTAACACCGGCAGGCATGTCATGAATGAAATACATCTCGAAGGTAGCCAAACGTAAAATGGCGCGGTCTACACCTGATAACCGTTCCAATGTCCAGCCACGAAGATGTTTACGAATCAATTGATCAATTTGTTCCAAATTTTCATTTGTGCCTTTAATAAGTTTTACAAAAAAGTCATTCTCTACATCTTCCTGAGGATTTTCCTCATCATCAATTTGATGAAGAAGGGCATAATCCAAATCTACCTGCGCTAAATCCATTTGAAATAACAGTTTGACCGCGTTTTCGCGAGCTTGTCTTCGATTCATTAAAATCATCCTTTTTGTATGACCCTCTCTTTTGTACTTAGCTTACACAAATGGAAAAACCACCATTCCTGGTGGTTATCGTTTTGTAAACTTACCCGGCAGAATCCGATCCAGGATTTCCGCCAGATCTTCCTGGTTGTCAAATTTGTTTCCAAAATAAAAACCAATGGCGACAAAAATCGCAAATACCAGTGTCTTAAAAAAACCAACCAATAAAAATAATAGTCCAAAAATAACCCCTGCTAAAACTCCAATGACCTTCCCACGGTTTTCCTGAAAGAATTGCCAGAACATAGGCATCCCTCTATTCTACCCGACGTCCCCGAGGAGCGTTCCCTTTATAAACATCTGAAACCAATACCGTTACTTCATGAATATGAACACCGGAAATTAGCTCCACCTGTTCCTTAACATTCTGTTGCACCTGCTCAATGAGAGGTTGAATAGGAACATCCCCATCTACATAGGTGCGTATCTTAATGACAGCACCACCCTCAAAAGGGCGAACACGGGTTTTTAAATCCCTAATTCCACGTACCCTTTTCGCAGCACGAGTAGCAAGGCTCTCCAATGTATCCAATGTAATCTCTGTCTCTCCAAACTCATTTCCCCTACGTATGGTTTGGGAACGGGGTTCTTTCCGTCCGCCTAACAATCCTGAAAAAAGAAAGCGAAGGCTTACAAGAAAAAAGATTACTCCAGCTAATGTATAAAGAATACTGTAACTGGTTGAATGATATAGGTCCTCAATTACCCATTGAACCCAAATAAAAGGGATTAAATTTAAGGTGACGGCCATAAAAACCAGGGAAAGAATAAGCAAGGCGAAACTATACAAGGTTAGGATAAACCGATCTAATAAGTTCACGGGTGTCCTCCTTTAAGGAAGAAAGAACTCTAGGCTCTAACGAACACGATGAGTCTCTTCGATGCTCTCTTTCTTCTCCTGTTTTAATTGAACGTCTACAATATGTACATTCACTTTGGTTACATACATTCCTGTCATCTTCTCAATGGAATTCCGTACATTTTCCTGCACTTTATGGGCTGTATCGGGGATTCGATTCCCATATTCCACGATGATATATACATCGACAGCGGCTTCTTTCTCTCCGATATCTACTTTGACCCCTTTACCGCTGGTTTTACGGCCACCAATACGGTCTACAAGGTCTACCATCATTCCGCCACTCAAGTCTACTACGCCTTCAACCTGCAATGTTGCCATATTAGCAATCACTTCAATGACTTCTGGTGCAATTTCAATTTTCCCATATTGTTCAGTGTGAATGGGTTGAAATTCATTTTCCATAAAATAACACCCCCTTCAAAGGTCGATATATGCCTATTATAGCAATCCTATAGCTTTTAGACAAATATCCTTTAATGGGGGTGTTTCATTGTTTTTAATTAATCGATATCGATTTTATTTTCTTCTAAGAACTTCGTATTGAAGTTGCCAGAAATGAATTTTTCATGTTCCAACAATTTTTGATGGAAAGGAATGGTTGTAAATGGACCTTCAATGATGGTTTCACTGAGAGCACGTTTCATGCGGTCAATGGCATCATTACGATCTTTACCCCAAACAATGATTTTAGCAATCATTGAATCATAGAATGGTGAAATTTCATACCCTTGATAACAAGCGCTGTCAACCCGTACACCGAAACCGCCTGGTGGAAGGTAACGATTGATTTTACCAGGAGAAGGCATGAAGTTCTTCGCTGGATTCTCTGCGTTAACACGGCATTCAATCGCCCAGCCTTTAATTTGTACTTCATCCTGTGTAAAGGAAAGAGGTACACCAGCTGCAACAGAAATTTGTTCTTTAATAAGATCGATTCCAGTAATCCATTCAGAAACTGGATGTTCTACTTGAATACGAGTATTCATTTCCATGAAGTAGAATTTCCCATCATGGTTAAGAAGGAATTCTACAGTACCAGCACCATGGTAGTTAACGGCTTTTGCAGCTGCAACTGCCGCATCACCCATTTGACGGCGAGTCTCTGGATCGAGAGCTGGAGATGGAGCTTCTTCAACGAGTTTTTGGTGACGACGTTGAATAGAGCAATCCCGTTCGCCAAGGTGACAAACATTACCATGTTTATCTGCAATAATTTGAATTTCAATGTGACGAGTGTTTTCCAAATATTTCTCAAGATAAACACCAGGATTACCAAAAGCAGCAGCTGCTTCTTTTTGTGCCTGACGAACAGCAGAAATAAGTTCTTCCTGATCGCGAGCAACGCGCATCCCTTTACCGCCACCGCCAGCAGTCGCTTTAATGATTACTGGGTAGCCAGCATCATCGGCAATTTTAATGGCTTCATCAATATCTTCGATTAATCCATCAGTACCAGGAACAATTGGTACACCGGCAGCCTTCATGGTATCACGAGCTTCGTTTTTGTCACCCATTTTCACAATAGCCTGTGGGTCTGGACCGATAAAGGTAATGTTGCAAGCAGCACAGATTTCAGCAAAATCAGCGTTTTCTGCAAGGAACCCATAACCTGGGTGGATGGCGTCAGTACCAGTAGCGGTAGCTACGCTCATCAAGTTAGTCATATTTAAGTAACTGTCCTTAGATGCTGTTGGTCCAATGCAATAAGCTTCGTCAGCTAATTGCACATGGAGGGCGTTTTGGTCAGCCTGAGAATATACGGCTACCGTTTTAATCCCTAATTCGCGGCATGCGCGAATAACGCGGACAGCGATTTCTCCACGGTTGGCAATTAGAACTTTTTTAAACATGGAAATCCTCCTATTCTGCCTTCACAAGGAAGAGGGGTTGTCCATATTCAACAAGTTGTCCATCTTCAACGAGGACTTTAACGATTTCACCTTTAACTTCAGCTTCGATTTCATTGAATAATTTCATTGCTTCAACAATACAAACGATCGTGTTATCTTCAACTTTATCCCCAGCGCTTACATAAGCAGCAGCACCTGGTTCTGGAGATTTATAAAAAGTTCCAACCATTGGTGAAGTAATTTTGTGAAGAGATGGATCGTTTACATCCGCATCAGAAGCAGCGGCAGCTTGAGCCGGTGCTGCAGCAGGTGCTGGTGCAGCTTTTGGTGCTTCAGCAACTGGTGCTGGTGCAGCTACAGGTGCTTCAACAACTGGTGCTGGTGCAGCTACAGGTGCTGGTGCAGCAACGTAAGATACAACGTCTCCACCCTTTTTAATGCTAAGTTTAGAACCTTCTTCTTCTAATTGAATTTCAGTAACGCCGGTTTGATCAATCAATTTAATGATTTCTCTGATCTCATGAAGTTTCCACATAGAAATTCCCACTCCTAACTAAAACTTTAACTTTTCTATATAAGTATACATTAGTAGTACAACTTTTTGTATTATACCATAAACCATAAATATTTTTGTAGTATCTTGACGTAAATTGTAGGACATTGACTGAATTTTTTTTATTAACAATTAAAAAACGCTTACAAATCAACTGTTTTTCAAAATAAAATAAAAAAATAAACGGCGCAAAACCGCACCGATTTAAGTTTTCTTTCATATATTAAGATTTGTTTTCTACGGTTATATTATTCCCTGGAATTTTCATGTGTTGTTTTACAATATTGATGATTTCTACCACTTTATCCGTTTTTAATGTTTTCGCCTGTACAATGACACGTACCATGTTGTCCTGGGCTACCACGATGACATCCTTATAATTGCCTGCTTGTTTAATTAATTCTTCGACTTCGGCTTGTTGATTTCGTAATGCTTCAAGTTCTTCGTATTTTTTCTTTGCTTCATCCCTTAAATCTGTTTTCGCATTATTATTGATCATTACTTCCATATATTTATCTAATTCTTGTTCCTGGCGAGCATCACGATTCATCTTGTAACTGATGAAATAATCATCGCTTGTTGTTGAAGACGGGGTTGCCGTATTGGGAGTCACTTGTTTTGTATTCACATTTATATCTGGTTTATCTCCTGTGTTAGCCCCATCTTTATTTTGGGTGGATGTGGGAGAGGTTGTTCCATTTGGCCCTTCCACTAAATAATACCCGGATAAAACCACCAAGATTGCCAACATGGACAAAAGCCATACGGTTTGTTTTTTTAGGATCATTTTTTTCCTCCTAACTTTTTTTCGCCTGAACATCAATTTTATAAGATGGGATTCCCAACGCCCTTTGTACAGCTTCTCGAATCATAGCCACTACTTTAAGGCTTGTGGCTCCTTCCGCTACAACCAGAACACCTGCGACTTTAGGTTTTATTGTTTTAAGCACAAGGGGTTGTTCCCCACCTCCTTCTTTAATGATTACTGTTTGGTCTTGATTAGATTGTTCTACGATTTTCCTGCTCTGCCCTTTCGTATCAGACTCCTCGGTTGTCTGATGGCGTTGTGTATGATTCTTGTCTACAACAATCTCTTCTGTAGATTCTATGCTAACCATGATGGAGACTTGACCAACTCCTGAAATATTTGCAAGAATTTTTTCTAGCCTTTTTTCTACTTCATTTTCATACTTAAACATGGCATTTGTCGTATCTTTCCTTGAAGCAATAACTTCCTGGCTTGTTTCAGATGTAGCTGGGGATGTGATGGGAGAATTCCCATTAGGTTGAAAAAATGTGCCTAAAAGCATAATGGCAACTCCTGCTGTTCCTAAAAGCAAAAGAGCAGGCATTAATTTCCCCTTTTTTTCCCCTTTGTTTTTATTGAACAAGCCTTTCAAAAAATCCCCCCATTTCTCACCTGCCATTCTCCTTCCCCTCCCCTGTCTGCTTCCATTTCACAAAAACTTGCTTGCTGTTAAGATTCCAGGCGGTGGCTATTCCTGATTGTATTTTTTTCAATTGGGGAGATTCTTCTTGCAGGACAGGAACGGAAGATGAGTTCGTTGAAGGAGAAGCTAGATTAATATCTACGTTCACTGGATCCATGGGCTTCATCTCACCATTTTCACTCCCTTCACTGGCAACCTGTTTTTCATTATGCTGTACATGGACAACGATCTGATCAATGCTTTGAACTTTTTCCTTGTCCTTTTTCAGTTTCACATCCACCGCGTCTACCTTTACCCGATATTCTTCTTCCACCTGTTTAGCAACCAGGTCTTTAATTTGTGTCTGTACATATTCTGTGGTTGTTTCATCTTGATAAGAAACCAGTTGTTGGGATAAGGCTTGAATGCGATCCATATCAATTCCCTGTCCATTTTCCTTGGTTTGATAAAAATCCCCTAACTGATTCAGGGAAATGGGCTTTTGAAAAATCTCCAACAACGGGGTTAAAAGGGTAAGTAATATAAGGAGACCCATAGCCATTCTCACATATTTTTGATATGCATTAGTCGGCAAAAGAAGCTCAATAAAGGTAGCCAATAAAACCAATAAAATTAGTTTTTTGACCCAAAGGGTTAATATGGTCATGTGCATCCCCCCCCCTAGCGCATCATGACAGATAAGTTGCTTGCTGAAATGATGATGGTAATCGCCAGAAAAAACATAAGTCCCATGGTGGCTAATATGGCAAAAACAAACAGTAAGTTTTTGCCGATAATACTAAGGCACTTAATCACCGGGCTATCTCCAAGGGGTTGCATCACCGCTGCGGAAAGGTTATAAAGCAAGGCTAAGGCAAGTATTTTTAAAGCAGGAAATGCAACGATAAAAAGGAGAATCATCACTCCAGCCAGGCCAACTGTATTTTTCACCAGTAAGGAAGCCCCAACCACGGTTTCTGTTGCATCAGAAAACATGCGCCCAACCACAGGGATGAAATTCCCTGCAATATATTTTACGGTGCGTACAGCCACCCCATCGGTGACAGCTGCAGTGGCCCCCTGCAGGGATAACACAGATAAAAAAATGGTGAAAAAACTTCCCAGAAGCCAAAGGCCCGCACTGCGTAAAATCCCAGCCAATTTCGTTAACTGGTATTTAATTGAGAATGTACTTACAATGTTTAACAAAGCAGAGAGGAAAAGAAGAGGAAATACAATGGTGTAAATTAACGTCCCACTAATATTCACGAGAAAAATAATCATGGGATGAAAGATGGCTACGCTAGTTATATTTCCCGTGGATGCCATGAGTGCAAGCACTAAAGGAACCAGGGCGATAATAAAATTGACCATTTCAGAAATCGCCTGGGTGGCATAATCGATGGCCACACGAAAACTATTTAATGCCAGTACAATGAGAACCAAATAGGATACGGCATACCCAACTGTACTTACAGTTTTTCGTTCAAAGGCAGATTGCATGGTTTCGAGAATCATCGCAAAAACAGTAATAATTAAAATAGCTCCTAATAACTTCCCATTACTGACCACTTCATGGAGGAAAAAATTAATAATTCCTTTTAAAACATCTTGTAGAGTGAATGAATGTTCACCCATTAATATTTCAAAAAGGCTTTTGGACTGGCTTTCGGGCAAGTATCCCTGGTATTTATCCACAATATTAGTCCAAAATTGCTGGATCCCTGATGTATCCAAATTCCCCAATTGTTCATTTACTAAAGGGTTTAAGGAAGCAGGGTTTGTCTGATTCATTTGTTTTCACAACCTTTAAGAAGGAAGTAGTCGGACGATGGTTTCCACTATTAATGAAAGGATGGGAATGGCCATTACCATGATTAACACTTTTCCAGCCAGTTCGATTTTCGATGCAATGGCTCCCTGTCCCGCATCCCTTGTGACCTGGGCACCAAACTCAGCAATATAGGCAATGCCAATAATCTTCAGGATGGTATCTAAATAAATCATATTTAAATTCGCCTGGGCTGCCATTTTCTCAAGAACACGAATCACTTCAGAGATTTTCCCAATGACCACTAGAAAAATAATCACTCCTGTAACTGTAGCCAGAAGAAAAGCAAACATCGGTTTTTGTTCTTTTAGAATTAAGGCAAGTATTGTGGCAATAAGTCCAATGCCAACCACTTGTATAATATCCATGGATCCATTCACCTCATTTGAAGAGAAAAACCCGCTTTATTTCCTGAAATAAATCATTAATATAGGATGCCACCATAAATAAAACGACGATAATTCCTATAAGGGTTACCCAATTGGCCCAATCCTCTTTCCCTGATGATTTCAGGACCGTATGGATCATGGCAACAATGATACCCATGCCGGCAATTTGGAAGATGGCATCCACATTCATCCCCATTTTTTCTCCACCTTTCAATAAAGTAAAATCACCACCAGTAATCCACCCAATAATCCAAGGCTGCGGCACATTTTCTCATATTTTTGTTGCTGTGCCCTTGCCACATCTTCTTCGCTTTTTAAATTCATTAACGCCAGGCGAATATGTTTTTGTTGATCCTCCCGATTACTCTGGCCTAACACCTGACCCAATTGTAATAGGACCTCTTTTTCCGGTTTTCTTAAGGCTGTTTTATGCCATTCTTTTTCTATGGCACTCTCCCAGCACTCTCTCGTGCTTGCTTCTTTTAAATGGGTGAGGGCGTCTGCTGCTGCAGCAAAAAGATAACGAACATCGCCGTTCATTCGCACGGCAATATGGTTCAGGGCAACATGCAAAGGGGTTGAACCATAAACAATTTGCGTTTCTAGCCATTGTAAAGCGACCTGTAATTGGCGCAGTTGAGTAGAGCGCAGAACATAATAGGATGCAACCTTCATCCCAATTAAGGAACTAGACAAAATAATAAAAATTGCACCAATCAGTTTGATCATTTCGCTACCCTAAACCTGCACTCAGCGAGATTCTCATCATACATGAAGGTGATGGTGCCTACACGGGGCTGGCGGCCAAGTATCAGATACCGTTGAAAGACACCGCTTTGGGCCAACCTGGATAACACAGGACGCCGCATGACATCTTTCAAATTTTTCCCGTGAACCGTGGTGATTACGGCAATTCCTGCGTGAATGGCTTCCTCAATGGCGTAACTATCTTCAGGTCGTCCCATTTCATCCGTAATGATTACATCAGGGGACATGGAACGAATCATCATCATCATCCCTTCTGCCTTTGGACACCCATCCATTACATCCGTTCGGGGACCTACATCTTTCTGGGGAATCCCATTTACACATCCAGCAATTTCTGAACGTTCATCCACAATGGATACTTTTTTGCCAGGAAACCCTTTCGTACCATAACTTAACTGTCGGGCAATATCCCGGATCAATGTGG
The DNA here is from genome assembly GCA_937874515.1 of uncultured Paenibacillaceae bacterium. GTDB lineage: Bacteria > Bacillota > Bacilli > Aneurinibacillales > Aneurinibacillaceae > CALNBV01. Next base: position 8,186 of record CALNBV010000235.1, on the reverse strand, counting down.
TTTTCCCACACTGAGGAGGTGAAATAATTAACGTGCTTTTAACCTGTCCTTTTTCAACTAATAAAGGTAAGACTCCATTAGCGGCACCAAGAATTTGTCTGGCAATACGGATATTAAAACTGGCAACATCCCGGATATGTTTCACATTCCCTCTATCCAGCACTACTTTTCCAGCGATCCCCACCCTATGGCCACCCTTAATGGTGATATATCCTCTACGAATTTCTTCCTCAAGGGTGTAAAGAGAATGCATGCTTAACCGATTCATGAGAATGGTCGCCTCTTCTTTGCCAAACCGTTGTCCTTCATCGAGGAAAAAGGAGCGGTTTTCGATTACCACTTCCACGGGTAGGCCGATACGCAATCGTATTTCCTCAATGCGATGGATTTCAGAGGAAGACATTTTTGCAAGACGATTGCGAACTGTATCGGGCAGTATGAGATATACATCTTCTGTCACATAACTCTCCCCTTTTGTCCAATCTGACTTATCACATTTTTATGACAAGCAGGTTTTTAATATGACAACCCTTAGGGAATACTATCTGGGAAATCTTTTCGGAAATGAGGTGAAGACTTGTCAGAGAAACAAAATAAAGTATCAGGCAAAGTATTGTTTTCCCTGAGTCTTGTTCCTTTGATTATGGTACTGGGCAACTCCATGGTCATTCCCATTCTTCCAACCATCGAAAGCACCTACCATCTTAGTAAAGTACAAACCAGTATGATTATTACCCTTTTCTCTGTCCCTGCCGGATTGGTTATTCCCTTTGCAGGAATTATATCGGACCGTATTGGCAGAAAAAAAATCATTATCCCTGGCCTTTTAATTTATGGTTTAGGAGGAATCGTTGCAGGAGTTTCTGTTCTTTTCTTAAAGCAACCCTACTGGCTCTTAATCACGGGGAGGATTATTCAAGGGATTGGTGCTGCAGGCACAGCCCCCATTGCCATGGCACTTGTCAGTGACTTATATAAAAAAGATAAAAGAAGCCAGGCACTGGGTGTCATTGAATCATCTAATGCCATGGGGAAAGTAATTAGCCCCATTTTGGGTTCTGCTTTAGCCTTAATTACCTGGTACAGCCTGTTTTTCTTTTTCCCTATTCTTACGGTACCTGCGGCTTTTGCCATTGGAAAATGGGTGAAGGAAAAAGAAGTTGGCGAACCAAAACCCTTAAAAAAATATGGGCAAGAAATCCTCCAAGTCTTTAAAAAACAAGGAAAATGGCTCATTGTCGCCTTTTTCGCTGGAGCAGTCGTTTTATTTACCCTTTTTGGCATTTTATTTTTCCTCTCAGATATTCTTGAGAAAAAATACCACATTGATGGAATTATGAAAGGCCTTTTATTGGCGATTCCCCTTCTTTCTTTATGCGGAACCGCATTATGGACAGGCCATTTTATTCAAAAACACATGGGATTAATGAAGACATTAATTGTGGCAGGTCTTCTCACAACAGGTCTCATCGCTATCCCATTGCCTTTTATCACCAACCGCTGGGTATTAATTGGATTGCTTTTTGTCGGGGGAATTGGGAGTGGGCTTGTTCTTCCCTGTTTAAATACCATGATTACCTCAGCAGTTGGAAAGGAAGAACGGGGAATTATTACTTCACTTTATGGAAGCATTCGTTTTCTTGGGGTAGCTGCTGGCCCCCCAGTATTCGGAAAGCTTATGAATCAAAAATTCATTCTATTCTGGGGGTTGACAGGCCTTTGTCTTCTCATCGGGATTCTCGCCATGATTTTTATCCATCGTCCTAATTTTGTAAAAGGGAAAAATGGCCATAGCCGAACGATTTTACGGCCAATCCCTGGACATCGTTTCCAAAGGCGACCACTTAAAGGGCCCAGAAAAGAACCAACATAGGCCAATGTGCATAAGCTAAGGGCAGATGAGCAATTGAGGGGGACCTTTTGTGAACCGACTTGATACCTTTATCTGGAATGATGGACTGATGGATCCATCGGGTGTCCGTCTAATGAAGCCCCGCTCCCAGGGCATGACCATGGTGATTGACAAAGGATTAGGGATTAGCGCTTTTTCTGATTTATTGTCCCTCTCAACACCATATATCGATTTCATTAAATTGGGATTTGGAACATCTGTCCTTTACCCTCCACCAATATTACAAGATAAACTCTGCATTGCACGGGAACGAGGTGTCATTTTATATCCTGGAGGCACTTTTTTTGAGGTTGCATACCAAAAGAATGAAATTCACACTTATTTGGATTCCTTACGTAATCTAGGATTCGACTATGTGGAAATCTCTGACGGAACCATCTCCCTGACAAATGAGGAACGTTGCCAGTTTATCTTCGAAGCGAAAAATAGAGGATTCCAGGTTATTACGGAATGTGGAAAGAAAGCCCAGGGATCCATCTTAAACATTGATGAGTTAGAAGAAACACTCTATTCAGACGTTGAATGTGGAGCAGCATATGTCATTGTAGAAGGCAGAGAAACGGGAAAAAATGCAGGGATTTATGATAAAGAAGGAGATTTAGATGAGGGCTTTCTTGAAGAAATCAAAACCAGGATTTCTTCTGATTTATTGCAGCGCCTAATTTGGGAAGCGCCCTTAAAAAAACAACAAGTCTGCCTTATTGAATCATTTGGACGGAATGTGAATATAGGAAACATACCAGGTATAGATGTCTTTTCCCTGGAATGTTTGAGAAGAGGTCTCCGTTCTGATACGTTTCCCATATGAAGATAATATCCATAAGAAAAAAGACCAATCCATGAAGGAAAGGTCTTTTCTTATTTATGCACGAGATACGTAATCGCCAGAACGGGTATCAATGATTAATTTATCGCCTACATTGATAAAGAATGGCACTTGTACAACCACACCGGTTTGTAATGTAGCAGGTTTCGTACCGCCAGAAGCAGTATCCCCTTTAATGCCTGGTTCTGTTTCCGCAACTTCTAATACAACTGTGTTAGGAACTTGAACACCAAGGATTTCCCCTTCATACATTACAATGCTCACGAGCATGTTTTCAAGAAGGTATCTTAATTCACTTTTCAGGTTTGCAGCAGGAAGACTAATTTGGTCATAGGTTGTGGTATCCATGAATACATGCTCATCACCTGAAGCATAAAGATATTGCATTTCTTTGGTTTCGATACGGGCACGGGAAACTTTTTCACCCGCACGGAAAGTGGTTTCCTTAATGGATCCATTACGTAAATTACGAAGTTTAGTGCGTACAAAAGCTGCACCTTTTCCTGGCTTTACATGTTGGAATTCAATGACAGAAAAAATGTCCTTATCCACTTCTATGGTAATGCCAGGGCGCAGGTCGTTTACTGAAATCATGAATAAACCTCCCAAAGTCTAATCTTAACTTGAAAATTATATCATAAAAAATCCAGTTACAGAATAATGAATTCTTTAGGGGAAGCGGTTAATACATCACACCCTTGTTCTGTGATGACCACATCATCTTCAATGCGGACCCCTCCCAATCCTGGTACGTATATGCCAGGTTCAACGGTTACCACCATTCCTGGCCTCAACCTTTGTTCCCCCCGGGGGGATAAGGTTGGCCCTTCATGAATTTCTAAACCTACCCCGTGGCCTGTACCATGGCCAAAGTATTCAGCAAAACCAGCCTCGCCAATTAATTCCCTTGTGAGAGCATCTGCTTCCTTCCCGCTCAACCCAGGTCCCACCTTTTGCACCCCATTGAGCTGTGCGTTTAAAACAACGGAATAGATTTCCTCCAATTTAGGATCGGGTTTGCCCACAGCGATGGTTCTCGTAATATCAGAACAGTATCCTCGATAGTATGCCCCAAAATCAAGGGTAACTAACTCTCCTGATTGTATGCATTTATCTGTTGCAACCCCATGGGGCAAGGCGGAGCGAAGGCCTGAAGCAACGATGGTATCAAAAGAAGAGGCTGTGGCACCTAAACGGCGCATGGCAAACTCCAATTCATTAGAAACCTGCCTTTCCGTTACCCCTGGTTTAATGAATTCAAGAATATGAGCAAAGGCCTGATCTGCAATGTGTGCAGCATCTTTTATGATGGCAATCTCTTCTGGCGTTTTAATTAAACGAAGTTCCTCAATGATTCCTTCTACTGGAACCAATTCTACGCCCTCTGTAAATCCCGCTAACTTCTGGAATAAGGCATAGGTCACATCATTTTGTTCAAAAGCAAGGCGTTTCACACCTTGTTTTTTCACCTGTTCACCCACGCACTCAAGGATCTCCCGTTCATGGCGAATAACAGTAAAATCAGGAGCCTGTTGGCTAGCTTGTTCCACATAACGAAAATCGGTTATTAAATCCGACGAATTTGCTGTAATGACGAGGTTCCCAGAGGTCCCTGTAAAACCGGAAAGGTAGCGTCGATTAAATGGATTGGTCACAAAGAAACCATCCAGGTTTTCTGTCCTCATCTTTTCCCTTAATGCTATGAGTTTAACAGACATTCTCATCCTCTTCCTTTCCCGTTTAAATTATTGCAGATGGTTTACAATCCCCCGAAGTGCCAGTTGATACCCATAAATTCCAAAACCCATGATTTGTCCAACAGCGATTGGCGCAATCACGGAATGATGACGGAACTCTTCCCGAGCATGGACATTGGATATATGAATCTCAACGGTAGGAATTTTCACACTATCAATGGCATCCCTGATGGCATAACTATAGTGGGTAAAAGCTCCTGGATTAATCACCAGGCCATCACACTCTCCAAAAGCCTGATGGATCCGGTCAATAATCGCCCCTTCATAATTGGATTGAAAAAAGTCCACTTCCACTCCTAATTCTGCTGAAAGGCGTTTTAACGACTCCTCTACATCCTTTAAAGTAGCAGAACCATAAATCCCTGGTTCCCTTATGCCTAACATATTTAGATTTGGTCCATTTATAATTAATATTTTCTTCATGTTATCTAATTTCCTTTTCCATGATTTTCTTTTATTCATTTTAATATAGTTTAACCTGTACGCGCCACTATTGTAACCTTTGCCGAATAGAATAGTTATAACTATCGCAAAAAAAGAACATCCCCCTAATGATTAGGGAGATGTTCTTCAAATAAATTATAATCCTTTATGATATAAAAGGATTATTTTTTAGCTGCAAGGTATTCTGCAACTGCATCAATTTCATCTTGTTTGGTAAGACTTCCTGGTGGCATTACACCGATGTTACCTGTTTTACCATCTTTAATGACCTTAGCAATGTCATCTTTCGTTAAACGAGCACCAATATCGTTTAATTTTGGTCCAATGACACCTTCAAGATTTTGACCATGGCAAGTTGCACATTTTGTTTTTACAATAGCTTCAGCATTTGGACCTGCAGGAGCTGTGGTGTTGTCTGCTTTGTTACCACAAGCGCTTAATCCAATTACAACCGCTAGCATTAAAACTGCTGTTACTAATTTTTTCATATGGTTTCACCTCCCTATACTATTATCCACGTCCTGTCGATTTTTTCAATAGTTTGTCCATTGATAAGTGCTTTTGAATTGTTCTTTCGGTAGAAACTCCATTCCAAATAAGTTAAAATATAACGTAAGGAAGGTGTTTACTTTGGGAAAACAATTACCAACCGCATATGGTGGGCAAGCAGTAATCGAAGGAGTGATGTTCGGCGGAAAACAATATGCCGTAACGGCCATTCGCCGAAAGGACAATACTATTGAGTATTATGAAGAGGTGAAAAAGGAAAGTCCATGGGTGAAATCCCTTAAAAAAATCCCCTTTATTCGTGGGATTGTCGCCCTCATTGTATCCAGTGCAAACGGTGCCAAGCATTTGAATTTTTCCTCTGAAAAATATGCGGATGACAATACAGATGAAGATGAACCGGAAGTAGCTGAACCAGAAAAAAAGGATAAATGGAGCTTAACCATGATTCTCGGGATTGCGGTTATCGGTGTCATATCCTTCCTTTTTGGAAAATTAATATTTACTGTAGTTCCCGCAATTTTAGCCGATGTTCTCTTCAAAAAATGGGTAACCCATAATATTGCCCAAAATTTTATTGAAGGCGGAATAAAGATACTATTGCTATTGGCATATCTATATATTATTTCCAGGACTCCTATGATCAAAAGACTGTTTCAATATCATGGCGCCGAACATAAAGTGATTAATGCTTATGAATCAGGGGTAGAATTAACAGTAAAGAATGTACAAAAGTTTTCTACACTTCACTATCGGTGCGGAAGCAGTTTTATGGTCTTTACAGTTCTGGTCGGTATCGTTATCTATTCTTTCTTTCATTACGATACGTTATGGGAGCGTGTGTATCAACGGATTCTCTTGCTCCCGGTGGTCATCGGTTTCTCTTATGAGACTCTGCAATTAACCAACAAATTAAGGGGAATTCCCATTTTGTGCACCCTGGGCTATCCAGGGTTATGGTTGCAGAAACTTACCACAATCGAACCTGATGATCATCAAGTAGAAGTAGCAATTGCTTCTTTTCAACGAATGCGCGCACTGGATGAAGGAACGGCCATGAATTGCAGCACTCCCATGCAACAATCCTAGGCCAAAAAATTATTGGAAACGGGGTGTAAAGGTGTCCAAAAAAGCCATTGGTTTTACTGTTTCAATTATGGTCCTGGCAGGAATTGGCTTGTTCTCTATGTTTTATAATGATCTATTGGGAACCTTAAAGACAGCAGGAATCATTCTGGTGGTGGCCGGAATTATTTATCTGGTTTACCGTCAGGTTTCAAAATCCATTTCCACTAATTCCCTTGATTCAGGATACAAAAAAGCGCTACAACAACAAAAACGTAAACAAAAAGGGAAAAATCATAGCCCTTTTGCACTTAAAGAACAGGTAAAAACCAAACCGAAACAAGTTAACAAAATCAAAACTACGCAGCGAAAAAGCCATCCATTTCAGGTGATTGAAGGAAAAAAGAACAAAAATGAACACACAAAAACCTCTTGATTATTCAAGAGGTTTTTCCATTTTTTCGTAAAGTAATGATATTACGCAAAAACTGCTGGGCTGCTCCCTGTCCTGAACGAAAAAGCATATCCCGCTCTTCCATAGATAAATCAAACTGGGCAGTGGAAATTCCCTGGGTAGGAATCATAACTGTATGTTTAATATGCTGGTGATCAATATACCGTTGGTCATGGGCATGAAGCATGGTTTTCACCATGGCTGATACATAGTCTGGGAAAAAGTTAATTTCATATGGGGAAACATCTTCCGAGGCAAATAGGCGGAACCCAATGGTCGGATATTGACTGCGGGGATTATCTCCAAAAAGCCAAACTGGATAATTGCTTAAAATGCCCCCATCCACGATATAAGTCTTTTGATTCTTATGTTTTAATACAACGGGCTCAAAAAACATGGGTAAACTGGCACTCATCCGAACGGCCATGGCCACAGGAAAGGTTCGGGGATCTATGCCAATCATTTTTAAATCATCGGGTAATACCAACATCTTTCCGTGGGTTATATCAGAGGCAATGAGTTTTAATTTACCTTGAGGCAAATCATCAAATGTATAAATGTTTTTCTTTTTTAGTTTTTCCGTCATCCAATCTATTAAATAATCCCCGGTAAACATCCCTTCTCGAATCCAAAGGTTCACAATGACCCCGATGAGGGGAATTTTGGCTAACCCCCTTCTTCTGGTCAAAGCCAAACAGTCAAACTCTCTCATTAATCCTTCTAATTCTTTTCCTGAATAACCCGCAGCAAGCAAGGATGAAACAATGGCTCCTGCAGAAGTTCCTGCTATGTTATTCCAAACAAATCCTTCTTTCTCAAATTCCAAGAGGGCACCAACGAAAGCAATTCCCCTGACTCCTCCTCCTTCAAATACAGCGTCTAGCTGCATTTCTTTTACCCCCTCTATTTCTGGCATTTAGTACTATATGTACTCAAAAAAAAGGGGGATAGAAGATGGAAATGCTAATCAGGGTTAGTTTCAAGCATTTTCTTTAACTCAATTGCCATTTCCGGGTTTTGTGCAAAAAACTTTAACAAGTTATCGATACATGTAAGGGAATCCACACTAAGATGGTGCTCAATCCCTTCCACGTCTTTATATATTTTGTCTTCAGGAACACCAATGGTTCGAAGGAAAGATTCAAGAAGGGAGTGGCGATCTACCAGGCGTTTTCCCATTTTTTTGCCTTCTGTTGTAAGAACGAGACCACGATATTTTTC
>CALNBV010000234.1 GCA_937874515.1 uncultured Paenibacillaceae bacterium | reverse complement strand
GCGGCCTTAGTTGCCCTTATGTCGATAAGACAAAATTTATAAATTCTTATCGACTGAAAAAGAAGCAGAGATAAAGACCGGTTGGTCCTTACCTCTGCTTCTTTTCTTTACTCGAATACACTTGCCAGGCGTTGGTCATATTTCGTAGGGGTGAATTCAATAATCTCAAATTCAGCCACTTCCTGTTGATAGAAGGGGTCCCCTTTTACAAATTCCTCGACGAAGTCCCGATCCGTACCATCTACTAAAACAACCCCACCTGTGCGAGGGTTCTTTCTTCCGGAAAAAATAATTTGCTTCTTTTCGTAATATGTATCAATATATGCCACATGTTCAGCAGTGTATTTTTCCACTTCCCCGATGGGTTTGGTATAGCTTAAGAGCACAAGAAACATATGTCAATTCCTCTTTTCTACATTTATGATGGCTTCCTTTTTGTATAATAACGTTACAGTTTAAGGGAAGGCAAGCACATTGAAAGGATGACCGGAAGAGAAGGATTTGGTAAAATCATCTTAAGTAAATCGTAATATTTACGATTTGAGAGATAACTAAGGAGGGTTCCTATGGCAACCTGGGATTTAAGGGGAACAAAACACCACTTGTTAATTTGTAACGGCGGAAGTTGTATGCGCAATGGCGGGGAAGAATTAACACAGGCAATCCGGGAGGAAATCACCCGGCTAGAAGGGGATGTTGCGGTTCATACCACACGAACAAAATGCAACGGTAGATGCCAGGATGCCTGTGTTGTCATATGTTATCCGGAAGGAAATTGGTATAAGGGCATGACCGTCGAAGAAGGGAGGGAACTTGTAAAAAGTTTAGTGACCACTGGAAAACCGTTGTCATCTTCTTTAAGTTATATGTTTGCTGCAGGAGAAATGAAGGCCGAAGAGTATACAATCCTGGGCAAAAAGAAATAGACAGTGTAATCCCTCTTTCCCCTGACAATCCTTTACAGATGCTGAACGATAAAATACTATTATAGCAGAGACGTAAGTATAGGCAAGAGGTGACGGCATTGAAGAGAAAATCGGTTTTGGGAATTATCTTTCTACTTATTTTAGGTGTTGGTGCAGCTTATTATTTTTTTGGATCTTCTCCAAAGTTGACGGCAGAAGAAACCAATCAATTTTCTAAGGAAATCATCAAAGAGTTTAATCAGTATTTTGCTGATAAACAGGGAGATCAACCCTGGTACGGTAACTTAAGCAAAAGTGAGGTTACCGTTAATCAGAATGGGGAAGTGCTTCTGAAACTATCCACCAAAGACTTTGTTAAAAGTGGTGATGAGGAGAAAATACTAGATGCAGCCCTTGGCTTTTTCAGTGAATCTATTCGGGAAAAATATAAAGTGAAGAATGTAAAAGCCCAGATTATCAATCCTGATCACAAGTTAATAGAAGAAAAAAGTACCTCCTGATTTTTGTAACGTTGCTCTATTGAGGTGCAAAAAGTAAAAGCATGGGTATTCTCTTAAGAATTCGCCCATGCTTTTATTATTATGGTTTTAACCTTCCCTTTTCCTTCAATAATCTCTCCTTGTTGGGTTTGGTGTCATCTGTTAAAAAGACTGCCCAATCAAGTCCAAGTTGATCGGGATGATCCTGCCAATACAAAAGACGATTATAATAATAATTAATCTTTTCCCTTATTGGTTTTGCATAGTTATCCTTTCCATATTTTAAGACGATTGCCGTCAATTCATAGATAGGCAACCCCAAAGCATGTGTTTCTACATGTACGGTAGCACCTGCATGTCCGATTGCATGGCACAAATCACCGTACTCAATGTCATCAATTTCCTTTGCCACTGCATGGGAATCTAAAATAGCACGTTTTGCTATAGGCATTTTGATTTTTCCCCTCGCCCAATCCTCGCATCGTTCCAAACAAGTTCTTGGTCTATTTTCATCGGGATACTTGGCTTCAAATTCTTCCAAAGGTATTTTTGCACAATCCAATGCCCACATCACAACGGTTCGATGATTTTGTAATTGAATCAGTTCGATTAAATCTTGTAAGCATTGACTATCACGAGAAAACAATAGCTTATTTCTTTTCTTTAATTTAATTTCTACATCTGAAAACATCGTATTAATCACCTCCGAAATTATAAATAATCTTCAATCATTCTAGCACAAAATTTTCCTAATCTTAATTCACTATTTTGTAAAATATTGACTATAATTGTAATTTACTGCAAGTGTTTGTTGGATTAAAATGGTAATTGTAAAAAACATTACCTGGGGGGATGAAAGATTTATATGAACAAAGTTGTTCGATGGTTGTTGTTGCAGGTCTTTGTGATTAGTCTCTGTTTAAGTACGACAACGAGTGCCTTTGCTTTTTCTGTCATTGGGGGGCACTTAAATTATCCACCCTATTATAAAAATTACTGGTGTAGCAGTGATGTATATGTTCCCGGTGTTAGTCCAAATGCAAATGTAGACCAGGCCATGACCCGATGGAACAATACACAGAATACGAAAGTATGGATGTTTAAAACAAGTAATCGCCCTTCTTCCATTATCGATTTTCTTTTTAACCCCTTTTACGATAAGAATGTTATGGGGGCAACTCATTTTTATCGAAACAGTACCATGGTAGAACCTTCGAATAATAATTGGTCCTGGTGTGAAATTCGTATAAATACCGGCTTTGATTGGAGTAAAGTGACCGATCCCAACGGAAACCGGTATCCCCATATGGTCTTTTCCGCCACAGCTGCCCATGAAATTGGACATGCCTTTGGTTTAGAGGATTTGTTCTGGACCTGGGAAGGGGACTACTTAATGTATCAAAATATTGCCTTTTATCAGGAGTTTGGGGTTTATGGCCCTACTAATGATGAAGTAAAAGGTGTTCGTAGCATATATGGAGCCCTATATTGAGAGGATGTTGTAGATGAAAAATAAAAAGATGAAATGGTTGGTTTCACTGTTGCTCATATGTGGTGTAGGTGCATGTGTTCTAATTTATAATTCCCTGGGAAGTGCAGCTTATGTTTACTCTCCTGAAAGTGAATACGATGTTAACTATTCCGCAGCTAGTTTCAGTAAAAACTATGACAGTATTGAAGAGTTGTATCAAGAAGCAGATCTAGTGGCCAGAGTGAAGGTTACAAACCACAATTTTCAACAAGAAGGAGGCCTTGTTCATACGGTTTCTAATGCACAGTTGTTAAAAGTCTATAAAGGGGATTCTCGCTTAAAAACAGTTAAAGTGTATGAAGTGGGGGGACAGGTGGATCCCGCAAAATTAAACCTTCCTGAAAAAGAGTTTGATCAAGGAAATAAAACCACCAGTCAAAAAATTGTTGAAGATACATTAGAGGGTTCTCCCACTATGAGGTCAGGCAATCATTATGTTGTTTTTTTGAAAAAGTATCCCGGACAGGATTTCTATAATGTAGTAGGTAGCGTTCAAGGAAAAATCAAAATGGATAAAAACAATCAATTAGTAGGAACAGTGAAAGAAGAGCGTGTAAAGAAGGATGAACTGTTTTTCTTGCAGAAGGATTATTCAGGGAAGAATGCAGACCAATTGGAGAAACAAATTAATAAGTTAAAATAATGATAAAATGCCGAAGGTCGATAAGATCTTCGGCATTTGACTTTCCTGAGTAGAAGGGATAAAGATGATAAGTGTTGAAACCTCCTAATAACGTAAAAAATAGGGGAGGGGTTTGTGATGTGGCCTGAAACGGAAGTAACAACAAAGTTAGGGATCCGTTACCCGATCATCCAGGCAGGCATGGCGGGAGGGGTAACGACCCCTGAACTGGTCGCGGCTGTTTCTAATGCAGGGGGGTTAGGGACCTTAGGTGCAGGCTATATGTCCCCTGAGGAGATGAGAAAAGGAATTCAGGAAATTCGTGCCCTGACAACAAAACCTTTCGCAGTAAATCTATTTATTCCTCAGCCTGTCGTTGAGAATCCCAAAATTATTGAAGAAATGAACCATCACTTAGATTTTTATCGCCAGCAATTGCATTTAACAAAACTATCCCCAGAGATTCCCCTGTTTTTAGATGCCTTTCCAAGACAAATTGAAGTGATCCTTTCTGAAGAAGTGCCTGTATTTAGTTTTACATTTGGAGCATTGCCCCAGGAGATCCTGAATAAAATGAAAAATGCCGAAATTACCCTCATTGGAACGGCAACCACAGTAGAAGAAGGGGTATATCTGGAGAAATCCGGTGTGGATCTCATTGTTGCCCAGGGGTGGGAAGCCGGAGGACATCGGGGAACCTTTTTGTCACCTGTTGCAGAAGCGAATCTGGGAACCATGGTTCTTGTCCCCCAATTAGTGAATAAGGTGGGAATTCCCGTCATTGGGGCCGGGGGTATTATGGATGCCAGGGGAATTGCTGCAAGCCTTCACTTAGGAGCCCATGGAGTACAAATGGGAACAGCTTTTTTAGCTTGCAAAGAAAGCGGTGCCCATCGGACCTACAAGGAAGCATTGCTCTATCGAAAAAAGGGAGAGACAACAGAAATTACTTCTGTTTTTTCAGGAAGGGCAGCCCGAGGGGTGAAAAATACCTTTATGGCTGAAATGGAGGATTATCCAGGTCAGGTTCCAGCATATCCTATACAACACTACTTAACTGCTGATATTCGTAGTTCAGCAGCCAGACAGGAAAAGATCGAATACATGTCTTTGTGGGCGGGCCAGGGTTTTTCCTTATGCCAGGAGAGGACAGCCCGGGAATTGATGAAAGGGTGGGTCCAGGAAACGGCTCAGTTATTTCACACTTAAAGGTAGGGGAATCCCTTGCATATTTGGGCTGGATTGGTTGGGATGATTCATGGTTTTTTGCTTATGGTTGAACCCGGATCTTACTGGGCGCAAACTTTTTCAAGCCCTAACATTTTGTCTGTATTAGAAGGGGCACTGGTCATGGTCCTTACTCTAGGAATTCTTTTCAAAAGCCGGGCCAGTGCCATTTTTCTATTTCTGTATGTCTTTGTGGCGAAAATCCTTTTGGTTATTGCTTTTCGTCGGTATTTTGCCTTGCTCCCAGGGCTTTTTTGGGTAGCCAATTATTATTGTGGAATTTTGGGCACCTTTTCCCGTAAGAAGTGACTTGACGTGAAGGGGAAAATAAAGGTATAATTATCTCGAATTCAAGATATAAATAAAACAGGTGACCACATGAAAGAAGACTTGAGATTATTCATTGTTTTATCACGAGCTTACAAATTTATTATGGAACACGCGTTGCGTGATATGCGTAAACATGGCTTGAATCCTACGGAGTTTATGGTTCTTGAATTGTTATATCATAAAGGTCCTACACCATTACAACAAATAGGGGATCGCATCCTTTTGGCCAGTGGCAGCATGACTTATGTGGTTGATCGTCTTGTACAAAAGGGTTATCTTAAGCGACAACATTGTGAAAAAGACCGCCGTGTCATTTATGGTGTCCTTACGGAAAAAGGGAAAGAGCTATTTGATGAAATTTTTCCCCAACATGAAGAAGCCATTCGCAATGCACTGGCTGGTTTAGATGAAGAAGAAAAGGCCCAGGCCATTGATTTATTGAAAAGACTAGGGTTAGAGGCGCAAAAACGCCTCACCTAAGTTTTTCTTTAAATAAATATCTTGAAATCGAGAGTACGTATCTTGAGATATTTTTGGAGGGAGGTGAGTTAGATGGCACAATGCGGTTGCGGCAATACAAAAAATGCCCAGGGGAACTGTGATGGAACTCATCTTACCCTGAACAATGATAGCGAAAAGCAAGAAAAGAAAGAAAGCAAATAAATCGTGGTAAAGAAAAGGGATGAACACTTGCAGAAGTGTTCATCCCTTCTTTCTTCATTCACTTTCGTTCCTTTTGCAAATAGATTGATGCTGTTTTTTGGATATCCATAAAACAGTTTTTCTTTCCTCCATAAAGGGTGGAATCTGCCTGGTTCATAGTTGCTAGTTGTTTTTGTTCCGGGTCGAGAGAAATCCAGAGGGAATCCATAGTGTCTTCGCGAAGGTTCGGGTTGTCTATTTCTTTTATTTTAATTTGTATGGGTTTTTCTAATTCAATAATAATACCCTGTGTCGTATTGCGGGCCAAATCTTCTTTCGAAGGAACGCCACATTTGCATACAGACAATGGTTTATTAATAATGTCTTCAGTTTGCCGAACAATCCGGTTGAAAGCGGTATCATTTTGCGGGATAGAATAAGTATTTCCATAGTCATAAAGGGTTACACTTTTTACGTAATGCAATCTGTTAGCGATAATAGCATGACAACCACATAGAATTAGTAATAGAATAGAGATAATGATTGCTACAAGACGTTTCATGTTGTACACCCCCATTCGATGGATTTGCCTTTATTTTAGCACGGGACTGAATGGTTGTTTGTGAATAATGTTGTCACAGGTTTTTTGTAGCACATGTTTTCTATAGGAGGTTTAAATGAAGGAGATTTGGAGAACGGAAGTATTAACTGGTATCAAAACAGAACATATTCGTCCCTGGCGAGACCGAATCTTACAGCTGGGAGAAGTACATGTTAATAAATCATCCCGTATGGGTATGAATAAAATGATAGAGACGGAAAAAGGGGCAAAGAGTCTGATGACGGAATGTACCGTTACAGTAGACGGGCAGGATGGCTTTGGCTTTTTTATCGGGACAGATACGGATCGGGCAGAAATCATGGCTCTTCTTGAAGCTCTGTTTAAACATCAAGAAGAGAAATGGAAACCACTGCAGGAAGAAATCGATTTGTGGCTTGAAGAGTGGTCTATTTTGCAAGACTTTAAAGAGGATCGGCGTTTTAGATTTATTCGGAAAAGTTTGGATCAATAGTGAAAACGGCACCCTATTGGATGCCGTTTTCTTCTTGCTCTTCGTTTGTTTTTTCACCACGAAGTTTTTTTAGTTTTTGATCATATTCTTCGTCACTAACCTCACCACGGGCATAACGTTCGCGGAGGATGGCTTCTGCGGAATCTGATACTTTTTCCTGGTTTTGTTGTATCTGGTGTCTAGAAGGCGGGTTTAATAGTTGGGCCTTGCGAATTAAATAGTAAACGATAGCAATTGTAATAACGGTGAAAATAATAAACAAAAAAAGCATGTTGATCCCACCGCCGTACATTCCGTGTCCAATCATTCTGCCTGTCATCATGGGTGAAGACCTCCTTTTTCTTAAGTATATAGATGGTTTCTGAAAATTTAATGACGAAAGTTAGACAACGGAGTGCGACATCATGAAGATATGGATTGCAGTTTTTATTTTTGTTTTTACAGTAACCCTGGTCATCTGGCAGCCAAAAGGTTTGAAAATCGGTTGGAGTGCCACCGGGGGAGCTCTATTGGCTTTATTGTTTGGTGTTGTCACATGGGCTGATGTGGGAACAGTCACAGAGATCGTGTGGAACGCTACCCTTGCCTTCATTGGGATTATTCTTATTTCCTTAGTATTAGATGAAATTGGTTTTTTTGAATGGGCAGCGTTACATATGGCCCGATTAGCCAGAGGGAATACCCGATGGATGTTTGTCTACATTCTTGTGTTAGGGTCACTTGTTTCAGCCTTCTTCGCCAATGATGGAGCAGCCCTTATTCTTACACCGATTGTACTGGCTATGGTGCGAACCCTTAATTTTCAAGAGAAAACCATTTTGCCTTTTGTGATGGCCAGTGGTTTCATTGCAGATACAACATCTCTTCCCTTTACCATTAGCAATTTAACGAACATTGTTTCGGCAGATTTCTTTGAAATTGGATTTGCAGAATATGCCCTGCACATGGTTGTGCCAAATATGATTTCATTTCTGGCCAGCCTGACTGTACTTTATTTATTTTTTCATAAAAGCATTCCTAATACCTATTCTCTTGCTCAATTGAAAGAGCCGAAAGAAGCCCTGCGAGATCCAACGTTATTTCATTTATCCTGGGTTGTGTTAGGGATTCTATTTGTGGGGTATTTAGTAAGTCAGCCTCTTGGTGTTCCTGTCTCTTTTATTGTAGGGGGAGCGGCAGTTATTTTTGTAGGGATGGCGCAGCGAAGCAAAGTCATCCATAGCAGGAAAATGGTGAAAGAAGCCCCCTGGCAAATTATCATTTTCTCTATTGGGATGTATCTTGTTGTGTTTGGTTTGCGCAATGCTGGCCTGACAAATCTATTGGGTAAGGTCATTGAAAGAGCGGCTGAAGATGGGATTTACGGGGCGGTGCTAGGGATGGGTTTTCTCGCTGCCTTTCTGTCTTCTGTGATGAACAATCTTCCTTCCATTATGATTGGCGCCTTAGCCATAGATGGCACGGTCAGTGTGGGAGCAATCCGGGAAGCTCTGGCCTATGCCAATGTCATTGGTTGTGACCTGGGTCCGAAAATTACTCCCATTGGTTCTCTGGCAACCCTTATTTGGTTGCACATACTTTCTCGTAAAGGAATCCACATCACCTGGGGGTATTATTTCAAGGTGGGATTCATTCTTACTTTGCCTACTCTGTTTATTACCTTATTGGGATTGGGATTTTGGTTAAAGGTCATTTAAATTGAACGACGTCTATTTTTCAGGTTTCCGATCTGGGAAGGATTGGTCAAAGTCTTTCCAGATGCCCCGGCCAGCTTCCCGGGCTTCTGTTTGCCAGAGGCGGATTTGGTCCACATACTTTACATTCGGGGGATAGGTGGCCAGTCGGGCAAATCCGCTGCGGACAAGGGTACCATTAAAAAATTCCCCTTTCCCGTCTTTTACATCCAAATAAACATAACGCAACATGCGTCCGTATTGATCATTGGCCTGCACATCTTTTTCTAACCATACCGTTTGATCCGCAAGGCGGCTAATGGTATAGTCCTTTGCTTCTGTGCCAAAATAGCCTTTAGGCCGTCCGGGAGCTGAGGTTTCTGGCGTGTCTATCAGGATTAAACGGACCTTTTTCTTTTTGTTATTCACCATAATTTCAAAGGTATCCCCATCAACAACCCGGGACACAGTTACCTTCTGTAGCTTTTTTTCATTCACTTCCATATAGGCTCGTGAATCACCAGTGTTGGAATCTGATTGGACGGGATTCATTCCTATACTGCTACATGCGGTTAGAAAAAAGATGGCGAGGGTGATACTAAGAAAGATAAGTTGTTTCCGAAATTTCATTAATTAAGCCTCCAAAATTTTTTTCCTTAGATAAGGATAGCATTTCCAGGAAATAATATGAAACCTAACATTTTCACGTTACGTAGATGTATAATAAAGTATAGGATAAATTAAAAAAAATAGAAGGAGTCCGAACTAGATGTTTAAAAGAATTTCCCTGTTTCTCTTAACAAATATCTTAGTAATTGTAACCATTGGAATTGTTGCAAGTGTCCTTGGTGTAAATCGGTATATTGATGAGAGTGGCATTAATTTCGGTTCTTTGCTTGCTTTTAGTGCGATTATTGGTTTTACAGGTTCTATTATTTCTTTACTTATTTCTAAACAAATGGCCAAGTGGGTTATGGGTGTACAAGTTATTGACCCAAACAATCCCCATTTAGAATCCTATGAACAGTGGCTTGTACAAGAAGTCCATGATCTAGCCCGTGAAGCAGGCATCAGCAAAATGCCTCAAGTGGGGATCTACAATTCTCCAGAAGTGAATGCATTTGCTACTGGGCCAAGCAAGAATAATTCCCTTGTTGCAGTTTCCACTGGATTGCTGGAAAGAATGGACAAAGATGCAGTGTCTGGCGTGCTTTCCCATGAAATTGCCCACGTTGCCAATGGGGATATGGTGACCATGACCCTTTTACAAGGGGTTATTAATACCTTTGTTGTTTTCCTTTCTCGTGTTATTGCTTACATTGCTTCTACTTTTGTAAGAGAAGAAGTAGCAGGTATTGTTCACTTTGTGGTAATGATTATTTTAGATATTCTTTTATCCATCTTAGGCAGTCTCGTAGTTATGGCCTTCTCCCGTTATCGGGAATATCGTGCCGATGAAGCCGGTGCCCGTTTAGGCGGCCGAGATAAGATGATTTACGCCTTAGAATCTTTACGCCAGGCAGTGGATATGGATTTAGTGGATGATAGCCAAAAATCAGTAGCTGCTTTTAAAATTAGCGGAAAAAGCGGATTCTGGAAACTGTTTTCCAGCCACCCAGACTTAGAAGACCGTATTGCCCGTCTTCGCCAGAATATGTACAACTAAAAAAGACTTTTGTTAAACCCCTGAGTCGGGATTACCTGCTTCAGGGGTTTATAATATTTTCATACTCCTGTTAGTTTATAAAAACGTTCTTTAGTTCTCCTTCTGGGAGAACGTTTTTTTTTGTGTGAAATTATCTTCCATCCTAACAGAAAAGAATAACGATGTATTTTACACTAACAAGAAGCAGAGATATAAAAACTGTGAAAGAAAGGATGGGGAGGATGGAGGTAAAAAAGGTGACTTTATTCGAAAAAATGGGAGGGAAGGAAAAGTTAGAGGAAGCGCTGCACATCTTCCATGGTCATCTCATGAAAGACGAAGAGATGAAACCTTTTTTCCTGGAACGTGATATGGAAAAACATCTGCAACAACAATTAAACTTCATTGCACGGATTGCCGGGGGGCCTTCATCGTGCACATGCAAATGTGGCTATGGAAACCATAGCCAGAAAGTGATGGAAAAATCCCATAAAGACTTGAGCATTAATGTGCCCCAATTCGATCGTTTTATGGATCTCCTGGTGTTAAGTTTATATGAAACAGGTATTCCTGTGGATGCCATTGATGCCTTAAGCAAAAAATTGCTGGATTTGAAGGATTATATAATTACTGTCAAATAGGGTCTTCCCTATTCTGCATATTTCATCTCAAGTACAACTAACTAAAACTACTTTACGGCCGGTCCCAATTGGACCGGTTTTTCTTTTTTATATTTTCCCATCCTAACAGAAAAGAAAAAATATATAGCCATTCCTCATATACCTATTCATTACAAGAGTTATAATATAATAAAACTGGTATCTACATACGTAAAAAAATAATTA
This sequence comes from uncultured Paenibacillaceae bacterium, assembly GCA_937874515.1. Classification (GTDB taxonomy): domain Bacteria; phylum Bacillota; class Bacilli; order Aneurinibacillales; family Aneurinibacillaceae; genus CALNBV01. The sequence continues at coordinate 17,503 of CALNBV010000234.1, read as the reverse complement.
ATGAAAGGATAATGCATTGTGAACCTAATATCTAATCAAATGGCTGGTTATTTAAATGAGGGATCATGGATCAGAGATCTTTTTGAAAAAGGAAATCAGTTAAAAAAAATCTATGGTGAAGATAAAGTTTTTGATTTTTCATTGGGGAATCCCATTACTGAACCTCCGGAAAACTTTAGAAAAGAGCTGTCAGCATTAACAGCGAATCCGCCAAAAAATCTCCATGGTTATATTTCCAATCAAGGATTGCCAGGTGCCAGGGAAACCGTTGGGCGTTTTCTGGGGGACCTATACAATCACCCTATTTATCCGGAATCCGTTGTAATGACCTCTGGAGCGGGTGGTGCCTTGAATGTGGTATTAAAAAGCATCCTTAATCCCAATGATGAAGTCATAGTTTTGGTGCCTTATTTTGTTGAGTATAAATATTATATTATGAATGCTCAGGGCGTTCCTGTTTATTGTAATCTTGATGAAAACTTTCAAATTTCTGTTGAAGAAGTTGCAAGTAAAATTACAGCTCGAACCAAAGGGATTATCATAAATACACCCCATAATCCTACAGGATGTATTCTATCCAGAGAATCGATCTTTTCATTAGGAGAACTTTTGAAAGAAAAAGAAGCAGAATTTAATAACCCAATTTATATGATCTACGATGCTCCTTATACACAGTTAACTTATGATGGCGTTGAAAACGTGAATCCTTTCGCTTCGTACCACCGGGTGATTTATGCAAGTTCCTTTAGCAAAGACTTAGGCTTAGCAGGGGAAAGAATTGGTTTTATTGCTGTGGACAAAGAAATTGAGGGCCATCAAACCCTTATTTCTGCATTTATTTTTGCCAACAGAACATTAGGTTTTGTTAATGCACCTGCATTAATGCAAAATGTGTTAGCCAGACTGGATCAACTAGTTACAGAACAAGAAGAATACAGGGAACGAAGAGATTTAATGGTGGAAGTTTTAGAGGAAGCCAATTTTGAATTTCACAAAACACAGGGCGGATTCTTCATATTCCCAAAATCTCCAATCCCCGATGATGTAGAGTTTTGCAGGATCGCAGTTGAGAAATTTAATGTATTAATCGTACCTGGAACGGGATTTGGGCGGCCAGGATACTTTAGGATGTCTTTTAGCTTGCCATTATCTACCATTGAAGGCGCAAGAGAACCATTAAAGGCATTAAGAAATTATTTTAAGTAAAACGTTAATATGGTAAGAGAAATAGAATCGGTCTGATTAATTTTCGGATCGATTTTTTATATTTATCAATGTCGGCTCAACCAAGGTTCTTAACTTACTTGAAAATTAGACGGTGATAGGTTATTCTTTTTAGTAAAGAAGGTAGGAAAAGTAAAGAATGTAAGGAGGGGTTATGATGGAAGTTTCAAGAATGAGTTCGAAAGGACAAGTTACCATTCCTAAGTCTGTTAGAGAAATGCTGAAATTGAATGAAGGGGATAAAGTTGCCTTTATTGAGGAAAATGGTAAATTTGTTATTACAAAAGCTAGTGTTATTGCTTTGCGTGAGTTTCTTAATGAGATGAGTTTAGAAATAAAAAACAAAGGAATTACTGAGGAAGAATTAGTAGGTGAGTTAGAACAAGTCCGGGAGAAAATGTGGAATGAAGGAAAAAAATAATTCATTCCGAGTATTTATTGATACAAATGTCCTAATTTCAGCGATGATCTCAGAAACATCTATATCAAGATACTTACTTCTATTACTTTCCGAAAAGCATCATTTAATCATTTGCAGTTATACACTTTCAGAAGTTTCGCAAGTATTAATAAAACGCTTCCCCAATAAAGTAGCTGCTTGGGATAAAATGCTGGTAGCATTGGATTTTGAATTAGCTTATACTCCTACCGATTTAACGAAAATTAATACACCTTATATTCGGGATGAGAAAGACCTCCCCATTCTTGCTTCAGCCATAATAGCCCAACCAGATATATTAGTTACAGGAGATTATGACTTTCATACACATGAAATCCGTGAGCACTTTGCAGTGTATACCCCTTCAGAATTTATACAATACTTCGGTAATCTACACTCAGATTAATCAAGAGAACCATTAAAGGCTTTAAGAAGGGGTTATTCACTTAAACAAACCCATAATTGCACTTATGGTATTGCTTTCTATGAAGACAAATAAACCTAATCCTATGAATACAATGGGAACAAGAATCCTTTCGTATTTTTCTATTGGTTCTTGAATGTGTTTCAGTGAGGCAATTTTTCTGCAAATGGTGCACCAAATGGGGACTAATAGGTTAAATGTAATCAATGTGATGATTAACTCCGTAGTGCTTAAAGCCGCAAAATAGGGGATATATATGGCCAGTTCTTCCCCACCTCCTGCGATGGCAATCAATGCAACACTTACCATCAAACTATTGAACCGGCTGCTTTTTTTAAGTACCTCTTTATCCTCTTCCTCATCATCTTCATCTCCATCTCCCAAGACCCAAAGCCTAATCCCTTGAATAATGGGAAGCAATCCGAGAAGACCGATCCACTTCTCAGCAATAAGGGTTATGCCAAATACGGCTAAAGCGCTAATCCCAAGAAGAACAATCATCCCGATTTGTTGGCCGATATATACAGCTAGTATGGCATTCTTTTTCCTCGCCTGTGCAAATAAAAGAGTCAATACAAACATCTCATCGATTCCTGTAGCAATAAATGCAATGATCGCTGTGAAAATCGTCCCAATCATAAGTCATCCTCCAATTCGTTCCGACACCCCTATTATAAACCTTCTCGAGTTGTGGAAAAACAAAGGAACAATGAGGAATACTAAACCCTGAATCAAGCAAACTCTCGAAAGGTGAGGGATCCACATGGCTATCCGCTTTCACAAAAGCATCAAGATTGCACCAGGGATTCGTATGAATCTTGGTCTGAAAAGTGCTGGAATCAGTTTTGGTGGGAAAGGCCTTCGCTATACCATTAACTCTCGTAACGGACACTATGTATCTGCAGGGATTCCAGGAACGGGATTATATTATATGGAATCCTTGTCCAATCGCCAGTACAAGTCCCCCGCCTACCAGCATCATCAGCAATTAGCACAAAAACAAATAAACACAGAAACAATGAATGCCTATGAACAGGCGGCATTTCAAGTGGAGTTATATGAGAATCGAATCCATATGCTTAAATCCATTCACAAAGAGTGTGATGATCTTGTTGAATGGGACAATGTAAGGAAAACCCCACCTCCCTTTCAACTGGGCAACAAGGGGCCTAAGGAATTGGCAGCTGAAAAGGCCCTTTATGAGTACAAACCAAATTTTCTCCAGAAGTGGTTCAAACGAGATGAGAAAAAGAGGGCGCAATTATCTGCTGAACTTGAGAAAGGAAAAAAAGAAGACCAGGAGGATTTTCAAGAGTGGAGCCGAATGGTGCAAACGGCGAAAAAAATCACCGAAGGAGATCCAGATGCCTATCTGCAAGTCATCGAAGAAATGGCTCCTTTGGATGACTTAAGTGAGTTTGGCAGCGGTTTTGAGTTTTTTGTTGAAGATCCCGAGACAATAGAAGTGGAGTTTGAAATCCATGGCGAGGACGTCATTCCCCAAGAGGTGTTGAGTCTCACGAAAACCGGGAAACTATCCCAAAGGAAAATGGGCAAAACCATTTACTATGATCTTTTGCAGGATTATGTCTCTAGTTGTACTATCCGGATTGCCCAGGACGTATTTGCTCTTTTGCCAGTGCAAAAAATGTTCATCCATGCATATGATGAGAGCCTTAATACAGTAACAGGACATATAGAACGGGTGTTAATTCTTTCTGTTGCCATTGACAAACCCACTTTAGATGGACTGAATTTAGATGCCATTGATTGTTCTGATGCCCTGACCAATTTCCCCCACAACATGGAATTTCTGAAGACAAAGGGGTTTAGGAGAGTTGAAAAAGTTATGCTTCCCTAGATAATACAGTGTCTTTCAGCACCGGCTCTTTTGCCTTTATCCCCGTGGCAAAAATTCCAGTACGCCAGATCTTATAGCAGGCATAAACCGTAAATAAGCCAAAGAGCAATAACATCCAGAATCCTGATGCGAAGCCTCCCGTGTTTTGCCTGAGAGAACCGAAGAATTGGGGGCCGATTAATCCCCCCACATTTTGCATGAAGATGACCATGGAAAGGCCAATCCCAACGGTTTCCTTTCTTTTGGCAAGAAGGGGGACGGCAGTAAAGAGAATGGCCGGGACAAAACCGCCAAGGCAGCCAATGATGATGGCACTGCTATAGAGTAATGTGGTTTGCCCCAGGGTGAACATGGGCCAAAGACAGGCAATGGCAAGGGGCGGCATCACAAAAAGAAGCAAGGGATAGCCCGATTTTTTATAAATAGCGCCTGCGAATACATTACTCCAAATGGCGAAAATGGCCAGCAAAGCAGGAACAATGGTGGCAGAGGCCAGGGGTATGGACGCAGATTCTACTAAAACCGTGGTAATCCAGGTGTTAAAGGTAAGAAAAGCAAGAGAATAGGTTGCAAATCCCCCGCCAGCCCACCACAGGTTGGCGTTTTTGAGTTCAGCTAGTAAATCCTGTTTTGCGGGGATAAAAGAGCCTGTTTCTTTTGCCATGGGTCTGGGAATGGTCCGTGCAAAAAAGAGGATGACAATCAATGTCAGGGAGATGAGCAAAATCCAGTATGTATTCATGGAGAACTGAATGATTTTTGGTGCGAAGAAAAACATGGTCATACTGCTAAAGGGAATCCAGGCAGACCAAATTCCCATGGCAATACTCATTTTTTCTTGGGGAATATACTGACCGATCGCGGAGGGGGCAGCGACAGCAATAAGGCCAAACCCAAATCCCTGGACGATACGCATGATGACTAAGAAGGGGAAACTAGTGGAAAGAGCAAAACCCACTAAGCCTGCCAGCAAAATCCCTAATCCCCATAGCCCAATGGCCCGAACCCCAAATTTAGGCATGATAAACCCTCCTGGGATCGCGGATGCCACTGTAGCCAGGGCAAACAAGGACATGAGCAGGGCAGAATCTGTATAGGAAACCTGGTATTGTTCCCGTATTAAAGGAAGGACAGGGGGAATCGCGAATTGTACTAATGCAGCAATGACACCAGTGAAAAAGGCAACCAATAAAAGAGTCCAGGATGATTTCGCCATGTTCATACCTCCAATGGAATCTAAATATTCAGATTACTATATACACATAGTGTTTATTATAAGGTAAATGATCGTTAAATAAAAGGAAGGGGAGGGAATACCCTCTGAAAATCCTCGTTGCCAGTGATTCTTTTAAAGGAAGTCTGACTACTTTTCAGATGATTGATGTGGTGAAGGAAGCTGCTAGCCGTGTACATCCAGACATGGAAGTGATTGGCCTTCCCATTGCTGATGGGGGAGAAGGAACCCTGGATACTCTTTTTTATGCCCTGGAAGGAGAGAGGAGGCTTTGCAGGGTTATGGATCCTTTGGGGCATCCCATAGATGCTCTATATGGGTTGTTTGGCCAAACTGCCGTGGTGGAATTATCCCGGGCTTCGGGCTATTCCCTATTAGGAAAAGAAGAACGGAATCCCCTTCTGACGACCACTTATGGTACAGGGCAACTCATTGCACATGCATTGGATGATTCAAGGGTAAAGGAGATTATTGTCACAATTGGGGGGAGTGCCACAAATGATGGGGGGCTAGGCATTGCCCAGGCTCTTGGTGTAAAGGCCCTGGATTCCCAGGGCAGAGAAATGGAAAAAGGGGGCGGTGCTCTGGCCCAATTGACCTTCCTTGATGCTAGTGAAATGCATCCACGTTTGCGGGAGGTAACCATTCGGGCCGCCTGTGATGTAAACAATCCCCTTTATGGCCCCTTAGGTGCAGCCCGGGTGTATGGCCCCCAGAAAGGGGCTACTCCTGACATGGTGGAGGTCCTTGACCGAAATTTACAACATCTATCCTCCATTATTCAAAGTGACTTGAAACTGGACATTTCCCATCTTCCCGGAGGGGGAGCAGCCGGTGGAACAGGTGCTGGGTTAGTGGCTTTTTGTGGGGCTACTATAGAACCTGGCAGTCAGATTCTTTTGGATTTATTAGGGTTTGATGAAATAGTAAAGGATGTGGATCTGGTGATTACAGGGGAAGGCCGCATTGACCAGCAAACCGCCTATGGCAAAGCCCCTTTAGAAGTAGCCCGTCGTAGTAAAAAAGCGGGAAAACCTGTGATTGGGGTTGCCGGTGCCCTGGGGGATGGGATTTCCTCTTTATATAAGGAAGGGTTCACGGCTTTCTTTTCTCTCTGCCAAAAACCTATGACAGAGAAAGAAGCCATAAAAAAAGCCGATACCTATGGGGTATCAGCTATTGAGAATATTCTTCACTTATCTTGCCTTCGCTTTCTCGCTGCGAAAAAAAATGAGACGGGTGGTAAAGACAATGAAGCCCACCAGGACAAACAGGCCGATGGCATATAACATGATCTCATCAATGTATTGTTCTGCCTGAAGCCAACTCTTTCCTAGGAATTGTCCAAGAGCAAGAAAGGTAATACTCCAAACTAACCCACCAGAATAGGCATATAGAGCGAATTTTCGAAAAGAGATATGCGAGATGGCAGCAATGATTGCAGAAATCTGCCTAATCCCCGGGATGAAATAGCCGAAGAATAACACAAGTACACCCCAGCGTTGAAACAATCGTCGCGTAAACTCAATTCGTTCTTCTGTAATATACATGATGGGTCCGAATTTCTTTAAAAAGGGGAGCCCTAGTTTTAAGCCAATGAAATAACTAATGGTAATGCCAGTAATGGAGCCAATAAATGCACTTCCCAGAGCCATTACATAGGTCAGACGACCCTGGCTTACACTGTATCCGATAAAGGTTAACAAAAGTTCATCGGGAATGGGAAGTCCAACAATTCCCCCAGCAAGAGCCAGTATGATACCCACATATCCATATTGTCCAATAAAAGAATCTAGATTGTGATCCATTTATATCCTCACTCTTGAGTTATAGTCATACGTTTTTATGTCTGGCAAGGTATCCATAGAGATTTTATTATAAAACCCTTTTAAAAGCCATACCCATTTTTTTCTTTTTAGTTGCCTTTTAGTTTTAGTATTTGTTAATTTTACCATAGATAACCCCAAAAAGTTTCAATGTTTTTTAGGGTCAGCTTAGGTATTGGGAAAAACAGGCAATAAGGGATATAATATAAGAAAGAAAAGAGATGGAGTGGGAGGGGGATGACCATGTTACAAATTACCGATTTAAGTAAAAGTTTCGGCAATCGGATGGCCGTAAAAGGGGTTTCTTTTCACGTAAAGCGAGGGGAGTTATTTGGTTTGTTAGGCCCAAATGGTGCGGGGAAATCAACGGTGATCTCTATGATCTGCGGTTTGTTGCAACCGGACCAGGGGGATGTCCTGGTAGATGGGCTCTCAGTGCAAAAACAACCAGTAAAAGTAAAAGAAAAAATCGGTGTGGTTCCCCAGGATATTGCCTTATATGGTGATATGTCTGCCCTGGATAACTTGCTTTTCTGGGGGCAAATGTATGGATTAAGCCGAAAAAATGCCTTGAAAAAAGCCGAAGACGTGTTAGAAGTGGTGGGTTTAGCTGATCGGAAAAAGGAGAAACTGGCCGGCTTTTCTGGCGGGATGAAGCGGCGCATTAATATCGGGGCTGCCATTATGCATGAGCCTGAATTACTGATTATGGATGAACCTACCGTAGGCATCGATCCCCAATCCAGAAATCACATATTGGAAATGGTGAAATCCTTCAATGCCAAAGGGGTGACGGTGATCTATACCAGCCATTACATGGAGGAAGTGGAGTACCTGTGCTCTCGTATCGCCATTATGGATGAAGGGGAGATTATCGCCCTTGGAACGAAAGAGGAATTGGTTTCTCGCCTTATCGGAGTCTCATCTATGGAATTAAAGGTAGACAGGGTCTCTGAGACCCTAGTAGAAGATATTAAGAAAATTCCCGGGGTGACTCAGGTGACCCGGGAAGAAGAGGGATTAACGATTTTCGCAGAAAACCCGAAAGAACGATTAGGGGATGTGGTATTAGCTGCAAAAGGGCAAGGGGTAGCCGTCACTTCCCTAGAAGTCAAAGAACCTAATTTAGAAACCCTGTTTTTAACCATTACAGGCCGGAAACTGCGGGATTAGGAGGAATGGGAGATGAAAATGTGGCTCATTGCCTGGAAGGATATCCGCCATTATCTAGCAGATAAGAAAACCCTGCTCCTCATGTTGCTCATGCCTGTGATTCTTACGGCCATATTAGGGTCTGCTTTAAAAGGGATTATGAATGGGGAGGCCCAGAGTTTTCCAGAAACCACGGTTGCTGTAAGCAATGAGGATACAGGAACCATTGGGAAGATGCTAGTGGATGATGTATTGCAAAGTGAATCCTTAAAGGAAAAAATCCATGTGAAAACAGCATCTTCTGCAGTTGAAGCAGAAAAATGGGTGAAAGAAAAGGCAGCGGATGTGGCGGTAATCATCCCTGCCAGGTATAGCCATACAGCGGAGGAAGGGGAAAAGGGGAAGATTCGGGTTGTAATCGACGAAACCAAATCCACCCGGGGGATGATTGTGGAATCCATTGTTACCTCTTTTGCTTCCCGGGTTGATGTAGTTGGCCGTACCCTGCAGATGGTCTTAAGTGATATAGGGGCAACGCAACCCATGTCCATGGAAACCATTGTTCCTGAGGTAATGAAGGATATAGAACGGATTGCTAATGACCCTGGAACTGAAGTAACAGGGGGCGCTGCAGGAAAAAAAGCGGCTACGGCCATGCAATATTATGCTGCAGCCATGTTAGCCATGTTTTTGCTTTTCAATTTGATTCAAGGGGCAAAATCCATCTTGGATGAACAAAGCCAGGATACCCTGCCTCGGTTATGGACGACACCTACATCCAAAGGTTCTATTATTCTCGGCAAATTTTTTGGAGTGCTGGCTTTTGCCCTTACCCAGTTCCTGATTTTTGTTGTAGCCACCCATTATATGTTTGGGGTGGATTGGGGGAATAACCCTCTCCAGGTAGCAGTGTTAGGAATCATTTATTCCTTTGCAGTTTCGGGGATGTCTATTTTGCTCGCATCCTTATCTCGCCGGGAACAAGACGTGGATACCATAGGTGTCATGGGTATTCAGGTTATGGCCATCATTGGAGGATCCATGGTTCCCCTGGCCATTTTCCCTGATGCTATGCTCTATATCTCTAAACTGACGCCCAATTACTGGGCTCTTAATCCTCTCCTGGACATTATGATGGGGGTGGAATGGCAGGCATTGCTCTTGCCGAACCTGATTCTATTTGCTTTTGGAGCCATTTCCTTAGTTGTGGGGACCTGGCGCTTAAGAGCAAGGTAGAGAAAGGGGGAGAAAAAAATGAGACAAATGCTAGCGATCTGCTTTTTCGAGTTGAAACGGTTATTAAAAAGGCCTCAGTCCTATTTGATTATGTTTGTCACCCCTCTGGTGTTTACCTTTTTCTTTGGGGGATTGCTTGGCGGGGAAGGGTCTCATGGGGTGCCTATCGCCCTGGTGGACTTAGACCAATCCACTGTATCCAAAAGCCTGGCTGAACAGTGGAAAAAAGAAAGGATGCTGTCCCTGCAAGTGACAGATTTGGACCAGGCTAATGAGTTAAGGGAAAACAAAAAAGTCTCCGGGACGATCATCATCCCGAAAAATTTTCAAGCACAGCTGGTAGCGGGGAAAAAAGCGAGCCTTGAATTTACCCATAGCCCAGACCTGGCAGTGGCAACAGCCATTCAAGAACTGTTAAACAATGGGATTGCCACAGCAGCCATCCAGGTGAAAGGGGCTCAGCACTGGAGCCATTATAGCCAGGGGAAGTTGACCTGGGAGGAAGGCTACAAAAAGCTTGCAGCAGAAGTGCGCTCTCAGGAAGAACTGGTGCAAAGAGATACCATTGCAACCCCTACAGCCAAAAGTTTGAATCAAGTGTCCCAGAGTGCGGCCGGGTTTTCTATTATGTTTATCATGATTCAATTGATGATGGTAACCAGTGTGTTTCTCGATGCCCGCAAAAATGGAGTATGGGGGAGAATCTTGAGCACTCCTTCTTCACGGGTTAGCATTGTGGGAGGCTATCTTCTCTCTTTCTTTCTTATAGGATGGTTTCAGTTTGGGGTGTTAATGGGGTTAACGAATCTGTTATTTGGCGTAGTCTGGGGGGATTTGCTGGCACTGATTCTTCTCAGTTCTGCCTTTCTTTTAAGCACTGTGGGATTAGGCCTGGCCATCGCCGGGTTTGTTCGTACTTCAGAACAACAGGCTGCCATTGGGAATGTAGTGATTGTTTCCACTTCTATGTTAGGCGGGGTCTTCTGGCCTTTAGAAGTGGTGCCTGCCTTCATGCAGAAAATTGCACAGTTTGTCCCCTAAACTTGGGCCATGAAAGGATTTACAGAATTAATGGCGAGGGGAGGAGGCGTTGGGGACATTCTTGGTGCAGTGGCTGTCTTGATGGGATCCGCTGTTATCTTCTTAGCCATGGGAATTACCCGCATTCGTTATGAATAGAGAAATAGAACATTCAATACCAGAGAAAAACAAAGGGGAAATTCAGGCCGCCCTGGAGGCAAAAGAAACCTTTGCCCTCTATTTGTACACCCCCTTTTGTGGCACCTGTAAGATAGGGGAGAAAATGCTTCAGGTGGTGTATGCTATGAACCCCAACCTTCCTTTATTTAAGGGGGACCTGAACTTTCTGCCCCAATTGGCCCAGGAATGGGAAGTGATGAGTGTTCCCTGCCTGGCAATCATCAAGGAAGGGAACCTGGTAAATAAAATATATGCCCTGGGTTCAGTGGTAGATTTAGCAAATCGATTACAAGGATTGGAAGAGGGGAAATGAATTGGCTCTACTAGATGACCTAAAAAAAATGATTCCAGCACAACGAGTGAGTAATAATGAAACGGTACTCTTTCAACATAGCAAAGATGAATCCTATCATCCTGCACGAAACCCTGATGTAGTTGTGTTTGTGGAAAGTGCAGAGGAGATCAGCCAGATTGTAAACTACGCCAATGAAAAGGGAATCCCTGTTGTTCCCTTTGGAGTAGGTTCAGGGTTAGAAGGAGCGGCGATTCCTGTTCATGGAGGGATTGCCCTGGATTTTACCTCTATGAATCAAGTCCTTGAGGTCCGGCCCGATGATTTCCTTGTCCGGGTGCAACCAGGAGTAACAAGGGATCAATTAAATAAAGAATTGAAACGGTACGGCTTATTTTTCTCTATTGATCCTGGAGCAGATGCCTCCATTGGGGGAATGTGTGCCACCAATGCCAGTGGGACCATGGCTGTTCGTTATGGGGTCATGAAAAATCAGGTCAAGGGATTAGAAGTGGTCCTGGCAAATGGAGAAATCATTCGCACCGGGGGATTGTCTGCTAAATCCTCATCAGGGTATAACCTGACAGATTTATTTGTCGGTTCCGAAGGCACCCTGGGTGTTTTCTCAGAAATCATTCTCCGGGTGTATGGGATTCCCGAGGCCACCATGGCTGTGCGGGCCAGTTTCCCCGGGGTGGAACAGGCAGTAAATACAGCCCTTGCCATTATGGGAGCTGGGATTCCCGTTGCTCGCATTGAGTTGGTGGATGCCAATGGAATTGCCCATGTGAATCGATACAAAGGAGTAGAGTATCCTGAAGCGCCCACCTTATTTCTCGAGTTTCATGGCAATGAAGCGGGATTGGCCCAGGATGTGGAATTCGCCCAATCCCTTGCCGAAGAACACAAATGTGTGGAATTCCTTTTTGAAAGGGATTCGAAAGCAAGGGCAATTCTCTGGGAAGCAAGGCACCACTTTGCCTATTCCTTTATCCATACCTATCGGGGCAGACGGAAATTATCGACGGATGTGGTGGTTCCATTGTCTGAGTTGCCAGGAGCCATTCGCTTTGCCCATCAACTGTTGGAAGAATCCGGTTTAATTGGAGCGGTGGCCGGACACGTTGGGGATGGGAACTTCCATACCTTAATGATGTTCAATCCGGAAGACCCAGATGAAGTGGAGAAAGTAAATCGAAATAATGAAGCCATTGTGAACTATGCCTTATCCAAAGGGGGTACCAGCACCGGGGAACACGGGGTGGGCCTTGGAAAGATGAAGTATCAGGGTCAGGAACATGGAAAGGCCCTGGATGTCATGGTAGCCATTAAGAAACAATTAGACCCTAAAGGGATCTTAAATCCGGGGAAACTATTTATGGATTGATCATAGGGCGATCGTTGGCCAAGAAAAGGGCTGGCGGTCGCCGTTTATTGTACCACTATCAGAATTTATTTTGATAGTATCAGGGCAACTAAGGTACCACCATCGAAAAGGCTTGGCGTCAGCCAAGCAATAGTTGCTATACTACTTTATCAAAATATATTTGTTAGACAGCCTAAAGTACGGTCATGTGAAAGGCTGGGGTTAATCACCTTCTCCTACTCAATCGGTGATTCATCTTTTTTTATTTTGAAATATGTTTTAATTATTTGTAAAATAATTGCGATAACGATATACGTTCCCAAAGTAATAGACATCAGCAGTATAGGAGATAAATCGGGAAACGCTTTTTTAAAAGAAACATATGAAATTGCGACAATTATTAAGTGGGTGATCCAAAAATCAGGCTTTAATATTTTCAATTTTAAATCCTTTTTCACATAAGTAATAAAATTCTCCATAAAATCTCTCCTCCTAACATATGGTTAATTTGATTTTATATTTTTTGACATCCACTCTTTTAAAGCAGAATTATTAGAAAAGTCCTTTTTTCTTCTATCTTCTTGAATACTTCCATTTTTCAGCAAAAGAATACGGTCAGCCAATTGATAAATCGTTTCAGGTATATGAGTAGTAAAAAGGATTCCGCCAGGAAAATCGGCTATCAATTGATAAAAAAGGGAAACTGCACTTATATCAAGAGCATTAAATGGTTCATCAAGAATTAAAAATTGTGGGTTATGAAGAAAGCCTCCTGCTAAAGTTAGTTTCTTCTTCATACCTGTTGATAAATCCCCTACACTTTTGTCTAAGTAATTTATTATTCCAGTTTGAATACTGATTTCATTTATTCTTTTCTCCAAATTACTAACTCCAAATAGGGAACCGATTAACTCAAGATTTTCTTTTACGGTAAGTTTCTCATAAAAAAAACTCTCAGATGGGACATAACCAATTTGTTTTCTTAATTTTGGGTTTTGATATAAATTTTCTCCATTTAATAAAATTTGCCCCTGATCGGGTTTTATTAATCCAACGATTATTTTTAATAGGGTTGTCTTACCAACCCCATTTTCTCCAATTAATGCTGTTTTTTCTTTAAATAATTCTAAGTTAAGATTTTCGAAAACATATCCGTTATTTTTCTGATAAGTTTTATAACAGTTTTGTATTAATAGCATCCTTTTACTCCTTATAAATCCATGTCTATCATTCGTTTCGTTATTTTTCTTTGAAAGTAATGAATCAAAAGGGAACCAATTAAGGTGTAAATGAGAATAATAGCAGTTCCAATAAAATAAATAGTATTACTTTTTAATTCCATTAAAATCATGAAAAAAATTGGTGCTATGACAAAAATGAATAGAAATTGCGATAATTTTGATTCAATGGTTTCTTCCCATAACTTTGATTCCTCAAAATCGTCTGCTTCTGAATAATGTTGTTTATTAAAATGGGGTGAAGCAAATGACGGTAATATTTTAATATGTGGAATTATTATATAATTACATATACTTAAGGTACATACAAACAGGAATTCTCTCGTTTCTAAACTTATTAATATACTTAAACCTATAAAAATAATTATAAATTCAGCCATTCCTAGCAATCTTTGCAATTGAATTTTTGCTTTATATAGGTTTAAAGGATTGTCGTTAGTAATGCGATATATCTGGATTGTTTTTCCTTCTCCGTCATAACGAAGAATACCTGGAAACAACGTTGTTCCAGCTTCAAATGCATCTCTTGAAATCGCATTATAAAGGAAAAAAAGTAAGCATAAACGCAGGATTGGAAAGTCATTGGTTACAGTCCCCATTGCTCCCGCAGCAATACCTAAAAAGATATAATTGGAATAATGAAAGAAGAAAAAAGTATAATGGTGTGAAATCTGAATTCTGTTTCTAAATAAATTTAATACCTGTGTTCTAAAGTAAATATTTTTAGAAAACAAAAGGAATACCTGTTGAATAACATCAATCCAATCCTTTTTGATTTTACTTCTAGTTTCCCATGCTGTGCGATGCCATTTGCCTGCGTTTAAATATGAAAATATAAATAGGATGTGAATCAAAGTGATGAAAAACAATAAAGGAAATATGTAATTCATAAAATCATTTTCTATTGAGAGTTTTGCTAGATAAAATACAATAAAATAAGAATGGACACTGTAATCTAAGATTTGCTTATAAGTGATAAAAAATTCCTCAATTAATTGGCTCCAGGAAGAACCTGCGAGAAAATTGGGATTTGAGGTAACCCATGAAAAAATGGAGTGACATATTATATAACTAATAATAAATGCTATGAACCCATTAACAAGGGATATAAGCAATGTACTCCAACGAAAGCCTTCTCGAATTCTATTTACTGTAACTATACATAGGAAAATAGAAATTGAAAATATTAACAGAAGTATAAATAATAAAAAAATGATAAGACTGAACCAAAAAGTTTTAGTAACAGATAAAGATAAAAATAATACCAATGAAAAAATAAGAATATAGATGAAAAATGAAATATGGTAATTAAATAAATGTGCCATCCAGTGAAAGATAAATATTTCTTTATTCGAAAGGGGGCTTGTATTCAATATATTTTCATCAGCTGGTAATAAAACATTTGGTACAAATCCAGCACTAATAAATAAAGAAATCAAAATAATTGCATAAAAAAATCCTGAGATTATTTCAAAGTTGTTTAAAAATTGCATTCCGAATTTAACGAAAAAAAAAGAAATTGAAAAAAATAGAATATATTTAAAAAATGAAACAGATAAAATAATCGGAAAAATATTTTTATTTATAGTATTAAGGGGTAACCATCGGCTTAATATTTTGGCAAAAAACTCTGTTTTTCTTCGTAGACGATACTTAAAATTAAGAGAAATATATTTAATCAATGTTTGTAGTAACAATAAAATCCCCTCTTGCTGTTAAAATAATTGTTCTGAAATTATACCGAATAAAATATTTAATGTTAACAGAGAGATCATAGTTATCGCTATTTTAAATTTACTTAATTTCATTATTACATATAGTACTATGCCGATTAGAGTAAAATGCCAAAGATAGAAAAAGTCTAAAGATGTAATAATAGTATAGGGTATACTGCTTTTTTTAAACAAAAAACCAAAATTTGTAAATGAAGTAAAATTAATATTTAATATAAAAGATAATAATCCATTAAAGAATAATCCTAAAATCGGGATGATTCCTAAGTAAATGAAAAATGAAAGTAAAATTTTGAAAGGAATGTCTTTTTGAAATATAATTGTTATTATTTTATAAAAAATAGAAGAAATTAAAATAAGAAATAACATGTTAAATATGCTAGTAATAGCAGACAAAATTGCAATAATTAATTTTAACCTTTCAGGTGTAGTATGAATATCTTTTAAAATATCAACTAAAGCCATCTGGTCAATGCTGGAATAACTTGTAAAAAAAGTGATAAGTATTTGTAAAAAAATTAGTATTAGTAGAGGTCTTGAAATAATTGGATTTTCCTTTATTTTTTCAAACTCTCTTATAGGAGAATATATAATTTTAAAAATTGAAGCTTGTGTTTTTTCTATGTTGTTATGATTTATTGTTGGAGTTATTAAGTCTGTGTTCACATTTGGTCTCTCCCATGTATTTTAAATATTTCCTTCAATTATTGCTGCTAATAATGTAAGTACGATAATAATTGGAACACTGATATGGAACGAAAAATTTCTTAATAAGACTAATCTTTTTTTAAAAACTCTGCTGTAACAGTAATAAGTAACTTGAAGACTAACGGCTACACTTAATAAAGTAGCGGGCATTTCTAAAAATCCGTGCATAAAAATATTTTTAAATAATGCTCCGCTTTCATTTAATACAATAGATTGAGAAATATAAAAGCCACTTATGAGACCGTTAAAAATAAGAATAATAATACTTGGAATACTAAATATAATCCCTCCAAAAATAAGTAAGACATGAATTTTAAGATTGTGAAAAAAAATATCTATCCAGTCACCTAGATTATTGTTAAAAGTTAAATATCCCTCTTTAATATTTAATATAAAAACAATAAGACTACTTAACATCATTGAAAAAAAATAGATTAATAATACTATTTTCAAATTGTTTTTTAATTTTGCCGTATTTTCCATCATTTAAGACCTCTTGCTATTTTTTGTAATTATGAAAAAACAAACGAAATAAAATTTTCGTTTGTTTTTTCATAAAATAATGATAAACCTAAAAAAGCTAATGACCAAATTAATAAATTTTTTCGCTGATCAAATGATATCATTTTTACCACCTTTCTATTATTGTTATTTTTTCCATTTTACTGTAACCTTTTGAAATTGACAATAAATTTGTGTAAAATTTTATGAAAATTTTAATATTTTTGCGTTTCGTTTTAATGATAAAAGGAATTATTGTTATTATTTTTCTGGTATTAATAGTATAGACATTATATGGTAAGTATTGTATGATTCTTAAGGAGTTAATTTTTGAACTTTTTATGAACATTTTTTTAAAAAGAAAATAAGCATATACATGCAGTGATATATATGAAAATTCGGCATTATCAACTTTATAAATAAATGGGGGTCAATGGACAGTGGAGTACCTAGTAGCAGGCGTTTCTTCGGTAGTATTTTTTGTGATGAGCTTTTTAGTTTGGAAAAAGAAGAAATTGATTTTTGTGATAGGGCATCAAGAGGGAGCCATTGAAGACAAAGAAAAACTGGCAAGATTCATGGGACTGTTTTTCCTTTCCATCGGGGGATTCACTCTATTTTCTCCACTTTACCCTGAACAATTCTTTGGGTACTTCGTGTTAGGATTAACCATTTACAGTGTTTTGTTTATCCTTTTGTTAAATGTAAAAGGGACAAGGAATCAAGAAAGTTTGTAGTAGATAAAGGGAAGAGGAAGAGCAGGCTACTGGGCCTGCTCTTCTTGTATGATTGTGTCCTTTTTTCTTTCTTTCTTTCGGCCTTTTCTTTTCGGTGCTTCAGATAGTTTGATTTTCCCGATGAAGGGAGTTAAGAAGACACCAAGAATAATGAACACTAATCCAAATAAGAATACACTTTGTAAAGCATCCACCAGGGATGATTTAAGGGGTGAAAGCATAACCTGCTGCACCATATCCGGAATTTTGTTTAATGCTTCAGGATTTAATAGGGCAGAAAATAACCCCTGGGCATTGGTATCAATCATGGATTCAAACTGGGTAACCATGCT
>CALNBV010000233.1 GCA_937874515.1 uncultured Paenibacillaceae bacterium | reverse complement strand
AATGAGATTTTTGAGTTGTAGTGTGAGCCCTCCCGGGGAATGGGAGGGCTTTTGTATATTAAATTCTAGTATTTAAAAGAAAAAATAACCAAAAACTCGTGAAGGAAAAATACCGAACAACATAATATACGGTTGTTATTTGCTAAAATAAAATCTGTAATGATGCAAACCACAAAAAATGATTGATTTTTCAAATTCATACTAGTTTCTATTTTAAAATAAAGAAGTGATAATTCCAACATGTTACAAAAAAGTGAATATACTTGATATATTTCTTAATTAGTTTTTATAATATGAGAGTGAGGTGATGTAAAATATCTTATAAAGGAGGATTTAAATGGATAAAAGAATTGAAATATCCTTTTGTAAACATAAGATTGAAACAAAACAATCTGATAAAGTGATTGAAAAAAATATAAGTAGTATTAAAATGACTATTTTCAAAACCAACCAACTCGAAAAATATAAAAAATAATAAGTAAATTACTTTCATTTTACCTATAAGAGATTGAAATTAAAACCTGATCAAGAATGATTATGAATTAGCCTACCTTTCAGGGATGCATCTTTTAAACAAAAAGGAGGTGAATGTATGCAAATCAAATTAACCTTAACTAGCACTCAATCCTACATTCAATTGCCTATCCATTACAACGGATTAATCCAGGCAGGAATTTATCATACTCTGGACCCTTCCTTTGCCGAATTCCTTCATGATCATGCCTATCAAATTGATAACAGAAGGTTTCCTTTATTCTCATTTTCACGACTTTACGGAAAGTACGAAATAAATAAAGAAGTAGGTCACATTCGTTTTTTTGGTCCTGTAACTTTAAAAATAACCTCACCTGTAAAAGAGTTTATAGATGGAATGGGAAAATTATTTTTGCAAAATGGGTTTCGCATTGGAAATCAAATTTTAAATGTTGATGGAATGGAGATGAAGGTACCTGAAGTAAAAGGAGAAAGTACTGTTGTTAAAACTTTATCACCTATTGTAACTTATTCTACCCTTTACCATGCTGATTGGAAAAAGTATACTCTCTATCACCATCCTAAGGATAAAGATTTTTCTCAAATTGTCATGAATAATCTCCTTCGCAAAGCAAGAATTCTTTTTGGAGAAGAAGTTGAATTTGGTAACTTTCAAATCCAACCAATTGGTGATTATTTTAAACAAAGCATTGTGGTTTTTAAGAATACTGTTATTAAAGGATATAGTGGAAAATTTAAGTTAATTGGTGATACTAGATTACTCAAAACTGCTTTAGATGCTGCACTTGGATCCAAAAACGCTTTAGGCTTTGGAATGGTTGATAATATCTAATAGAAAAGGAGGGATCACGGAAATGATAACGGCTGTTCGGGATATTGGTCGATATAGCCAAGATCAAAATGGCAATAGCAATCCTTTATCTACATTACTTACTCCTATAACCCTTAGGAACTATAAATACGCTTTAGTCGTAGAATTTAATACGATTGGAGACGGATTTCAATATCAAGAAGTCCATTTAGAAGAATTATCAGAAGGAACTTTAGACAAGTTTTTATATCGTAAAGGTGGTCCTAACGGGCCAAATGATTCACCTAGTGCATTAATTACTGAAGTGGAGAAGACCTTACCAGTAAAATTTTTTGGTTGGTTTAAAGCTCTAGTTAAAAAAGAAAAACATCTTCCTGATAATATTAAGGATTTTGTAAGGAAAATGAATGTAGCTCTAACTAACTCTTCTGAACACATTCTTCAAGATTTAATGAATCATGATAAGGCAATTTTTAAAGAAGGGGTTTTATTAAGCCTCAGTATTGATGGAAACTATCCTGCTGAAATAGAAGAAATTAAAACTCTTTTTTTCCAAACGGTAACCGAAAAGGAAAATAAGATTTCCAGTAAACAACAAGTTTGTTCGGTTTGCGGGGAAAGAAAGGAAATGGTTTCTGCAGGTTCACCCGCTTTTCGTTTTTACACTATTGATAAACCTGGTTTTATTTCAGGACATTTTAATGAAGAATTGTCCTGGCGTAATTTCCCTGTATGTTCTGATTGTAATTTGGAATTACAGGAAGGGAAAAAGGTTATTGAAAAACAGCTTTATTATAATTTTTACGGTTTATCCTATCTATTAATTCCTAAGTTTTTCCTTCCAGAATCGGATGCGGCAAAAGAAGTTCTTTTTAAGTTAATGGAAAAACTTGATTCGAAAGTATCTTTGAAAGGGAAAGACGTTGTTAATAATTACCTAACTAATGAAGAAGATGACTTAGCCTGGCTATCTGAAGAAAATGACCTCGTCATGTTAAACTTTCTCTTTATGAAAAAAGTCCAAAGTGCGGAGCGTATTCTTCTATTAATAGAAGATGTTCTCCCTTCCCGTTTATCAACCATTTTTAAAGCTAAGGTCCAAGTAGAAAAAGCTTTTCATACTGAGGGAAGTGGTTTTGATTTTGGAAGAATTCGAACTTTTTTTGCAAAGTCTGATGAGGGAAAACGGGACAATGATTTAGATAAATATTTCTTAGAAATCGTGAACAAAGTGTTTAAGGACGTACGAATTTCCATTGACTTTCTAATGAGATATTTTATGTTTGCCATTCGACGAGCATTTTTACGAGACGAGCATTTTAGAGGGAAAGCTTATGATGCTTTAATGGATTTATTGTTTTTTGATGAATTAAACTTACTGAATCCCATTAAGGAAGGTGAAAATATGGAATCAAAATTTGATGAGGTATTTCAACGGTATAGCCGCCGTATGGATACACCGGAAAAGAAGGGGATTTTTCTTCTTGGGGCTTTGACTCAGGCATTTTTAGATTTGCAATATGCCACCAGAAAATCTACTCCTTTCCGTGAACAATTGGCTGGCTTACGTTTAAATGAGCGGGGGATTATCGGTTTAACTTCAAAGTTAATGCAGAAGTTCACAGAATATAAAGCTTTGGACAAAGAAAAACAACTTGTTTTTTCTGAGGTTAATTCGTTAATTTTGGGTTCTGATTCTAAGTGGACGTTGTCCATTGATGAATTGAATTTTTATTTTGTTGCGGGTATGACTTTAAGGAATGAGATTATTCCGAAAAGGGAAAAGGATAATCAAGTTAATTCAAAGGAGGAAATAAACAATGAATCGCTCTGAAATCTTGTTTCTGTATGATGTAGCATGGACTAACCCCAATGGCGACCCAGTGGATGAAAACAAACCTCGGGTAGATGAAGAAACGGGGAAAAACTATGTCACCGATGTTCGTTTAAAAAGAACCATTCGTGACTTTCTTCATGATTTTCGAGGGGAGGAAATTTTTGTTCGTGAAATCAGTGATGAAAATGGGGTTATCCAGGATGCAAAAACGAGAGCAGAGGATTTTCTATTAAAGGATGGAGAAAAAATCGGAAAATCTACTGTCTCCAATCTTGCTGAAATGAAGCAAATTATCCAAGAAAACATGCTTTCCCAGTGTATCGATATTCGCCTATTTGGTGGGACAGTTCCTTTAGAAAAAAGTACAAAAGAAAAGGGGTCTATTACACTTACCGGACCTATTCAGTTTAAAATGGGACAATCTTTGCACCGAGTACAAATCCAACATTTAAAAGGAACAGGGGCTTTTGCAGCGGGAGAAAACAAAACCCAAAAAACATTTCGTGAAGAGTATGTATTACCTTATTCCCTGATTTCTTTTTATGGCATTGTAAACGAGAATGCTGGAGCTTTGACTCATTTACAGGAAGAAGACGTTGAAAAACTTCTCGACGGTTTATGGAACGGAACGAAAAACTTAATTTCCCGCTCCAAAGTGGGGCAACAACCTCGTTTGTTAGTACGTGTGGTGTATCAAAAGGATCGTTTTCATATTGGGGAATTAGATAAGCTTGTTCACCTGCAAAGTGAGATTGAGGATGAAAAAATCCGAGATATTGAAGATGGACTTTTAGATATGTCTGCTCTTGTTAATCGCTTGAAACAAGAAAAAGAACACATTCTAGAAGTGCAAATTGCTATGGATGGTCGTATGGAAACTAGTGAAAATTTATTTGAAGCTTTAGAAGAAGAAAATATTCCGACAAAACGTCTCTCCTTGTAAGTGGGGATGAGCCTATGGAAACGTTGATTTTTGATCTAACTGGGGATTTAGGCCATTTTCGCAAGTTTTATACCACATCTTCCCCCCTTACATTTTCCTTCATTCCACCAACAACTACCTTTGGGGTTTTAGGCGCGATATTAGGTTTGGAAAAAGATAACAACGAATATATCCATATATTAGGGGAAGCCAATACAAAGGTAGCAATTGGAATCAATAAACCTGTTAATAAAATTCGTATGGGGATAAATCTTATAAACACGAAAGGAAGTGTTTGGGTTCCAAAACAGAGAAGAGAAGGGGCTCGTACACAAATTCGCACAGAATTTTTAAAAAACCCATCCTTCCGACTATATGTAACTATGGAAGATAAAGAACTTTTTTGGAAATTAGTTGAAGAAGTAAAAGGTCATAAGACCTTTTATACTCTATCACTAGGACTAAGCGAATGTTTAGCTGATTTTACATTTGTCGACGTTGAAAATTTTCAACTTATTGAAAATAAGAATAGTGATCAGAGGGAAATTTCCACTGTAATACCTTTAAGTGAGATTGAATGGGAAAAGGGAATTCCTTTTAACCAGGGTAAAAAGTATTTAAAAGAACGCATGCCTACTCGGATGAATCAACAGCGAGTTGTTCAACAATTTGAAGAGATGATTTTTGAGAGTAATGGGGGTACTGTGGAATGCACCCCAAAGAGATGGTGGGAAAGCCAGAATAACCGGAGGATAATTTTCTTTTAAAAAGGTGGGTGGTTAGAATGGAAGAAATCTTAATAAGTCATGATAAACCGATTCAGTCACTAAAATGTCATTTAGAAGGTGTTTATGAACTAAATCAATTTTACTTAAAAGAAATTCAGCAAAATCTAAAGGATGATGATGTTTTTAAATCTCTTGTTTCTATTCTTTCTCTTTTCCATGACTTTGGGAAATCAACTGAGTATTTTCAAAAATATATTACCAGCGAGAAAGACTCTAAAGATAAAAAGAAAAATCACGCCCTACTTTCTTCCATTCTAACCTACTTTATTACAGATCATTTCTTAAAACAAAAGGGGGGGGAATTCCTCTTTCTCCCTTTTTTTCTCTTTGTTATTGTTCGCCGTCATCATGGAAATCTAAATAACATTGAAATTGAATCAATAAAATTTACTGATGAAGAACGTAAACGACTGCATATTCAAATTGATGCTCTAATTTTAGATGGCTTCTTGAACCAACTATCTAATCTCCTATCATATTTGCCCGAAGAAGTTCAAATTTTATTTCCATTAACTAAAGAACAACTTCATGCCTGGATTGATGAGTTTGAAATAGAATTAAGTAAAATCCGACGTTCGTGGACAAGGTACGTTCGTCAAAAATCAAAGAACCAAAATGACTTATCTGATTATTTGTTGATTTGCTTACTGTATTCTCTTTTACTGGATGGCGATAAAAATCAAGCAGCCCTTCGTAAAACAGATGTTTTACAAAAAAGAAGGGATCTTCCTTATGTTGCTGTTGATCAATATAAAAGAAAGCAAAATTGGGATAACACTGGTCAAATGAACAAACTTCGTGAAAAAGCATATCAGGAAATTAATGAGAAGGTTCTTACCATTCATGGTTCTCTTTTTTCTATTACTTTACCAACAGGTATGGGTAAAACATTAGC
>CALNBV010000232.1 GCA_937874515.1 uncultured Paenibacillaceae bacterium | reverse complement strand
GCCCTTTCCAACTCATCCTGTGCAATATGAATATACTGATGATCGTATTCCCTGCTTAATAATTGAAGAAATCCTTTAACAGAAGTCAAAGGATTTCTCACCTCATGAGCAATTCCTGCTGACATTTCCCCAATTGACGCTAAAAGATTCGCATTCCAATTACTTTCTACCTGTTCTGCTTTAATTCGATCTATGTTATAAATAGTCAATGTTAATTTAATCAGTTGATTATCTTGAAAGACACGATCAAATTGAAATAAATGGTTTTGTTTATTAAGAGCAGCCAGAAAGTGACTGGATTTTCCTAAATAACATTTATTTAACTCTGAACGAATAAAAGGATCATCAGTTAAATTCATAAAATGCTTGGGCTTTCGCCCTTTTATGCTGAATAACTCCTTTGAACCCTGATCTAAGTGATCCACTGTTCCATCAGGTAAAAGATGTATCATCGAATAACTACTATCCTCTTTACTTTTTATTCCTTTCATAATGCTTTCGCCTCTCATTAAGCCATTTGACTGCCCTAATCCGGGTCCCTTCTTCGGAACTGGAAATTTCAAATTCATCCATTAACCGCTTCACACCGGACAAACCTAGACCCAGTCCTTTATGGGATTTAAATTGATTATTTAATACCTTGTCTAAATCGGGAATTCCCGGACCTTTATCCAATGCAATAATCTCTACTCCCATTAAGATTGGGCGTA
Source organism: uncultured Paenibacillaceae bacterium (assembly GCA_937874515.1). GTDB lineage: Bacteria > Bacillota > Bacilli > Aneurinibacillales > Aneurinibacillaceae > CALNBV01. Next base: position 1,954 of record CALNBV010000232.1, on the reverse strand, counting down.
CGATTAATTCTCCTTTTCCCGCATAAGAAATGATATTCCGTGTTAATTCCATAATTGAAACGACCAACTTGGTTTCATCGATTTTCGTAAAACCCAATTCAGATGCTGCCTTTTTACCAATGGTTATGGCAGCATAAATATCATCTTCAAATTCTATATATACCTTATGCACGCAGTCTCCCCTATTATCGCATAATTTGTCTACTATAATAAGATACGTAATTAACATTAGAAAACCTGGCTAAGCCGGACAAAAGCCGCTCTTGAATACAAAAGCGGCCTTTTTGCACAAATCCCATTTATTTTCGGGGGATTAACAGGGCATGGTCTACTTTAATGCAAAGGTCCATCACCACATTTAATCCATTTTCTTCAGCAAGTTTTGCTGCCTCTTCATTATATATACCCTGCTGTAACCATAGGGTGCCTGCTTTAATTTTAACTGCTTCTTCTGCTACAGGCATCACTTGTTCACTACGACGGAATACATTCACAATATCCACATGTTCTTTTATATCAGTTAATGATGCTACTGCTTTTTCCCCCAACACTTCATCAATGGTAGGATTTACAGGAATAATTTTATATCCAACCCGTTGGAGAGCATCGGCAATCATATAACTTGTACGGTCAGGTTTGTTGGACAAGCCCACCACTGCAATAGTTTTGGCTTCTTGTAATAGTTCCCTGCGTTTTTCATTAGATGGATTAGAAAATGCCATATCAAAAACCTCCTAGAATGATATTCCTTTCTATTCTTTTTCGATAAAGTTTCTTTTAACCCTTTTATATAAAAATAAAGCTGAACGATATGTTCGTTCAGCTCTTATTTTTAACTAAGCATTTAATTTTTCTTTTGCAGTGTTAGCTAATTGTGCAAAAGATTCTTTATCGTTAACAGCAAGGTCAGCAAGCATTTTGCGGTTTACTTCTAAACCAGCAACTTTTAAACCATGCATTAATTTGCTGTAAGAAAGTCCGTTTAAGCGTGCAGCCGCATTAATACGAGCAATCCATAATTTACGGAAATCCCGTTTTTTCTGACGACGGTCACGGAAAGCATATTGTAAAGACTTCATTACTTGTGCATTTGCTGATTTAAATAAACGGTGTTTAGAACCGAAATAGCCTTTGGCAAGTTTTAAAACTTTTTTACGACGGTTACGTGTAACACTGCCACCTTTAACTCTTGGCATCTATATTCCCTCCTAAATATCAGTAAGCAGGCTGCTTTAAGGTTTATTTTACGTAAGTAAGCATTTGTGCAATGCGTTTTTGATCCCCATTAGATACGATTCCGCTTTTGCGAAGATTACGTTTCCGTTTTGGAGATTTAGATTCAAGAATGTGGCTAGTGTAAGCATGACCACGAGATAATTTACCAGATCCAGTTTTCTTGAAACGTTTTGCAGCTCCACGGTGGGTTTTCATTTTTGGCATATCCTAGTCCTCCAATCTAGATGGTTACTTATCAGTTTTTGGTGCGAGTATCATAATCATGCTGCGGCCTTCAATTTTTGGTCTGCGTTCCACAGTAGAAAGGCTTTCTACTTCTTTGGAGAGACGCTCCATTACTTGTTGACCAATTTCAGCATGGGTAATTGCACGCCCACGGAAACGAATGGTTAATTTAACCTTGTTTCCACCTTCTAAAAACTTAACTGTATTTCTAAGCTTCGTTTGGAAATCATGTTCTTCAATCGTTGGTGACAAACGAACTTCTTTGATTTCAACTACTTTTTGGTTTTTACGGGATTCTTTTTCTTTCTTTTGTTGCTCATACCGATATTTGCCATAATCCATAATCCGGCATACCGGTGGTTTTGCGGTGGGCGCAATATTTACCAGGTCCAGTTCTTTTTCCTGGGCGAGGCGAAGCGCTTCACGAAAAGGCAAAATCCCCAGTTGGTCACCATTCGTATCAATCACACGAACCTCACGAGCTCGAATTTCC
>CALNBV010000231.1 GCA_937874515.1 uncultured Paenibacillaceae bacterium | reverse complement strand
ACCTGAAACTGATTTAATTGCACATCGACAGGAACAGGGTTGTCCAGATTGTTCGATGTGCAATTAAATCAGTTTCAGGTTGTATCCTGTACCAGCTGTGGGTATTCGGAATTATACAAAAAGCAAAGATCAAAAGGGAAAGATGTCATTGACTTCTTTTTGGGAAATTAATAGATAAAAGGTTAAATAATAATCCGTCAGAGAAATTTTTCTGGCGGATTTATTATGTAAAGGAAAGTGATAGGTTTTATTTACTAAAAAAATCAGCAATAAAATGAGCTGACGTAACAATGAACATGGCTTGCCCAACTCCACTTGCCAGGCCCGTAATGGTCCGTAATCCATTATTGCTTTTTCTCCATCCTTTTAGCTGGGTATATCCATCGATGATCATAGGGATATTTAAGAGAATGGCCAGTGGAATAGGAAAAGTGAAAGAATAGAACAGAAACGGGATCACAGCTACGATAAAACGAGTAAACACAATCGTTGTATGACAAATAAGCGCATCATAAGACCGGCTTTGGAACTCTTTTTCAAGGTTCAAAAGAGATTTAGCCACCTTAAAAAACACCTCGATATCCCAACGCATTCCATAGATTCGGACGATTTCCTGTTCTGAAAGAGTACAATCGGTACTGAGGATGGCAAGCCAGTCGCTTTTCTTATTTCTGTTTTGGATAAAAACAACTTTTATAGGTGTCCCATTGGCCATTGTCGTATGGATGGAACGAAGAATTCCTTTCTTTGATTGAACAGGTCCAGCCAAGCGGTAAAGCTGTTTTAAAGAAACCAATGTCCCGTTTACGTTATAGCGCTGTTTTGTTTCTTTAACCATTCCAATGACATCCAAACCTTGTTCAACTATAGCTTTGATAAGTGCTGGCAATGTAAACCAAGAATCCATAAGGACATAACTCGCATCTATCCCATTAGCTAGCGCACGTTTGATCATGTCAGGAATCTGTTCAGGCTCTGTTTGTAAGGCATTTTCTCGACGGTTATATCCACAAGTACGTTTATCAATTTGTTCAGAGATTCCATTGATTTGAGACTTTTTTGAACTGACTAAAGAAAAGTCAATGGGCATAAATGTATAGCCATCTGACCAGCCCAAAGTAAGCATCCGAAAGCCTTTATAGAAACGCATTTTAAGAGAAGCGTGATCAAAGCAACGTGCAAGCAATTCGACTTTTTTACTACGATTTCGGTCATACGCAGAATCATCAATAATCGGTACTTTTGGACGCTCTTTATTCGTAAGACGAGTAACCTTTTGAATGGTAAAAGTACTCAACAGTAATAAAAAACGGCGCCAATAGAAGGTTGACTGGTTTAAGAAACGATAAACAGCATCCTTAGCTGGGTATTTATCAGCTTTCTTTGAATCAAGAAGAGTAAACCAATTTTTGTGTTGGAAAATCAAACAGAAAACTAGTCGAAATAAGTAAGGACAGCTGAAACCAAAGGATTATCTAATCCCTGCTTGGCGTAAATGCTTATTCATTTCAAGCTCAGAAAAAACAGAATCAAGTTCATTTGGTAGTTGATTATATTGGCTATTTTGATCTAACATATAGGGGACACCTCTTCTGTATGGTAGTGATTTCTAGACAATCTCACTATACCAAAGATCGAGGTGTTTTTTCATTTTTTAAAAACATTGTCAAGCAACATATTTAATAGACCTTAAACACAATACATCCAACGAATAGCACTTATTTTTCTGGTGCGAAAGTTGAGTTAATAAAATAAAAAACAAGTTTTTCTCTCCTTTAGGCATAGAACCAGCAACTAAACGAAACGCAATTTGTCCAAATGATGGAAATGTCCAACAAAAATAAAGTTTTTTAATTGTAGACAGTCAATCACACATTATACCGTGGTTAAATTTACTGGAAAATGAGGTAGTACCAGCGTCGCTGTTATGAAGTGCCAACTTTTAAATAGGAAATTTATTGATAACTTCATTATATTCATTCTTAACATAAGGTTGTTCCAAAGACAACCACACGCTATGCTTTTATGACCAGAAGAGCTTTAGCGATACGTAAATAGACCTCCTTTTGATATTAGAACCGGTTTCGCCGACCACTTAAAATATCAAAAGGAGGTCATCCAATTTGGACGAAAGTAATCCATCACATTCACGTTGGATTATAAATAAATATCACATTGTATTTGTACCAAATATAGAAAGAAAATAATATATGGGAAGATAAGCTTACTTATTTGGTGAAAAAACAAATGTTTGCTTTAACATTCTACCTTTAATTTTGTTACCATCTTTGTTCGTTATGGGTTCTTCCTCCCATGAGATAACTACTTCTAATTCTTTACTTTTAGTTGATAATGGAAATTCATTGTTTATGATAAATCCTTGATTATTATTTGCCAAGTCAATCTCTTTTGAAAATAACTCCATTTTTGTTTGTGATTCTTGTTCTACATTTTTGAATACTTCCACCCTAACATCAGAAACTGTTTTACCAACGTTTTTTAAAAGTAGACTGTAAGTGTTAAATTGATTATTAGATTTTGACATTGTTTGTTCGTCAGTTTTTATAGCTTGACTAATTACAACGGACCATTGATTAGATGTCATGGAAACTGGGTTTTGTTTATTATCTTTAATGGCAAAAGCATTCCCTGTGATGCCAAAAAGTAATAAGCAAATTAAAGATAAACATATAGAACTTTTAAACATATTACACCTCCATAAAATTACCTTCATGATGTTAATTTCCCCAGTTTTCCTTAAATAATAACAAAATAAAATTGGAATATTTTACATGAAAAGGGTGCTCCAAAAGTAAATATTTTGGGCCACCTTTTTCATGTAAGTAAAAAGAGTTATTAAATTATTTTACTTATTAGGATACTACTGATACATTTTCTGTTTCGAAAAATTGAGATTGCATTTTATACATTCGAGCAAATTCTCCATTTAAAGAAATAAGTTCTTTAAAAGTACCTACTTCTACCATCTCACCATCTTTCATAACAACAATACGATCAGCTAATTTTGCAGCAGACATTCTATGAGAAATAAATATGGTTGTTTTATTTTTCGATAAAGAATGAAACTGTTGGAAAACCTCCATTTCAGCTTTAGGATCTAGAGCTGCAGTGGGTTCATCCAATATAATTATTTGTGAGTTACTAATTAAAGAGCGTGCTAGAGCAACTTTTTGCCATTGACCTCCTGATAAATCCTCTCCATCATATAAAAATCGACTAAGATATGTGTTATACCCATTTTTAAAACGTTGTACAAAATTATCTACACCACTGATATGAGCTGCCTCTTTTATGCTTTGTAAATCATCAATAAGATTGATATTACCAAATGCGATATTCTCTTTAACTGTAAACGGATATTTTATAAAATCTTGAAAAAGGGCAGTGATGTTTTTGTACATTTCTTTTTTATCAAATCTTTGGATATTATTACCATCTATACTGATTTTTCCGTCAGTAACTGGATAAAGCCCAAGTAAACATTTAACCAATGTAGTTTTTCCAGACCCATTTTCACCAACAACTGCAATTTTTTCACCAGGTTGAATATGTATAGACACATTCTTTAAAGCTTCTCTTTTACTCTTAAAATAAGAAAAGCAAACATTTTGAACTTCAATCCCGGTTTTTATTTTTTTAGGGAAACTAACGTAACCTTCTAATGGTTCTGATGTTATTTCTTCTTGAAAATCCATGAAATCAAAAAATTCTTTTAAATATAGACTATTCTCATATATGTTGGCTAACTGAGAAGAGCATTGATTAATTAAGCTTTGTGATCCCTGTACAGCTTGTCCGATTGCAACAAAATCTCCAACCTTTAAGGTTCTTTGAATAATTAACTTAATTATAATAATTGCTGAGGCTGTATAAAATAAAGTCGTTATTCCGTTTAAGCCGAAATTTATTAAATGTTGCTTTCTTGAAAATTTTAATTGTTCTTTACTGTTTTTAATAAAAGCGGTTGACCACCGATTAATTAAATAATCAGCAATCTGGAATAATCGAATTTCTTTCGAAGTTTGTCTGTCACTTAAAAGATTACTAGCAATCATGGCTTCACGAGCTAGTGGGGTTTGATTATACATTAACCAGTATTTTTGATTCCCTAATTTCATTTTTGAAACAAATATAGGAATTGAAGATAAAAAACAAAGCAAGGAAAGACTCCAATGAACAGAATATAAATAAACCAAAAAAGATAAAATTGATATTATATTCTGTGCTATATCTAAGAGACTTTGAATTGGAGCTAAAAAACGAGTACCTTTTGATCCATGTAATCGTTGAATACCATTATAAAATTCAGGATTATCAAAAAAAGTAAATGGTACTCTAGTCACTTTATCTAAAACCATTTTCTGTAAAGTATGTTCCAAATTTATTTCTGCTTTTTGATTAAAATATTCTTTTAAATAAGAAATCGAGGAAGAAATAATTATTATAATAAACTGTGCAATTAATAGTTGAACTAAACTATCTAATGAAATTGTTTTATCTTGCAGTAAATCCGTAATTGCGTTAATAAGTTCTTTTCCAATCCATAGAGTAAAAATTGGAGCAAAACCCATCAATAAAGTAAAAGAAATATTAAAAAAAAACCACTTTTTGTCTGTATTCCATATAATCCTTAAGGCTTTTAAAAAAGTTGATTTATTCATATATAACACCTACCTTATTGATTGAAAAGAGCAGCTAAGATTCTTAGCTACTCTTTTTAGATGGATTGTTCTTCTTAGTAAGGGCAGCAACCACCACTACGAATATATCCACAATAATTTCCATATGCATCATAAGATTTACAAATTTCATCTGCAACTGCCCACGAAACGTTATAACACATACTAGTTAATGAACCACAAGTACATTGATTGGTATTCATGTAACAAGTAGCAGTCGGACTAATACCCATAAGATTTTTCAAAATTAGCTCACTCTCCTTTTTTGGATAAAATTTATTTGGACAATATAAAATATATCAATAAAAATCTGATTTTTTAATATATTCTATCTAAATATAAAATAAAGAATATTTTAGCTATAATTACTGGATACTTTACTTATTATTGTGCTAGTATTTTGGGTGAATTAGGAAAAATTAAAATGTTAAAGGGGTGGTATTTATTGTTAATTCAAACAATCGTTTTTTTCTCACTCTATTCTTGTTTGTTTTTACTCATGTTAAACCAAATGAACCAATTAAGAAGAGAGATAAATTTTCTAAATGAATCTAACTATATTCCACCAGATCCTGCTTTAGGTTATGAAATAAAACGATTATTTCCTTTACCACAAAGTATGATAAATTCACCAGGACTAATAATTTTTTCTGCGCCAAGATGCCCCCATTGTCATACAAAATTAGAGGCTTTTTTAGATTTAGAAGAACAATTTGGGAAGATTCCTACTTTAATAATTCTTCTTGATGATATAGATCATACCAAACGTTTTTTGGAAAAATATAACCCATTCTTTACAATTAACATTTCTACATTTGAAAAAATGCATAATGAGTTAGGTGTGGAAAGATTTCCGACATTTATGCTTATCGATGAAACCTCAAGAATTATTGATGTTCTCCCACCAAATGAGCTTATTGCATACAATGCTTATGTATCTTATATAAAGCAAACGAAAAATTTCAAAAAATTAAAAGAAATTAGAATTGTGTTTTAAGGAGGGAACTGTTAAACATGGAGGAAATAACCTTTTTATTAAGAGTAATATTAGGGACCATTTTTTGTAGTGCAGGTTACCACAAACTACGTAATTTTGAAGAACATATTTTAATTATAGAAGATTATAAATTATTACCAAAATCATGGGTAAAAAAGGCTGGTTCCATAGAAATTATTTTAGAATTAATTTCAGGAGGACTATTATTAATCGGGGTATATCAAAATATTGCTTCTTTTATAGTTTCAGGCTTACTACTAACCTTTTGTGTTGCTATTTCAGTAAATTTATTAAGAGGAAGAAACGAAATATCCTGTGGTTGTGGTGGAGTCGTAGGAAATCATCAATTATCTTGGAATATGGTTAGGAGAAATATAGTTCTTTTATTGAGCTGTATTTGGCTGTTTAACCATAATAATCATATCGGGAGCTTAGAAGCTCTATTAACTGGATTTCCTTTAAAAGAAGTTTATGGCTATCGATTTAGTTTACTGGTCTTAAATTCAATTGGACTTTTCTTAATTGGCATGTTGATTCAGAAATTAAACATGATACAGTCTAGAACAAAAGAACTTTTAATTCAGGATAAAAGGAGATGATCGTTTGAATTTCTTAAACATTTCTCTAATAGGCATTTGGATAGTATTAATAGTGCAAAGTATAATAATTTTTTATTTATCAAAGTACGTAGCAAGTTTTTTAAACAGTTTTCGTTTATTAGGAGGAAATGCTGTCGCATTAGAATTACCAATTGGGGAAAAAGCACCACTTTTTCGTGAAAGAGATCAGCATTATAAGGAAATAAAGTTGTCAGATAATAATGGGAAATATACACTTTTATTTTTTGCCGGAAGAGATTGCATGTATTGTAAGATGATAATTCCTAAACTTCATATTATTTTAAAATATATCGGGATGCGAATTATCGTTATAAGTCAACAACAATTGGATATAAACACAGAAATTCCAGATATCAATTTTATTGTATCAGAAGAATTATTTGAGAGTTACCGAGTGAAAGTAGTTCCAATGATTTTTTTGATTGACTCTAAAGGCTATTTAGTTTTGAAAGAAATGCCAAAAACTTTCCACGCTTTAACAATTTTATTAGGTAGACAATTCCAAACTAATATAGACTATGATGCAAGCTAATCAGGATAAATTTTACTCCTATTAAGCAATCAATATAGAGTTAGTTTATCAAGATTTATGAATTTTATTCATTTAGAGCTTTGATCCCTTGGGATTGCTGATAGGCGTTCCAAGGGATTATTTTATATCCATGACCCCTTTGATTTACTAAAATATGTGGGTTATGCCAGTCATTTTCAATTTTTTGACGTAGCTTTTGAACATGAACATATAAATTCGAATATCCAGAAAGATCCAAATGATCTATTAATTCATCAGTACTTAATGTAGAACCCATATTTTGAACTAAGAAATATAACAATTTAAACTCCATACTCGATAATAACAGGGCCTCATTATTTTTTCTAATGCAATGTTCAGCTACATCAAAGATTACACCAGGAGAAAGTACTACGACATCGTGATTAAGTGCCGCTGGAAATCTGTTGTCTCTTTCTAAATACAAATGTTGAAATAACTTTGAAATTGGTCCAGCCAAATGAAGGGTTGCTTGCTGACGTGAAAGTACCCGATTAACATCTGTCTTGTCCGAACTTAATAATAAAATAGGAATAGAAGCAAATTTAATTAATTCACTCCAAAATAATAAATCTTCTTGTGTAGGATTCGGTAAGTCTAAAACGATAGCCATATATTCTTGATCTAAAACATACTTCTTTATTTGCTCTCGATCAGTTAAATGGATGATATCTATATCATGAAGTTCAAGAATACATTTTAATAAAGACACTTGATAGTTATCATTGGAAAATAACACAATTAACATTTCTCTCTCCTCCATGAGTTTATTTTAAGATATACACTATTGTTCATCCATTTATCCTTAAAATATAAGTTTAAATTCATTTTAGTTACACAAAAGCAAGGATTAAGGAAAAATGTTTATTACTACTATATTATAAAATTTGGAAGTTACTTTTTTGATTCGAATCTTCAACTATGAAATTTGCGTTCTTCATGCTCTCCGAGATAAATTAAAATGCCGAGAAATCTGGGTGGTAGGTGCAAATCGTTACCAAAATCCAGACGAACATCTTCCATCTGACTTTGCTATACACCGGGAAGTACACTATGCTGCTCTAAAACTACCTCTAAATGCAGAAGAAAAGGTCGCAGAGTTACAGAATGAGATGCATGAAAAGCTAACGATGCTGGATCAAGGACTTCCTAAAAATAAAAAGGTTTCGATTTCTGAATATAGAGGTGGATGGATCTCCGTTTCTAAGGACGATACATAGCCTGAGCCCAAACGCTTAGCTTATCTTAAACAGGAGATTGCCAACCGATGGTGGATGATCAATCTTATTGATATTTTGAAAGAAACAGACTTATGGGTAGGCTTTACGGATCTCTTTCAAACGTTAGCTACCCATGAACGGCTAGATCGGAAAACTATTCAAAAACGATTGCTTCTTTGTCTTTTTGGATTAGGAACGAACACAGGTCTAAAAAGAGTCGCCTCTGGCAATACAGATGTAACTTATAAAGATCTGGTTTATATTAAGAGAAAATATATATACAAGGATAACTTAAAGGCGTCCAATGAACATGTGACAAATGCCATCTTAGCAGATCGCTTGGAAGAGGTTTGGGGGAAAGGAACAACTTCTTGTGCATCAGATTCCACAAGAGTTGTAGCATATGATCAGAATTTAAGAACTCAATGGTTCCCACGATATCGTGGACCTGGAGTCTCTGTGTATTGGCATGTAGAAGAGAAATCGATGTGTATTTACTCACAAGTGAATACGCCTAATTCTTCTGAAGTCGCCTCTATGCTTCATGGATTGTTAAATCACAACACCAATAAAGAAATTGATAAAAACTTTGTCGATACACATGGTCAAAGTGAAGTAGGTTTTGCTTTTTGCCATTTACTTGGTTTCAAATTAATGCCACGTCTAAAAAATATAGGTTCATAAAAACTGTACAAGCCTAAGACGGGGGAGTTGGTTATCCTCATTTGTAACCTGTTCTCGGACAAAAACCCATTGATTGAGATTTGATTCGTCAACAGTATGATGAAATGGTCAAATATGCAACCGCCTTACGATTAAGCGTAGCAGACACAGAGTCCATCTTAAAACAATTCTCTAAAATACCTCCCATCCTACCTATAAAGCATTGCAGGAGTTAGGGAGAGCCTTGAAAACCATCTTTTTATGCGAATACTTACACTTTGAAGAAGTACGTAAGGAATTCCACGCTGGATTAAATATAGTAGAAAACTGGCATTCAGCAAGTGACTGTATCTAGTAATCTAATAGTACTCCACTATATTCATTGAAAATTCCCCCATAGTATAATAGTCCACGGAAAGAGATATTTGTTCGTGGGGGTTGAGGGAGAGTTGATTTTATTGAAGCAAAAGCAAGAGATTTTATTGATGTACCTAAGGGAGGGGAGGTCGCAAAGAGAGATTTCTAGAATGACTGGTGTTGACCGTAAAACAATTCGAAAATACATTCAGGAATATGAACGTAAACGGGAGGAACTGGAACGTAATAACGTTGTTGAGGATCCTGCTGAACTCATACAAGCCATAGTGGAGACACCAAAGTATAATGTTGGTGATAGACCTAAACGGAAGCTTACTGATGATATTATCCAGAAGATTCAAGAGCATATCTATGAAAATGAAGAAAAAAGAAGAAAGGGATTGCGTAAGCAATTAAAGAAACCCATTGATATTTATGAAGCCCTTACTATCGAAGGGATTGATATCAGTTATAGTACCGTATTACGAATGATTCGAAACATGGAAAAGAATAAATATAATCCATCATTGATACTGGCATTTAAAATCGCACAGGTTTTTGGTAAGTCGATTACAGATATATTTGATTATGAAGAGGAAGAGGATGAAGATGACGAAGAGGAGGGGGAGTAAGTAGTATGTTAGAAATTATTTTTATGATATTTTTGATAGTGTTTCTTATTGCATCAATTGTAAGCATGATATATCTTATTCGATTTGCACGTAGTCCCGAGAGCAAGGATGAAAGAGGATCTGACATCTGGCAACGAATGAGCAGTTTTGCCCTTGTCATATTTATGATTGGTTCAATAATATTGATTAACTTAGAAGGATTTCATGTTGTTACAGCGGAACAGTTTGTAAAGATTTTCAGATATTTCTTTTCTTCTATATTTATATTGGAAGCTATTTTTCTTTATAAATTGCGGAAAATGTAGATAATAACCACCCTTTCCCTGGATGTATGGGAAAGGGTGGTTTGTTTTATCCTTTTCATAAGCATAATAAAAATGTTGATGAAAGGAGTACATCATGAAGAAAAAATGGTTGATAGCAATATTTATATTATTATTTGTAGTAAGCGTAGGGCTTAATGTTTTTCTGCTTAAAGAAGATAAAGAACAAACGTATCGCAATTTAGACATGTATAAAACAAATTTATTCGCTATTTCCGAGACCTTTGATAGAAGTCTACATTCCCAATATAAAGGAGTTTATGGGCAAAATTTTATACAATCATATCAACATGCTGCAACCGCTCTTGATTTAGCAGGGCTTCTGGGAGTAAACTCACGTATGTTTAAGGAGCATCGGGAAGTATATTATTATTTAGCACATGATATGTGGAGTATTCTTTTTCTGCTTTCAGAGTCCATAACAGACAAGGAAAAGTTAGAAACAGCAAACACTGTATTTCAAATCTACTTAAAAGAATTAAAAAAAGTAGATTTTTATAAACCAAATGATGTGGCTCAGGTACGTGTGAAACTTATGCATGAAGCTGAGCAAAGGGGATTATTAGGGTATTAAGGTTTAACCCCTTTAATCACTGCAGAAACAATATAATCTTCCACATTGGCCCCAGGCGCCCAGTCTTTAATAAAGTCCTTTGATTCATCTTTTGGTTCTACAACAATAGTAGTAAATCCACTTTGTTGTAACATATTTTCTACTTCTTCAATGGAAGATGCGCCTGAGATGCATCCAGAATATAAATCCCCCAGATCATTTCTGATTTCTGCAGGTAGCTCTGTGGTTGTCACTACATCGGAGATGGCAAGGCGTCCACCTGGTTTCAGTACACGATAGGCTTCTTTGAACACCTGAGGTTTATCAGGGGAAAGATTAATGACACAGTTGGAAATAATCACATCCACTGTATTGTCTGCTATGGGTAAATGCTCAATTTCTCCTAAGCGAAACTCTGTGTTGGCAAATCCACCTTGAACAGCATTGTTGCGGGCTTTGCTAATCATTTCTGGTGTCATATCTACACCCATGACGTGGCCTTGTTCTCCAACCTGGCGGGCTGCTAAAAAACAATCAAACCCTCCACCACTGCCTAAATCCAATACCACTTCACCAGGCTGTAAAGCAGCAATGGCTTGTGGATTGCCACACCCCAGACCCATGTTTGCCCCTTCAGGAACAACAGATAACTCCTCTTGAGAGTACCCTAGTTTGGCGGAGATTTCCTTATAGTCTAGAGGAGTATCACAACAACCTGAGGAGGGGGTACAGCACCCACCTGTATCGATATTTTTTATGGCGATTTTTTGATAGTTATTTCGAACGGTTTGCCGGATTTGATCCTTTTCAGTTTCTTTCATTTACGAACAACCTCCTTGTATCGAGTGAAATTACTTGCATCTTACAAATGTTAAATGTAAATAAGATGTCTTGGGCTAAGGGGAACAACACCTTTTGCTATTTGCCATTGCCTCATTTAACAACTTAATGGAACGGATGACAGTTTCTTTTTCAAAATCATTCATGTGTGAAAACACTTCGTTGAGATAAGCCTTCATTTCCTGATCAATCCTGATTGATAAAGATTTTCCTTTTTCTGTAAGAGAAAGAATAGAAATTCTCCGGTCCTCTGGATGGGGCGTTTTTTTCACCAAATCCATTTTAACTAGTGTTTGGATCTGTCTGCTAAAGGTAGTGATATCCGTACCAAGGGTTTCTGCAATCTTCTGTATGGAGGGTTGATGCTGCCTGTTAATTTCATAAAGAATATGGCTCTGGATTGGAGAAATCTCAAGATCCTGGCAACAATCAAAAGAAGATAGACAACACTGTTTATCGAGAAAACCAAATCCACGAGTCATGATATAAAATAGTTCACGAAGATTATCCATGGTAACCTCCTCTCGCTTATTTTATACACTTATTATTTGCAAAATGCAAGTAATTTAATCTTTACATAATCTTAATTGATATTTAAGTAAAAAAGGCATAATATAAGTGTGTACTTATATAGGTGGTGGTGAATATAACGGTATGAACATGGATAAAATGGTAAACCTCCTTAAACTAGTTTCCGATAAAACACGTTTATCTATTTTGTGTTATGTACGAGAACAAGAGTTATGTGTCTGTGATTTAGTAGAGCTTCTTCAGTTGTCCCAGCCGGCCATTAGCCAACATTTAAAAAAATTGCGGGAAGCAGGTTTAGTGCAAGAGAGGAGAGAGGGAACCTGGATGCATTATCGTTTAGATGATGACCTTCCGGCGTATGTTCAATCTATTTTAGAACATGCACCCTCGGTAACATCGGTTTTGCAAGAATACAAGATGAAGAAACCAGAAAACCACTGTGGTGTGGTTTTATCGAAGGGAGAACAGAATGAAAAATCAGGTAGTGAGTAAACTTTCCTTTCTCGATCGCTATTTAACCCTTTGGATATTCCTCGCCATGGGTATTGGCATTGGGGCTGGGTATCTTTTTCCCCCATTGGTTCAATGGTTGACCAAATATCAAGCAGGGACCACATCCATTCCTCTGGCCATTGGGTTAATTTTGATGATGTACCCCCCTCTAGCCAAAGTGAAGTATGAAGAAATGTGGAGAGTTTTTAAAAATTGGAGGGTACTAGGATTATCCCTTCTACAAAACTGGGTCATTGGTCCCATATTAATGTTTATCCTGGCCATAGTGTTCTTGCAAGGATATCCAGAATACATGGTAGGGCTAATCATGATTGGCTTGGCCCGTTGTATTGCCATGGTCATTGTGTGGAATGAACTAGCAAAAGGGGATAGTGAATATGCCGCTGGTTTAGTAGCCTTTAATTCCATTTTCCAGGTCTTGTTTTACTCCATTTATACTTATGTTTTTATTACCGTATTACCTGGTTGGTTTGGTTTAGAGGGAATGAAAGTGGATATTACCATTTCTCAGGTAGCAAAAAGCGTCTTTATTTATCTTGGCATTCCCTTTATAGCTGGGGTTTTAACAAGGGTAATCTTCCTTAAAACAAAGGGAAAAGAATGGTATCAATCCGTATTTATTCCGAAAATTAGCCCCATTACCTTAATTGCTCTTCTATTTACGATCATTGTTATGTTCTCCCTTAAAGGGGAGTATATTGTGCAGTTGCCTTTGGATGTGGTGAGAATTGCCATTCCTTTACTTATTTATTTTGTGGTGATGTTTTTGATTTCCTTTTTCATGGGGAAAAAAGTGGGGGCCAATTACCCTGTAACAACCACATTGTCCTTTACAGCAGCCAGCAATAACTTTGAATTAGCCATTGCTGTCGCTGTCGGGGTGTTTGGGATCCATTCCGGTGCGGCCTTTGCCGCAGTCATAGGACCTTTGGTAGAAGTGCCTGCCCTTATTGCTCTGGTCAATGTAGCTTTATGGTTCAAAAGAAAATACTTTAAGGAAGGCAGCACATCATGAAGAAAAAAATCATTTATTTTCTCTGTACGGGAAATTCCTGCCGCAGCCAAATGGCAGAAGGCTTTGGGAAAAAGTACTTAGGTGACACCTTCGAGGTGTACAGTGCAGGCATTGAAGCCCATGGCCTCAATCCAAATGGGGTGAAAGCCATGGCAGAGGTAGGCATTGATATTTCCCGGCAAACGTCCGATGTCATTGACATGGAACGTTTGAACCAGGCAGATTTTGTGGTTACTTTATGTGGGGATGCTAATGATAAATGCCCCATGACTCCACCACACGTGAAGCGGGCCCATTGGGGTTTTGATGACCCAGCGAAAGCTACGGGAACTGATGAAGAAAAGTGGGCTACTTTCCAACGGGTACGGGATGAAATTGAAAATAGAATGATAGAATTCGCGAAAACAGGCCAATAAGGAGAGATGATGTATGAAGAAAATGATGATTTTTGATCCTGCTATGTGTTGTCCAACAGGGGTTTGTGGACCTTCTGTAGATCCTGAATTACTCAGGGTTTCAACTACCCTAAACACCCTGAAAAACAAAGGGATTATCGTAGAACGGCACAACTTGACAAATAATCCTCAGGCCTATGTTGATAACAAAACCGTTAATCAGTTGCTTAATTCTGATGGGGTGGATATTTTGCCAGTCACCATGGTAAATGGTGCAGTTGTAAAAACAAAAGCTTATCCAACCAATGATGAATTTTGTGAACTACTTGAGATTCCTGCCGATACTCTGAAAGCTACCCTCAAGTTTAAAACAAAAGAAAGCAGCTGTGGCCCAGATTGTAATTGCTAAACAAGGACGTGAAGATATGTTTAAGGCCTTTAATCCTAATAAAATCCCTCTAACAAAATACTTATTTTTCACAGGTAAAGGTGGAGTAGGAAAAACGTCTACCGCCTGTGCCACAGCTATGACCCTGGCAGACCAGGGAAAAAGAATCATGTTAGTGAGCACTGATCCAGCCTCCAACCTGCAGGATGTTTTCAATACACCCTTAACCAATAAAGGGGTACAAATCAAAGAAGTGCCTAATCTGGTGGTTAGCAATTTCGATCCGGTTCAAGCGGCACAAGAGTATAAAGAAAGCGTGGTTGGTCCATATCGGGGAAAACTACCTGATGTAGTCATTAAAAATATGGAAGAACAATTATCTGGGTCTTGCACCGTAGAAATTGCCGCTTTTAACGAGTTTTCTAATTTTATTGGGGATGAAAACGTTAAACAGGAATTTGATTATATTCTTTTCGATACTGCACCAACAGGTCATACCTTGCGCATGTTACAGCTTCCCTCCGCCTGGAGCAATTTTATTAGTGAAAGTACCCATGGTGCGTCTTGTTTAGGTCAATTAGCAGGATTAGAAGGCCAAAAAGAAGTATATAAAAAAGCCGTAGAAACCCTGGCCGACAAGAATATGACGACTCTTATTCTCGTTGCAAGGCCGGAAGAAGCCCCTTTGAAAGAAGCGGAAAGAGCTTCCGTAGAATTACAGGAGATTGGAATTAGGAATCAACTTCTGATCATGAATGGTGTCCTGCAGGATGCTGATGATGATTTATCCGGGGCAATCCTGGATAAACAAACAAAGGCTTTGCAAGTTATGCCAGAGGGGTTAAAAGGTTTGGAAACCTATCAGATTTCCCTTCGTCCTTATAATGTGACGGGCCTGGAAAATGTAAGGGCATTTTTAACGGAAGAAAGAATAGTGAATCAGGAAGCAAAATGTAGTGTAAATCAAATACCAAAATTAAAAGACATAGTAGAAGACTTAAATCGTTTCAATAAAAAAGTCATTTTCGCTATGGGGAAAGGTGGGGTAGGTAAAACCACCATCGCAGCAGCCATCGCCCTGGGGTTGTCCAGAAAAGGGAAAAAGGTCCATCTTGCCACAACAGACCCTGCTGCCCATTTAAAATTGGTCATTGATGAAAGCTTCGGGATTACTCTAAGCCACATTGATGAAAAGAAAGAATTAGAAAAGTATAAAGAAGATGTATTAAGTAAGGTGCGGGATACTATGAGTGAAGAAGACCTTGCTTATATTGAAGAAGATTTACGATCCCCCTGTACCCAGGAGATTGCGGTGTTTAAAGCTTTTGCAGAAATTGTGGATCGATCTGAAAATGAGGTAGTGGTCATTGATACGGCACCAACGGGACATACTTTATTATTATTAGATTCTACGGAAAGCTACAATCAGGAAATCCAACGGTCCCAGGGGGATACCCCTGAATCAGTGAGAAAACTGTTGCCTAAGCTGAGAAATCCCAACGAAACAGAAGTTATTATTGTGACTCTGGCAGAAACAACCCCGGTCCATGAAGCCATGAGACTGGAGGATGATTTGCAAAGGGCAGGGATTTACAGTAAATGGTGGGTCATTAATTCTAGTTTATATGCCACCCAAACCACCAATGAAATATTAAAAGGGAAAGCAAGCAATGAAATAACCTGGATTAATAAAGTGAATGAAATCTCCCAGGGCCATTTTGCCCTGATTCCATGGAAAGCAAAGGAGATCAAGGGAGAGAATCTTTTGGATTTGTTAGACTAACCATCCTAATTTTCATGAATATGGGAGACGATGACAGGGCAATTCTGTTATACTAGGATTCATATTATTGAATGGAGGAAATGGATTATGTCAGCTTTACCAAATTGTCCAAAATGTAATTCTGAATATACTTACGAGGATGGAAGCATGTTTGTTTGCCCAGAATGTGCCCATGAATGGTCTTTAGAAGCAACAAGCACCAGTGAAGATACAAAGGTTTATAAAGATTCCAATGGAAACATCTTGCAAGATGGGGATACAATTACTGTTATCAAAGACCTTAAAGTGAAGGGA
>CALNBV010000230.1 GCA_937874515.1 uncultured Paenibacillaceae bacterium | reverse complement strand
GGTAAGTCTGGAATATCGTGTGTATCAGGCATTTCAGGGAAATTATTTTATGGGCAATTATGGCTAAACTCTACCCCAATGGGCGAACCTTTCCTTTCCCCTTATTTATCACCATCCAACACCACACTTACACCACTACCAAAACCCCGCACCTTATTAGCTTTTGCACAAAATATACTATCTTCCCCGTCAGATGGAGCCAGTTTATTTACAAGGATTTCTGACCCCCATTCTACAGTTGTGGGGAACTATTACGGCAAGATTATTATCCCCCCAGGAGGTTCCTTTATTGTCTTCTTAAATTCTCCCGGGAAAACTGAAATTAAATCAGATGTTGCCTTTGGCTGGTGGGAAGAACAAAAATGAGCTGTTGCATAAATTGCAACAGCTCATTTTTTAACCAACGATTACTTTTTAATTTCCCAGAAGCAAGCTTTAGGAGAAACGATTTTTTCCTCTTTTTTAAGCTCTTTCATCACTTTATCTACATCTTTCTTTTCCAGTCCTGTTGCTTTTACAACTTCCCCGGCTCTTACAGGTTTGTCAGACTTGGCGAAAAAATCTAATACTACATCGTAATTTTCCATGTTTTCATCTTCCTTTCTGCCATTTCCATATTATTGTTATTCCTATTGGTACAACTTTTATATTAAATATACCTGAATTTTTGCCGTTCATCTAGCATCAGTTATCAAAATCTTCCGCCGCCGCCACCGTGGGTGCTCCCACTGCTGCCCGTATGGGTACTGCTTCCCCCTCCAGATCCTCCCGGGTTATTGGGGATTTTCATCTGGGTAACGGATTCCCTAATAAAATGATCCTGAGTATCAACCAATTGAAAAGAATCTTTCTCCTCGTAGGTTCGATTATTAATGGTAACCTTTCCTTTGCTTGAAAGGGAGGCAAGGACTGTGGCAATAATGGCAATAACCAGTGGAATGATATACACAAGAGGAGATTGGATTTGTCGAATCACCCGTTCCATGTAAGTGCCTGGATCCGTATTAATCCTGTGCTGTCCCGCCGGAACCCCCTGTACAGCATAATTCCTAACCTGATTCACAAACTCGGTACATGCCTGATTATAGTTCCCATCCGAAAGGAAACCTGTAATGGAATCCACCATAGCGTTTATTCTTGCATCCGTAAAAATATCAATGGCCCTTCCTGTTGTAGAGATCCATACTTCCCTGTCCTTCATATTGATCAATAAGAGTAAACCAGAGTAATCTTCTCCTACACCAAACCCTTTGGAATCATAATAATCATCGGCGAAATCTCGGGATGACTTCCCTTCTGTTTGATCCGTAATCACAACAGCCAGGTCTAGATTATGTTCAAGGGATGTCGTTTCAATTAGTGACTGAAGTTCTTTCACTTGTTGGTCCGTTAATAAATTCAACGTATCATCCACATTAGCCGATTGAAAAGCTAACGCCATAGGTAAATAAGCAAAAATCATAAGGATACACAACAGGAATAAACCAGCCGTTCTTTTAAACAATGAGAGCACCCCCAAACACGGCAACTAGCCAGACAATGGCAAAAATCGATCCGGCAAAAACCAGTTGCTTTAGAAAACTTATAGGAGCATCCCCAACCACTTTTCCTGTTTGCCCGTTCACCATAAAGATGTGCTCTTTTTCCTTGTAATTATTCACTAGGATATACACCGGAAGGAGGGAATAATCATGGGCTTCATCAGCTACAGAAATCTGCCTTCCTTGCACAAGGTAAGATGTATACCCATGCACTGTATCCTTTAACCGTTCTTCCGTATAATCATTGACCCTCTCTTTCATCACTTTCCCTGCTTCATCTGCTTCTACATCATACTTTTCAGCCATGAAACCAGACATATATTGCAAAGAGAAGTCCGTTAAATCATTGTAATTATAGGGCTCCATTTTATGCATCAACGTATCATCCAGCTTTTTGGATGCATCTACAGGGATGTTATGATATTTTATCTTCCCTTTTCGTACAACCCGAAAATACTTGGTTTTTGTATAGCGGTACTCACCCACTGTCCAGCTGCTTACCTTGGTCCCTTCCCCATCAATCTCTCCATCAACCATGCAATCAAAAAGCCAGAAGGGAGCATACACCCCGGTTACCCGTTTGATTTCTTCCTGGGTTTTAAATTCATTGGGGGCAAAAAGACGTTTTTTTATCCACTTTCGATAAAGGTCTTCCGCCTGGGATTTGGTCAATTTAAAAGGGATAACTCTTTTTGGTTTGAATTTGCCTGTAAACCTGGATTTAATAATGGCCGGGCTTTTGCAATACAAACAATGAGTTGCGGAAATAGTGCCATCAATAATAAGCTCTGCACCGCAACTGGTACAATGATATGAATCTAAATCAGGCATCGCCTGATCTAACTGCTCTTGTTCTTCCTCTTTTAAGGCCACATCCAGTTGTGCCTTTGTAAACTCGCTGAAGCAATACCCGCATTTCCACTTTTGGGAAGCAGGATCAAATGTCAAACCCGCTTTGCAATTTAAGCATTTATACTCTTTAACGGAAGCCATCTATTTATCCCCAGATTCGTTAGTAGGCTTTTTATTCCCGCACTGGCTGCAAAATAAGGCGTCTGTTTCATTGCCACAACTGCAAACCCACTTGTTATCTTCAGGCCGCTTCTTGCCGCATTGGGGACAGAACTTGCCTCCAACATTTTGATTACCGCAGGAGCATACCCACTCATCCTTGCTGGTCTTCACTTCTTCCACCGGCTTTTTGGATCCGCATTTTGCACAAAAAGCCGTGCCATCAGGCATTTGATTGCCGCAACTTGTACAGGTCCACCCTGTTCCAAGGCCTGCTTTCGGTGGAGGCGGAACAGATGGGTTTTGTTGTTGGGGAGATGGTTGCTGCTGCCCTGGCATCACACCCATAGATCCTGCAGCATTCATCCCCATAGCCATTCCAGCAAAACCAAGCATAGCCCCACCTTCATTTTTGCCAGCGGCTTCTAGTCCAGAAGCCATTGCACCGGTCATGCGGGCAGCTCGCGCAGTGGAATCAAAAAGGATGGAGTCATTGGCATACCGCTCCAATAATTTGTCCGTATTCTCATCAAAGGAAATCCCTGCAATCCCAACGCTGTGAATAAAGAATCCCCGTTTGCCAAGCCATTCTTTATCAAGGACTTCTGCCATATATTGACCCAGTTCCATGGTTTTCATGGGAATATCAGAAACTAACACATTGTCTGCAGAAAGACTGGCCAGGGCTGTTGTATAGGCCATTAAAAACTCATTAATATATTGCTCCGCCATTTCATTAATGGACAGATTTAAGTCCCCTGTCTTATTGCAAACTTCATGATAAAACATAAGGGGATCTGCTACTTTAATAGAATAAGTGCCAAAGGACGTGATTTTACAGGGCACCACCCGCCCGGGAACCAGTACCCTGTCCGTATAAGGGACGGGATTTTTTGTCCCGAAACGCAAATTAGGGATTTCCTGTTTATTGATATAAACAACCCTTTGCTTTAGGGGAGTGGTCCCACCAAACTTAAAACGTTCCCAGGAATCCTTAAGGGTATTCATAAAACCGCCTGGCCTGTTAATTCCATGGCCCTCAACGTTGCTAAATCCTTCTGTTTTAACCCCCTCTGGGGCCTGGAAGAAGATTGAGGGGGATGCTGTGTTTTCCACCCGATAGTAACCAGGTTCATCTGTGGCAGCAATAATCTTGCCCCCATCTACTAACAACATAAAGACGTTCTCTGGAACGTGGATAATAGAACCGTTAGAAATCACATCTTCAGTTTTGCGGCGGTTTGAACTGCGTCGGTCATTTCTTCTTACGAGAACACCATACGTTGCTAAAATGCTATTGTCTATTTGTGCTGGTTCAATGGTTTCAAGCCACTGTTCTGCCAGTGTCCCTCCAATTGCTCCTGCTGCAGCCCGAATAATACCCATTTATACATCTCCCCTTTTCTATTAGTATCTTTTTCACTTCTTATGCAAATAACACATGACTATGGATTTTTTTTAATTTACATTCGTTAAAATTCTTTTCAATCGTTGGACATAGATTGGATCTAAATCCTGTTCCACTAGTTCAAAAGAATCCATACTGGCCGTCTTCTTAATACCCATATCCACAAAGGTTCTATCAAGCTCCTCAAACACTTCATAAATATCTCGATGATTTTGGGTTCCACCAGCGTCCCCGTTCAGGTCTATTTTTGTTGCATCCTTTAAGGTTAGTACATAGTAAAACTGGCCTTCGTTATTTAAAAAAGGATTAAAGGAACGATTACCATAGACCCCTGTATCTATACTTACGATTTCAGAATAATTGTAGACCTTTCCTGTGGGCTTAAAAAATGAATGATCTATAATTTTGTTATTTGTAACCACACTCACATTAAAGATTACTGTATATAGCAAAAGGGAATTCATAAAGAGGAAGGACGGATATACCCATACTTTATGTTTTTTAGCAAAAGCAATGGCACCAGTCCTGAACTCTTTAAAGAAAAGAAAAACAAAATAAACTTCAAAAATCAAAACTAACCTGGAAACAGGAGATTTAAACACCCACATCATATACTCTTGAGTTACAAAAGCTTTTTCTTGAATAAGAGCAATGGTAATAAAAAGAACTAAGGATAATACTAGCACTAATAGTAACGAAAGAATCAATAGGAAAATTTTTTTAAATACTTTCAAAATCAAGTTCCTTTCCCAAAAAATCATGGACCACTCTATACCGATACTCTTTATACGTTCTCTATTTGTATTTGGATTCAAAATACAAAAAGTCGTAATTATTTGACAATGCCAAAATAATACTGTATACTTTGTGCATAAAAATTCAATACGTTATGAAGTAAGTATTATGAGTAATTGGTTTTCGAGTTTGGTTACGTATATATTTATGCGGAGCCAAATAAAATTACCGGTCCAAATGAAAATAATACCGAAAAATACCCTTATAGAACTGGGGTTTGTTTAGGATCATATGGTCATAAACTATACTATGGTTTCCGTGGTATAAAGCGAGCTAACACATTGATTAGCGAAGTTTAAACACTCTAACTCTATTACTGATTTAGTAATAGAGTTAGAGTGTTTTTTTTTATACTTAAAGAATTTAAATTCATAGAACAAGGGAGAGATTTGATGAAGGAAGCAATTGATTTAATACACTTATCCATGAACAATAAGAAATTAGACGATGAAGCACTAGTGAAATGGACTGATTGGAAATGGCAAATTAAGAACTCAATTAGAACAATCGAACCAATTGAAGACATTTTAGGGATAACCTTCTCAGAAGAAAAAAGACAAACCCTTAAGCGTACCTTAGATGCATTTCCCATGGCCATCACACCTTACTATATGTCATTAATTGATCCTAATGATTATGAAAACGACCCCGTTTTCAAACAATCCTTTGCAGATATGAGAGAACTATATAAATCGGAAGCAGATATGGTAGACCCTTTAGCAGAAGATCAAAATAGTCCAGTACCTGGAATCACCCATCGTTATCCTGATCGGGTATTATTTCATGTTAGTAATGTTTGCGCCATGTATTGTAGACACTGCACAAGAAAAAGAAAAGTTGGTGACAAAGACTCCATTCCTACCCGCAGCAATTTAATTAAAGGGATAGAATATATTAAAGACCATCCAGAGATAAGAGATGTGTTGTTATCAGGTGGCGATGCACTCATGTTGCCAGATAAGCATCTTGCTTTTCTTTTAGACGAACTTGCGAAAATTGACCATGTTGAAGTCGTAAGATTAGGGACAAGAACCCCTGTTGTACTTCCCTTTCGCATTACCAACGAGTTAGTTCAAACATTGGGAAAATACGACAACCTGTGGATTAATACCCATTTCAATCATCCAAAAGAATTAACTCCAGAAGTAAAAACAGCCATTCAAAAACTTACGAAATCAGGTATTCCTGTTGGTAATCAATCTGTTTTATTAGCAGAAGTAAACGATTGCCCACAGATTATGAAGAAACTGGTTCAGAAATTAGTTAGTTTCAGAGTTCGGCCCTATTATCTATATCAATGTGACCTGTCAGAAGGACTTGAACATTTTAGAACGTCCGTTGGTAAAGGGATTGAAATCATGGAAAGTCTACGGGGTCATACCAGTGGCTTTGCCGTACCTACCTATGTAATTGATGCGCCTGGCGGTGGAGGAAAAATACCTGTCAGCCCGAACTATCTAATTTCCCAATCTTCAAACAAAGTGGTTTTACGAAATTACGAAGGTGTGATTACCACCTACAAAGAACCCGATCGTTATGAAAACAACTCCTGTGATTTAGACTGTAACAACTGCCACTTGCAGTTAACCGAGGGTAAATTAGGAAAATTGAGCAATCAAGAAGTGGTAGGAATTAAGAAATTATTAGCTGATTACGATGAAACGATTACTTTAAAACCCGGCGTTTAAGAAAACTAACAGATGACAAATGATAAGGTGATATTATTTTTGATACAATTGAAAAACTCGAACATTGCTTGATCCATCATGGGAAAGCAAATAATCGAATTTATCTCATGGATTATGACCCGCAAGATCAAAATCACATTGTTGATCGTTTAGCATTATTAGCTAAACGGGAAAATTACGATAAAATCGTCGTCAAAGTTCCTGATGATTCCTGTGACTTCTTTCTCGTAAAGGGCTACAAAATCGAAGGAAAAGTTCCACTTTATTATCAGGGTAAGAAAGATTGCTATTTTTTAAGTCAATTTTTATCATCTGAACGAAGTGCAACGACAAAAGAAAATGATTATAACAACATCATTCAAATTGCAAAACAAAAGAAAAAGACGCCTCTTCATCCCTTAGACGAGGACTATCATTTAGAGATTATGGATCCAAGTAAAGCCGAAGAAATGGTTCATCTCTATAAAAATACCTTTAAGACCTACCCCTTTCCAATCTTTGATCCACTATATATTAGGGAAACAATGGGTTCCAATGTGGTATATTTCGGTATATATTACCATGGAGAATTAGTAGCATTAGCATCCAGTGAAATGAACATAAAACAAAAAAACGCGGAAATGACCGATTTCGCTATTCAACGAGAACACCGGGGAAAACAATTGGCAAAGCACCTGTTAACTACAATGGAACAAGAAATGCTGAAGAGAGACATCAAAACACTTTATACAATAGCGAGGGCGGAATCCTTGCCAATGAACTGTACCTTTGCTGGGTTAGGATACGACTTTGGAGGAACATTACTAAATAATACGCAAATCTCCGGAAACATTGAAAGCATGAACATTTGGTATAAAGGATTATCCTCGTAAAGAACTACAAAAGGCAACTGCTGTTGTGGGCAGTTGCCTTTTGTAACTTTAAAGAAAGTATAACTTTTTGGACCGTTAGGTCCTATTATTAGACGCTTTTGAATCAATAAATTCGCCGTTTGCGAGCCGATACTAGGGAAACTGAAAGGAGGGCGAAAAAAGCCTTCAACAGTCTCACTTCCTGATCTACCCAGATGTTTTGAAGGCGCGCCCGGATTGAAGTTGACTGTCAGTATTACATCATTGTCGGCGAGGAAAGGCAATGGTTTGATTCAAAATGCGTCTTTTT
>CALNBV010000229.1 GCA_937874515.1 uncultured Paenibacillaceae bacterium | reverse complement strand
AAGAAAACTTGGCTTCGCCAAGCCTTTAAGGCGCAGGTGAAGCCTTAGTTGCCCTTATACTATAAGAATTTTGTAAATTTTATAAGTGCAAAAATGTGCGCCACAGAGGCAAAATCTCTGGGGCGCTATATTCAATACGAATGATCCAACTGGTTATTTAATAATGCCAGAACCGCCTTCTTCACCAATTGCAAAGGTGGTTATAGGATGTCCGCCCTCTTCACCGATTGATTGTGTGGTGTAAAAGCCGCCCCCTTCTTCACCTAATGCCATAGTGGTCATAATTGGATCGATTGGAGAAACAAATAATGGAGAACTGGATTGTCGAACTTCAAGTTCCTCAATAAACAACTTCTTTTTCTTTTTCACTTTTCTCATCCTCCCTAAATTGGATTAAGGATTCCCTTGTGACTAACTTATTAATATTTTCCAAATAAGTCAATATTCTATACACCACTTTTACAAATTATTCAAAATTACTTTTGACATATGCCTCGCCAGTTCCCTATAGTTAATATGGGTTTGTTTTAGTTGATAATTATTGATATACTGAAAATATATGGAGGTGATAAAATGCCTGATAAAAATGAACTAATCACAGCCCATGATCTGGCTGATTCCTTAAATCTTTCTGTGGATACAATCTGGAGATACACACGGGAGAAAAAAATCCCCTATGTGGAACTGGGCCCTAAACAATACCGTTATCAACTCACCGATGTCATTCATTCCCTAACAAAATCAACGATTTATGAAAAAACAACACAATACAATTCAGATACACCAAAAAAATATACCTATGAAGATTATTTAAAACTGCCTGATCAACCAGGATACCGTTTTGAAGTTCTCGAGGGTGTGTTAATAAAGGAACCCTCCCCAAATGTCATGCACCAGCGCGTATCCCGCCGGCTCCAACGGATTCTCGAAGATTATTTTTGGCAAGCAGACCCTGAAGGGGAAATATTCGATGCACCATTAGATGTTACCTTCCATCAAATTAATGTGGTACAACCAGATTTATTCTATGTTTCAGGGGATCAAAAATCCATGGTCAAAGATACTCACATTGATGGAGCTCCAAAACTAGTCATTGAGATCCTCTCCCCCTCAACCAGCCATAAAGACAGGCTAAAAAAACTACGTATTTACCAAAATGCACAGGTCCAACACTACTGGCTAGTCAATCACGAGGAAAGAACCCTGGAATGTTTCTCCCTGCGGGAAGGTATATATGCCATTATCGCAACGGGTATGGATGAAGATGTGGTAGCCCATCCTGACTTTACAGGTTTATCAATTCCCTTAAAAGAATTATGGAAACATATATAGACCCCAGGCCTGTGTTAATTATGGCCTGGGGTTTTAAGAAGAAAGTTCTTTATGCTATTTTAATAATTTCCTGTTTTAATCGAAGTCACCTGGTCATTCCATGTTTTTCCGTTGGGCATTTTAAAACTGGTTAAGTTTGCAAACAATCTATAACTTGAATAATTCTTAAATGTAATATAGTATCCGCCATAATAATCATGTTGAAACAATGTAACCCAAGACCAAGGGGCAACAGACAATGAAGAAATTCTATCGTTCCAGGATGTTCCCCAACGCACTCCTACATTATAACTCCATTGTCCAGATGATAAGGTTCGATAATTTCCATAGCCTTGCCCAGAGGTATGTTCATAGAAATAATCTATTCCTGACTTAGTACCTCGATCTATAGGTTTAGTAAATGATTCTTGCTGGGTATAGGCATTATATTTTTCAAGGGTAGAAAATCCCTGGACTTTAACGCCCTGATTATTTTTTTCAACAACAATCCCTGCAATTTTTTTATGCTTTTTCGGTGAATATTGTTCTCCATCTACTGTGTCAATTGAAAAAGCCTGCTCTGGTGCTGAAGGTTGATTAGAAGCATAAACACTTGGCACAAGAAAAACCAGCAATACACATACCCAAAAAACACTTGACATTTTCCTTAACATCGAACTCCACTCCCTGTTTTGTATTTATTTACAACAGTAAGGAGTATATGGAGTAAAAAATGCAGATATGCTATTTAAGTTAAATTTTGCGAATTAAATGTGTCGATACTTTCAATCTAATCTTTTATTATCTAATCTCCAGGGCATCAATGCGAAGCATTAGTAACCCTTTCCCATCTTCACCATCATTCAACTCAACATGAAGACCCAAACGATAAATCCTCTCCGCCTTCTCTTTATTTAAAGGTACATTTTTATGATGGCGGAATATAGAATACCCTACTATATTCATGCTTTTTCAGCTCCCATTCAATGCAAATTCACCTTATTATACCAATTATCCGAATTACTTTAAAAAGAAAGGGATAGCATGTTGAAGCTATCCCTTTCTAATCTTTTACCCTTTAGTTTGCTACTTTCATAAAATTTAACTCTTAGGCTCCCCCTCCCTAAAAATGGATAAATCAACTAAAACATTTTCTTTTACACATTAATAAAATAATATCCAATCTATAATTGGAGGGATATTATGAATACAAATAAGAATAAAAAATTCCATGTTCAAGGAAAAAACAACAATCGAGTAAAAAAACAACGACATAATCATGAATTCCTTGGCAGCACAAAACTTGCCGAACAAGGTGATGATAGACATAATCACCGTTTTGCAGGGGTTACAAGCCAGGCCATTCCCAAGAATAAAAGTCATGTACATGTGATTACAACGGCTACTGATTTCTTTGGTCATCTTCATCAAATTAAGATTACTACTGGACCTGCGATTCCTGTTGGTAACGGAAAACATATTCATTTTATTAAAGGATCTACAACACTAGAGGATGGCCATGTTCATGAATTTATTTTTACTACCTTAATTGAAGATCCACTCAACTAATTAATTAGTACAAGAAAAATTGAATTTATTTGATTGGGAACTTCATATTGATGCCAAGAATTACCTTGATCTTAATTTTTCACGCTCAATTTCTCGCAACACCATACGAATTTCCCTACTTTTCTCAAAGAATCCTTTAATCAGCTTGGTCACATTAAAGCAAGCAGCTACATCTAAAAACTCATTCTCAGTATGTTCGTACCAATACCCTGCAGACAAATTCACACTTTGAATTCCATGATCCACTGCCCATGGTCAACCACAATGGTGGCATTCACACCCCAGATAAAATATTCATCTATTGCATGAGCCCCACAAAGACCAATTTCTTCTTCCACACTAAAAATGAATTTTACCTTTCCACTAAAAGAAGAATTCATTAAGTTTTTTGCTGTTTCCAACAACACAGCAACTCCTGCCCTATCATCAGCTCCGAGAATGCCCTTGCTGCTTGTCCAAATTCCATCTTCTTTACTAATGGTATGATTAGGTTAAATTTCAAATACAGTATCCAAATGGGCACTTAAGAGAATCGTTGGCCCGTGGCCTCCTCCATAGGTTTTCTCTGCCAATAGATTTCCATATCGATCCTCTGTTATAAAATCTACGAAAGGTGTGATTTTTTCTCGGACGACCTGGCGAATCTTGCTTTCATTGCCACTTGCTCCTGGAATGGAAAGAAGTTCCTCCAAGGTATGGCAAAACATTTGTTCTTTAATAAAATCATGTCCTTGTTCCAGCCAACTGTCTTCAATAAGGCTCAACTTTTCTGCCATGTCTAGAAGTTCATTTCTTTTTAAATGAAGAGAAATGTGGTAGTGTTGTTTGTAATCCCTGCAAAATTCCCGTTTCATCCCCAAAGCAAGGAGCACTTCAACTAAAAGGTTGATGTCTTTCCCTTTTGTCACCAATACATGGGCAGGCCGGTTCTCATGGCCATCACAAGAGCCCTCCGTATAAAAACCAAGGCGGTTTAACTGGCGAACAATGCCGCTTATATAAATATCAAGTTCCTCTACCTTTGGTTCTTCTTCACCGGGACGGAACCATAAATCTCCCCCTCTGCCCCGGACTCGATCCTGACTAAAGTTCAAAACTTCAATCCACTTTTCTTCATGAATGGGCTCGCTTTTCAATGTAAGGACGGCATTCTTTAAAGAAAAGGGAATGTGAGCCCGATCCAAACATGCCATTAAAAAACCAATGTTCTTACTGGTCTCGCCTTTGCAATCAAATACATTCTCTTCTTTTTTCTCCAACTTCCAACCGTGACGTACAAATAACTGATTCCAGGTTTTCATGAAGTACCATCTCCCTTTTGATTTGATACCCTTATTAAACCAAAAGGGCGATGACACCCCTGTCATCGCCAAATACCTGTATTTTATTCTTCGTCATTATTATCAAGAAAGAAGCTATCATCAGTGCGGTGGATAATCATATACGGCAAGGCATGATAATAAAAATAAGCGGTTTGATTCTTAAATCTTTTATTTTCAATCAAAGAAGTTGGTGCCTCAACTTTTGCAAGTTTCCTTCTTAATCTTAATACTTTTTGGGAATAAGTATTATCAGGCACCACACCTGTTTTCCCACTGGTTTGAAAGATATTATTAATTTGATACTTTGTTACTGGATTCGCCTCATTACTATAAAGAAAGTAATGACGGAACAGCGCTATTTGGTCTGTTTCAAGGGGTTCCTCTCTCCCATTAAAAATTAAGGTATTTCCTTGATCAGAAAAATTAAGAATAAGAGTATCAGGCAAGTTTGATAATGCAATGTCCTGACATTTACTTTTGCTGCACTGCCTTGTCCCATCAGATGTTGTGATTGTAAATGCATGTTTCTTTAAGTAACTCTCATTATCTTGAATCATTTTATATAGAGGTGACATTTCAAGATTCTCAACTTTGCTTTTATGCACATCATCCTGCATCAATTCTGCTGACTTTTGGGCTTTTTGTGCGATATATAATGCACTATTGCTCAAATATAAATTGGCAAAGTACAGTTGTTGCGTATTAAGTTTATACTCTCTCTTCTCATAGCTTTCGTCATATTGTAACACCTTCTGAAAATAATAAACCGCCCCTGCAAAATCCTCATGTTTATACGCTAGAAAACCCATACGATAATGGGCAATGGGGTTTTTAGGATCATATTTTAGTACTTCTATTAAATGATTGGCCGCTTGAACAAGCTTTCCCTTTACATAAGATTCTTTAA
>CALNBV010000228.1 GCA_937874515.1 uncultured Paenibacillaceae bacterium | reverse complement strand
CTTAAACATTCATAGGCCTTATGCTCTGAATCATCATATGATTTATAGTGGCTTATTAATTGATAACGTACGCCAATTGTATTTTGTACAGCCCATTTTACATTTTCCAACAATGATAGCCGGGGCTCAATGGAACCAGGGGAAAAAGCAGAACCTATACCCAGTCGAATACGGATCAAAGGGTCTAACGTGGATATTTCACTCCCTTTATACAAAATCATTCCATCCGTTGGTTTTAAATGACCGCTAAGAAGACGCAGAAAGGCAAACTTACCTGCTCCCTCTCTACCAACAATAGCAAAGGTTTTCCCCAGGGGTACCTGTATACTCACATCATCCAGTGCCACTATACCGCCCAAACGAACCGTCAGTTTCTCCGTGATAAGAATATCTTCTAGCACCGCCCGGTCCCCCTCCATATAAAATGTAAATCATGAAAACGCTATCTTCATTTAACATTTACATAGAGGGGTTACAATAAAGTTACACAGGCTCTTCGATTCGGATATTCTCATACAGTTCAACAATGGTTTTCATGGGAGAAACGCCTAACTCCTTATCTAACTCATTTATGCATTTCTTATACCAGCGAATCGCTTCTGAACGCCGCTTTTTTCGATAGGATGCAACCATGAGGATGCGATAGGCTTCCTCCCAACAAGAATCGATTTCCAACATTTTCTGTGCCCATTCCATACTTTCTTCTTCCCGTTTCTCCTGCAACAATAAATTAGCTAACCGTTCAGCTCCACGGAGAAAAAAGCGCAAGAGGCGTTCTCGTTCTTCCCTCGCCCAATCTTCATAGCGTAACTCAGGGAGAAATTCCCCTTGATATCGTTTCAATCCGCTTTTCAGGTAAGAAATGGCTTTGTCTGTTGATTTCTCACCCAGACCCTTTTGCACTTCCTTCTCAAACAAATCAGAATCCAGGCTATAGCCAGAAGATGGATTTAATCCATACCCTCCATTGTTCCGACGAATAAAGAAATACGAGCTGCGGGCTCTCCTCTTTGGTTCCAATACCTTATTTAAGGCATTTAATGCTACCTTTAAATCCCGGGCAGCGGTTTCCTCGTCCACTCCATCCCATAGGAGGTGAAAAATTTCTTCACGGGATAATAATAGATTCCGCCGGGTCAATAAAAGTTGAAAAAGCATGCGAGCTTTTTCCCTTTGCCATGCCTTTTCTTCCACTTGTTGACTCCCCAACCATACTTTAAATCCTCCCAAAGTTTGTACCCGCAGAGTATACCCTGGATGGGTTGATAATTCGTGAAATCCCATTTTTCGGAGAATTTGTTGTGCATAATTTTCGTAAATCCCTTGTTGCCGTGCTTCGATCAATAAAGGAAGTAACCGTTGCAAATCTCTGGGACTAAACATGGTCTTTCTGTTAAATAGAAAATCATAACCATTAACTTTCGTCATTTTTAATAGTGGGGTCATATATAAGACAAAGGATGGTTGATCTCCACTTTCAAAGGAAAGAAGGGAAAGCCACAAAAGGGAAACAGAATGCCCATAAGAATCCCCTATTTCAGAAAAATCCCCATTAGCCTGTGAGAACATTTCTTTTGCTTTTTCTAACTCTCCTGCTGAATACAAGGCAATCCCCATACTTAAACGAACCAGAGAAGCAAACCAACGATCTTCAACAACTTCCGCTTCAAATAAACTTTTTTCTCCATATTCCAGTGCATTTTCATAGGCCCCTTGATGGGCATATAAAAGACACAACCCTAACATGGGCTCAGCTTTCCCACGGGAAACATTAATATTTTCCATGAGAGAAAGGGCAATGCGGTAACATTGTTCCACTGCTCCAAACTCAAATTGGTCTTGCATTTGCACAGCATGTCCAATTCTCATCCACCCACAAGCTTCCACAAAGGGGGAATTATTCTCCGTACCAAGAATCATCCCCTTTTCTGCACAATAATGGGCCAACTCTTGATCCCCATAAAAGGCAGCGAGAATGGACAAAAGCAATGTATTCTCCCGATGGGAATTGGTTAGATTGCTTCGGGGGTAATACTTTGTTTCATCAAGATAGGTCATGAGAATTTGTTTGCACTCCTGTAACCTACCTGTTCTAAGATAATAACGGGCAGTCCAATCATCTTTTTCCTGAGAAGAATCGATACTTACAGACCGTTGAAACCAGAGTTCCGCTTCACGGGTATACCCACGATTTAATAGATTCTCCGCCATTAATCGATAGAGCCTCAATTTAATCTCAGAATCTTCACCCATGAGGGAAATCGCTTCTGATAATAAATTTTCAGCTTTCGCGGGCTGGATGGTATCAAGATAAACCCGAATTTGCCCTTCTAATCCAGAAACAATGCCATGGACATCTCCCATGCGGCGGGCAATTTCCACTGCTTTAACATAATATTGCAAGGCTCTATTAAATTGATTGCGGTATCGGGACACTTCACCACTGAGAAAATCAAAAATGTAGTGGCATTCCCTTCTCCGTTCCCCAATGAAACTAACCATTTCATGGACTAAATCAAGCCAGCCCTGCTGGATAAAAAAGAATCCTTTTTCTTTTAACACAAAGGAAATGGCTGTCACATCATGTATTTCCTTAAAATGATAGAAGGCTTTATCAAAAAGGCCACGATCCACATAAAAAATGGATGCCCCTTGATGGGCAGATTTAAAGGCCACAGGATCATCTTTTAGCTTTCTGATTAAAAAATCTTTAAAAAGAGCATGATACCTGTATTTCCCTTCACCTGCTTGGGTCACAAATAAATTCTTCTCTAATATCCAATTTATTTTTTGTTCCCCATCCTGGCATCCACAAATCGCAACAACTGCTTCTTGATCCCAAACAGGAAGAATAGACGTCCGCAACAAGAATTGTTGAATCTGTTCAGGTTGTTTATAAAAAACATCCGTTGCTAAATATGAGAAAAAGTCATCCATACGATCAATGCCATCAGATGTATCAAAGGTATCTAAGGAAGCACCATCCCTTACATGTAACCAGAACATATTTAAAGCGATGGCCCACCCTTCTGTTAAACGATAAATCATATCTATTTCATCATCAGGTAAGGGACAATCGTATAAATCGGAAAACAGAACCTGGATTTCTTCCCGAGAAAAAGCTAAATCCTTTTCAGATATCTCTAACACATTCCCTTTTACCTTCCAGCGGGCAAGAAATTCCCATCCTGGACGGGTTCGGGATGAAATGACAAGATGTATGTTATATGGCAAATAATGAATCCATTGAGTCATAAAACGGCAAATTTGTTCATCTGATTCAATTAGATGCCAATCATCGAGAATCATCACCACCTTGCCTTTTAACTCAAGGATTTGGTTGATCCATTCCACACAAATTGAATCCACCTGTTCATCAGAATATAATCGATTCTGAAGTATATCTTGAAGTAGTTGAATTTTCAAATTATCCGCAAAGTGAGGAAATCGGGTTTGTAGCGAAAAAATCAGATTTACGATAAACCTGGGCAAAAATCTGTCCTTTTCGTCCAATGTGATCATGCAAAGATCTCCAGAATAGGATGAGGCATATCCTGCTATGGCTGTACTTTTACCATATCCAGGACCAGAATGAAGCAAAGTTAAAGGGATTTTTGCAATTTGCTTTAACTTTTTCTCTAATCTCGGTCGAAACAAAATCCATGGAGATACCTGAGGGATTGAAAATTTCGTTTGAAGGACACTCATGGAAGGACTCACAATCGCCATTCCTCCTTTCTCGAAACACCCCACCCTACGAATATGAAACCTTCAACCACTTAAATACACATAACTGGCAATATTACAAATTTTCTATAAACATAGAGGAAATTCCTGCAATTTTTTCTTATTTTCTCATTTTATTGCGCTTCTTTAATGGGACGTGTTGCAAAATTTGTACATTCTTTGAAAATCCGTTGGGGACAACCATGGCATCGTTCTTTATTGATTAAGGTCAACCCTGCATTTAACGCTTCCCCTGTATGCTGATAAATATGATTAGACCCTCCGATTTTGTCATAAAGGCCACTTTTTTGCATTACCCCAAGGGGTTGTCCTTTTAAGCCAGAAATTAATACGATTCCATCTTTACGTAAGAATTGATCAATAATTTCTTGTAAATGATTTTGTCCTGTGGCGTCAATAAAAGGTACTCTTCCCATTCGCAAAAGAAGCACCCGTGGTTTTGAATCAATTAATTCCTTTTGAAACTGATGGGCTGCTCCAAAAAAGAGGGGTCCATCAATGGTATAGATGCCTAATTGTGGACAATCATTTCCCTGAGACAATGGATTGGATGACATTTTCCCCCGATGGTCTTCATCAGGCAAGGATTTCTGTACTTCTAATTGTTTACCCATTCGGCTCACAAAGAGCACCATGGCAAGCAATAAACCAATTTCCACTGCAGTTGTTAAATCAAAGAGTACTGTAAGCATAAAGGTGATGACTAAAACAAGAGAATCACCTGTTTTCAATTTTAAAATGGCCAGGAATTCATGGCGCTCACTCATATTCCAGGCAACCATCATCAAAATGGGAGCCATGGCAGCGATGGGAATATAGGAAGCATAAGGAGCAAAAAGCAAGAGAGTGCCTAATACAACAACCCCATGGAATATGCCTGACAATGGGGATACGGCCCCGCTTTTAATATTCGTTGCTGTTCTGGCAATTGCCCCTGTAGCAGGAATCCCACCAAACAGTGGGGTCACAATGTTGGCAATCCCCTGTCCGATTAATTCACGGTTACTATTATGCCGTTTGCCACTCATTCCATCGGCAACAACTGCAGAGAGAAGGGATTCAATTCCCCCTAATACGGCAATAGCAAAAGCAGGGCCAATTAAATTCATCACATTATCTATTTCCAACGTGGGAATTTTAAAGGGTGGCAGACTTTGGGGAATCCCCCCGTACACACTTCCGATAGTTGCGACTTTACCTGGAAAGAACCATAGGGAAATCACTGTAGGAATCACTATTGCAACCAAAAGTGCAGGTACCTTTTTATTTATGCGAGGGATCAGCAGCAATAAAGCTAGTCCAATTAAAGCGATTAAAACGCTATACATATTCATGGTGCCAATTTTGTGGATCATTTCTAACATGTTTTCATGAAAGAATTCATGTTTTTCCATATCCTTTAAACCGAGAAATCCTGGCAATTGCCCTGTGAAGATGATAATAGCAATCCCAGAGGTAAAACCAATGGTGACAGGCCGGGGAATATACTTAATCAATCCTCCTAAACGGAATAGGCCCATTAATAAAAGGAAGATCCCGGCAAGAAGGCCTGCAATCAATAAATTCTCATATCCATAAGCGATGGAAATAGCCAACAGCAAAGGAATAAAAGCCCCTGTTGGCCCTCCAATTTGAAAACGTGACCCACCAAAAATGGCAATGAGGATTCCTGCTATGACTGTTGTATACAGCCCATATTCTGGTTTCACCCCAGATGCAATGGCAAAGGCCATGCCAAGGGGGATTGCAACAATACCGACAATAATGCCAGCGGTTAAATCTTTGAGTACATCTTTTCTCTCATACCCCGCAAATCGATTTCCCCCCATTATTCCTCCATCCTTCCTAAAACCCCTTAAAGTTTGTCTTTTATTTTAAGGATTTAGAAACAAAAAGCAATACTAATGACTTTATTTCCAAAAACCAGGCAAAAACCGACTTTTTCTGCTCATGGTTTCCTGGTACTCTGTCGTTTCTATTAAGGTTTTTTCCTCGAGAGAAATGCGATATTTTAATAGCAAGGCATTCAAAATCGAAAAAAGAATACACGTAAAAAAGGCATTAAAAAGTAAAGGAATCAATACAAACTCTAAAATCACTGCTAAATAATTAGGGTGGCGAAAATAGTTATAGGGTCCTTTTACCACAGGTTCAGCTCCTGGCAAAACCATAATCCGTGTATTCCAAAAAGGGCCTAAAGATTGAATGGCCCAATAACGCAACAGCTGGGTTAACAAAAGTAAGATGATGATTATGGGCCAAAGGGGAGAAAGAGGATAACCCTTCACAAAGGATTCAATGAGAAGACTGAGAAAAAACAGGGTGTGAAGAAGAACCATGAGAGGGTAATGTTCCCGACCAATTTCTTTTCCCCCTTTCCCCAAAATCCATTTTTCGTTTCTTTTGGCGATGATCAATTCAACGAATCGTTGCACGACCAGAATCATAACCACGGCATAAAAAAAAACCATTCTTAACTTCCCTCCAATAGTAACAATTCACTGCTAAAACCTGGCCCCAGTGCGGTTACTAT
>CALNBV010000227.1 GCA_937874515.1 uncultured Paenibacillaceae bacterium | reverse complement strand
CATGGCTGTAATGGCACTGGGCTTTACAGTCATTTTTTCTGCTAATTCCGTGACCATCCAGCGCTCTTTTTTGGACAAGAGGTGGAGGAGAAACAGCTGGGGTGTCGTTAATGGAAGGGTATTTTTCTCTGTGAATTCGTGCTGTATTTTCCGCGAAGTAATATTCAAAGCGGTCATTAAGCGTTCGGCAAGGGTTTCGATGGAATCCATTGGGCCAAAAACCTCCGTTTTTCCAATAATTAATCCGTTAAATATTTAATATATAAAATATTTCATGTGTTTAAATATATAGGATGACTAAACCATCTGTCAATGGAAGGGATTGGATTAAAGGTTTGATGCCATGGGCTCAGGGTGGACACTTTTCTGGTTTTCCTTTTTTTCCAACCTGTATAACCTCCGGACCAACCATCCCGTTCCTAACAAGACAAGTAAAGCGCCACCCACCAGGGCAGGCCATCCTTCCCAATGATAAAAGAAACCGAGATAAAAACTCCCCAGGCTTCCTCCTATGTAATAGAACAAGAGGTATAAACTAGAAGCGCTGGCTTTGGCAAAGGCAGCATGGCGACTCACCCAGGCACTTGCGGTAGAATGAGCCATGAAGAAGCCAAAACTGTTTACCAATAGGCCCAAAAGAATCATCCAAAGATTAGGGATCAGAGTGATAATCATCCCCAGGGCCATCCCTGCAAGGCCCATTCCCATACATAAGGAAAGAGGAATCCGTAGGGCCCACCTGCCAGCAAGACTGGAACTAAGGGTTCCCGCCAGGTAGGTAAGAAACAGCATTCCCACAAAAGCCGTAGGCAAATAAAAGGGAGCGCCACTTAAATGGAAGGTGACAAAGTTATATTCTCCTACAAAAAGAAAAAGGCCAATGCCCCCAATGAAATAGGCATAGAGAAGAACAGGATTGCGAATGTGTTTGGAAAAATCCCTGATGATTTTTCCTGGTTTAAAGGAAGAGGCCTGAAAGTTCCGGGACTTAGGCAATAAAAAAAGAAAAAGGACAAGACAAAGAATACTAATCACACCCATCACCAGAAAGGCGTTGCGCCAGCCAAAAAAGTCTGTAGCAAAACCGCAAATGAGGCGACCGCCCATTCCTCCGATGCTGGTACCGCTAATATAAACCCCAATGGCTGTAACCAGAGAACGACGGGAAAACTCCTCCCCAATATAGGCAATCGCAATAGAAGGGACACCTGCAATGAAAAATCCCTCAATAAAACGATAAATCAAAAAGGCAGGAAAAGATGGGGTAGATGCCAGCAAAAAAGTCATGGCTGCCACGCAAACCATAGTAACAAGCATGATTTTTTTCCGTCCCAGGGCATCTGATAAAGGGCCGAAGAAAAGCAGGGAAAGGCCAAGGGAAAAGGTGGTCACAGATAAGGACAGACTGGCAGTGACAGGGGAAATAGTAAATTCTTTCGTGAAAATAGGCAATAAGGGCTGGGTGAAATAAAGGTTGGCAAAAACTAAAAAAGCGCCAATACTTAGCGCCAGGGTCGCCCGCCAAAACTCCCGGGTTCCCGCTTGAATCATGGTAGGTCATCTCCGATTACTAATTTTGTTACTCATGTTATCACAAAACCCTCATCTTGCCCATTTCTCAATAGATGGAAAAAAAGCAGAAAGGGATGAACCCAATCTGCTTTTAAAAGGTAAAGTTTAAAAATCAGATGTTTCTCGTTTACGTCTTTCCAAACGGTTCTCTAAATAAATATGGAATAAGAATTCACCGATGGCAATAACTAATGAAGCATAAACAATGGATGACCAGGTAAAGTACGTAAGCATTACATAATCCATTAGCCACAGGATGGCAAAGGCTAGCACAAAATCAACGATGCTGGCAATAATATTTCCCGTTCTTGGAAGAAGTAACAAATCCCCCAGGAAATAAGAAATGACAGCAACCCCAAAGCTTAAGATTAATAAATTGGTTAAATTATACCCGCTGATTACATTATTGCCGCCAACAAAAATAAAAGCAATGAGCATGAGGACTAAAAAAGCTAAAACCCATTTAACTGCAATATGCAAGACATGACTCATTTGAATCCCTCCTTTCCTCATCATGTATAAGATGTGCTTATTACAATCTTTCATGCGAGGAATGTTTTTTTTCAATTCCCATGGACATACTATCCATGGGTTACTTCTTCCTTATAACGATTGAGAAAAAATTTGCCAGTAAACAAGGCAATTTTGGTTAAAAAAATTCCTGCAAAGGGAATATGACGCCGAAACATTAGGGAGGCTAACCATAGAAATGAAAATCCCAGGACAATGTCAAATCCTTTCAATGGAATCCCTCATTTCATCCGTGATTTTCCTTCGTTAAGGAATCGGGATGTAGTTAGG
>CALNBV010000226.1 GCA_937874515.1 uncultured Paenibacillaceae bacterium | reverse complement strand
TCTTGAACCTGATGGTGACCCCGTGCGAGTGCGTTTGTTTGGAGAAAATTATGTGGTATTCCGTGCAACTAATGGACAGATAGGATTTTTTAATGAAGAATGTCCCCATCGATGTGCATCCTTAACAACGGCTCGCAATGAGGATAATGCTTTGACCTGTTTATATCATGGGTGGAAGTTTCATGTGTCAGGAAAGGTAGTAGATGTGCCAACAGAACCAGAGGACATGGCAGATGCTTTTTGCGGAAAAGTTCCGTTAAAGAATTATCCTGTACAAGAAGCTGGGGGCATTGTATGGGTATGGCTGGGAGAAGGTGAGCCCACTCAATTCCCATTATTTGAATTTAATACATTACCTGAATCTAATATCTTAATTCGAATTGCGTTAGTAGATTGTAACTATTTGCAAGTATTTGAAGGAACCATTGATTCTGCCCACGTTTCAGTTCTGCACCAGGCCTGGGCAAAAAAAGTAGCATTATCAGTAAATAAAACTGTACGGGATCTTGCACCCCGTTATGAGGTGGAATCCCAACCTTATGGATTACGGGCAGGGGCAATACGAACTATGGAAGATGGCTCTCAATATGTAAGAATTACGGAATATGTTCAACCCTGGTACTCTTTCATCCCTCATTCTCCCGATGAAAATCACCTTTGTGCATTCACAGTTCCTATTGATGACGAACATACTGCCCAATGGTTTGTCTTCTATAACTATAATCGTCCCCTTACTTTTGAAGACCTGGCTATTGCTGAAAGACAATTTGGTCTTGATCCTAACAATCCACCGGACAACTTTTATGCTGGACCGAAAGAGCGTTGGAAACAAGACCGTTCAAAATTGAAAGAGCATTTTACAGGCATGTATGGTGTATTGGTAGAAGACTACGTGATTGTAGAGAGCATGGGCCCCATTGTTGACCGTACAAAAGAGTACCTGGGATCCAGTGATTCTTTCATTTCCAAAGTCCGCTGGCATTTATTAAAACAAGCAAAAGCAATGCAAGAAGGCGTTGTTCCAAAAGGGCTAGATCAGGAAATTGATTATATGGAAATTCGTTCAACTAATGGAATTATTCCGGTAGATATGGACTGGCGTGATACACCTAAGTAATTGTCTGGCAGAAATTAATTGAATATTCATACTACTATTAAGAATTGGGGGAATGGTAGTGGCAATGAGAGAAGTGATTGAAATTTCAGGGGTTAGCCATGGGACTGCACCCATTCCCATGGGTGCAAAAATTGGAAATATCGTTTATTCATCTGCCATTATGGGGAAGATTCCAGGGGAAAAGCATCTGCCACAAGACCCGGAACGTCAAATCACCCAACTCTTTCTAAATATTCATTCCTTTATGAAAAAGGCGGGTGGAACAAGCGGTCACATCATTCAAATGTCTGTGTATCTCAAGGATAATAGCCTGCGAGAATTGTTTAATCAAGAGTGGGTGCGGATGTTCCCTGATCCGAGGGACCGTCCCGCCCGACATATTACAATAGTTGATCTGCGAAATGGTATGCAAGCCCAGGTGGAAATAGTAGCCGTATTGTAAGAGATTTGTAAGCGGTTTCTAAGGTTTTAGAAAAGGTGAGGGGGGATTGAAATGTCATATCATTCTTTCGTAGAACGTTTGCAAAGGCTGGATAGCTGTGCAGTATCTGATGCAATGGATTTCCTAGGATTAAACGGGGTTGCGACAGAATTGCAACAGGTTTCAGTAAGAAAGAAAATTGTTGGAAGAGTTGTGACGGTAAAGTTGGTTCCTAAGGATACCCAGGAGTCAAAACGCCATCTAGGGACAGCAGCCATTGAAGCTGCTACAAAAGGAGACGTTATTGTCGTGGAGTTCAGACGTGTGCTCTTCCGATCTGATGTAGCTGGATGGGGTGGTAATTTATGCATTGCTGCCATGGAACAAGGAATTAGTGGAGTTATTATCGATGGTGGCTGTCGTGATGTTGATGAAATGCGTGCTTTGGGTTTTCCCGTATATGCCCGTGCAGTTACTCCCATTACAGCCAGGGGGAGAATTATTGAACATTCGTTTAATGAAAGAATTACTGTAAGGGATATTGAGGTAGACCCTGGAGATTTAGTTATTGCAGATGGTAGTGGTGTGGTTTTTATTCCCTTTTCAATTGCCGAGTCTGTTCTTGAAACTGCTGAAAAAATTGTGCAACAGGAAGCCATTATGGCTAAGTTAATTAGAGAAGGAAAGCCTGTTAGCGCAGTAATGGGAAAGAAATACGAGACAATGCTTGATAGAAAATAACAGGTACAGGTTGCGGGCTAATTATTTAAAAAAATAGGGGGAATTCGGAATGAAACCTACCGGCGTTACTGCACTGTACTCGCAAAAAATTGATATATTACAAATTATCGAAAACAGTAAAAATAAAAAATTCGCCGTGAATCTCATTTTTTGGACATTCTTATTAATGATTGTGGAGGCCATTGATATCGCTGGAATTTCATATGCAGCGCCAGTTTTAATGAAATTATGGGACGTAACCCCTAAGACATTTGGCACTGTCTTTGCTGCAGCGCCATTCGGTCTAATGCTCGGGGGATTTATCTTTGGATATCTGGGAGATCGTATTGGACGAAAAAAGACACTATTAATCAGCACTTGTTGGTTCGGTGTATTAACCTTTTTTACCGTTTTTGCATCCTCTGTCACCAGTTTGATTGTCCTTCGATTTTTGGCTGCTCTTGGATTAGGAGGAACTGTTCCTCTTGCTATTGTACTTGTCAATGAGTATGCGCCTAAAAGATCCCGTGCGAAGTGGGTTGGTTTCATGTTTACCGGATTTCCATTAGGGATGTCACTTGGCGGTTTTTTAGCAGGTTGGCTTATACCTAACTTTGGATGGAAATCAATATTTATTGCGGGTGGTTTATTCCCTTTAATTTTGATTATTGGTTTAATGATAAGGTTGCCTGAATCCATTAAATATCTTGTGTTAAGAAATAAAGAAAAGAAAGAAATCACCAAAATATTATTACGTTTAGATCCAAAACTCCACATTGGTCC
Source organism: uncultured Paenibacillaceae bacterium (assembly GCA_937874515.1). Taxonomy (GTDB): domain Bacteria; phylum Bacillota; class Bacilli; order Aneurinibacillales; family Aneurinibacillaceae; genus CALNBV01. The sequence goes on along the minus strand of CALNBV010000226.1, from coordinate 949 downwards.
CAATACCCAGTTTATTATGGAAAACGAAGAGAAAAACGTTGAATTTTCCCCGAAGATGCTGTTTACAGGAGTTCTGTTGTTTATCACTCCCATTCTTTGGATTTATTCAATCTTCAGTTCGTTCTCCATTTACTTCTTAAATAATTGGCTGCCCCAGGTATTTGTTTCCTCAGGTCTTACTATAAAAGATGCATCCTTCGCTACTTCGATTTACCATCTGGCTGGAATGCTTGTCGGTTCAGCTGTAGGTTGGCTATTTGACAAGCGTGGCATGTTAGCTTGTCTCATTTTCCCAATTGTTGGCAGTATCCTTGTTGCGGTATTAGGACTGCCCCTTTCTAAAACTGTATTGATGTTTGTTGTATTCACTGCTGGTTTCTTCGTAGTTGGTGTACAAATGGTCTTAACAGTGTCTACACCTATGTTCTATCCAACAGCGTATCGTTCTAATGCAAATGGTATAGCCATGGGTATTGCAAAAATTGGTTCCATTGCAGGTCCAATCATTGGAGGCATCTTGCTATCCATGAGATTGCCACTTAATCAACTTTTCTTGTTTATTAGTTTAGCCATCATTATCAGTGGCCTCCTTCTCACTGCATTAGGTTTATTCTATCGCCGTCACTATACGGATGTGAAGGATTCTGTAATTAAAGATAGTGAAACCGTTGGGGTCACTAATTAATAGTAACGATTAAATATTGAAGAAAGAAGGTTCCGGCACCTGTTGTGTGATGTTTTTACACGGTAGGTTGTCGGAGCTTTTTCTAAAGGAGGACTGGGCGTGGTAAAACCATTGGAGAATTGTTTAGTTCTCGATATGACTCGTGTGCTTGCAGGACCTTATTGTACGATGATTCTCGGGGATTTAGGTGCACGAGTAATTAAGTTAGAAGTGCCTGAAATCGGGGATGATTCCCGTGGGTTTGGTCCTTTTAAGGATGGACAT
>CALNBV010000225.1 GCA_937874515.1 uncultured Paenibacillaceae bacterium | reverse complement strand
AACCACGGGGTCCGCAAACGACTCCTTCTCCATGACGTGGCACCAGTAAAGTGGTTGCCAGAGAATCCATTAAAGCCATGCGGAAAAACGTATTGGCCAAATGTTATGGTGGGGATATTTCCCGTAAGCGTAAGTTGCTTGAGAAGCAAAAAGAAGGGAAAAAGCGGATGAAATCTGTTGGCAGCGTTGAGGTCCCTCAAGAAGCCTTTATGGCTGTTTTGAAAATGGATAATAATAAATGATGAGAAAAAGGCGGGAATATACCCCGCCTTTTCCTAATAGTTAGGTGAATAAAACGTGGCGAATGCAGTCTATATACATATCCCTTTTTGCATGAATCGATGCTTTTATTGCGATTTTCATACCTATGTAACACGGGAACCTCAAGTAGTGTGGAATTATTTACAGGCATTAGAAAAAGAAATAGGGAAACATTCTGCAGGTGAAATTCATACAATTTATGTAGGCGGAGGAACGCCTACTTTTCTCGATGTTAAACAGATGGACTATTTACTTAGCATAATCGAGAAGGCCTTTCCCAAGAGGGGAAAGGAATTGGAATTTACTATGGAAGCCAACCCGGGCACCATCGACCAGGAAAAGTTACGCCTAATGAAACAAGGGGGCGTGAATCGTCTTAGTTATGGTGTACAATCTTTCCACGATGGTTTATTAAAAAAAATAGGTAGAAACCATTCCCGGAATCAGTCCTACTTAGCCATTGAAGAAGCGAGGAAGGCGGGGATTGAGAATATTTCCATCGATTTAATGTTTGGCTTGCCGGATCAGACAATGGAAATGTTAGAGGAGTCCTTAAGGGAAGCATTCCAATTGAAGATTCCCCATCTCTCTGTATATAGCTTGAAAGTGGAGGAGAATACTGTTTTTTCGAAATGGGAACGCAAAGGAACCCTTTCACTTCCAGATGAAGATACGGAGTTTATGATGTTTAAACAAATCATTGCAAGGGCTGAAGAAGAGGGATTTCATTGGTATGAAATTAGCAATTTTGCCCGCAATGGATATGAAAGCAAGCATAATCAAGTGTATTGGGAAAATAGAGAATACTATGGTTTTGGAGCAGGGGCTCACGGTTATCTTGATGGAGTGAGGTATGCCAACATCGGTTCCACCATGAAATATATTAAGGAAATGAAAGACAAGAATAGCGCTATAGAGCAATCACAAAGGGTTAGTATCATGGAACAAATGGAAGAATTCATGATGTTAGGGCTGCGTATGTTGCGGGGCGTATCCCCCAGGGAATTTCATGAAAGGTATGGAAAAGAGCTAAAGGATACTTTTGGTTCCCCCATTGATGAATTTGTTACAAAAGGATTATTGGAATGGAAAGATGAAAGTCTTCGTCTCACACGGAATGGAGTATTTCTGGGTAATAATGTTTTTGCAGGGTTTCTATCTGATTAGTTGACAAAAACCGATATTGTTTGGTATTTTTTAAGTAAGATTTTTAGCACTCGTTTTAATTGAGTGCTAATAATGGGGTGAGCAATATGCTTACAGAACGTCAACAAATGATTTTATTAGCGATTGTGGATAATTACATCCAGTTTGCTGAACCTGTAGGTTCAAGAACCATTTCTAAACGAGATGATATTGGATTTAGTTCCGCCACAATTCGAAACGAAATGGCCGATTTAGAAGAATTGGGATATTTAGAGCAACCCCATACCTCTGCTGGCCGTATACCATCTAATAAAGGGTATCGATTCTATGTAGATCACCTGGTCAGTGACCCTTTACGAAAGATCCAGGAAGTCCATCGAATCCGTCGTTTGTTTGCAGATCAGTTTTTTGAATTTGAACAGATAATGAATCATGCTGCAAGCATTTTATCTAGCATGACGAATTATACTTCGTTTGTGATGGGGCATGAAATTAACCATACACGCCTTAAAATGATTCAGATGATTCCTTTAAATGACCGATCCGCTGTTTTAATTATGGTAACAGATAAAGGAAAGGTTGAAAGTAAAACCATTATCATTCCTGAGGGTATCAATAAGGATGACTTGCAGAAAATGGTCAACTATTTAAATACCCGTCTGCAAGGGACGTTAATGGCAGAATTACGGAGTCGTCTGCACAATGAAGTGACTGTAGAAATTCAGAGATATATGCAGGATTATGAACAAATATTGCAGGTAATAGAAGATACCTTTAAAAAGAAAAAAGATGAACGGGTTTTTATGAAAGGGACGACCAACATCTTAATGCAGCCGGAATTCAGGGATGTGGAAAAGGTTCGTGAAATATTAAATCTGTTTGAACAGAATGAAGTGCTTATTCGAATTTTAGGATCACGAAAAGATGGGATTGAGGTTCGAATTGGTACAGAGAATAATGAACAAGCCATAAGCAATTGCAGTATTATTACAGCTACCTATCATTTTGATGATAAGCCAGTAGGTACCGTGGGGATTCTAGGACCCACTCGCATGGAATATGGAAAGGTGATTACGATCCTCCATAGTTTATCGGGTAATATGACCAGAGTTTTACAGAATATTTATAAAGACTAGGATTAGAGGCAAGAATGATGGATGGAAAAGAAAAAGGGAGTAGAAATCTTCCAGTGGATGAGCGAATGTCTACGTTACTTAATAACGTAAATGCTGTGCAAGCCGTTTCCCGTGCAGTAGAAGGGACTATTGGACCCAAGGGGTTAGATACCATGTTGGTTGATGAAGATGGGAATGTCATCATCACCAATGATGGAATTACAATCCTGGATGAGATGGAAGTCAGTCATCCTGCTGCGAGCATGATTATCAATATTGCCCGATCCCAGCAACAAGAGGTTGGAGATGGAACGACAACAGCGACCATACTTGCTGCTGCTCTGGTTGTAGAGGGGGCCCATCAAGTACAAAGGGGGGTCCCTGTTACCCGGGTTATAGAGGGAATCCGTGGCGGAGTTGCTGAAGCGATTAATGAATTAAAGCAGATGGCTTATCCTGTAGAAGACTTAAAGGATGAGAGACTTTATCATATTGCCTATATTGCGGGAAGGGAAAACGAAGATATTGCCCGCCTTGTGATTAATGGGGCTCAGGTTGTGGGATTGGAAAAGATAAAAGAACCTGATTTTCATTTAAGGGATTTGATTTCTGCTAGAGAAGGCGCAGAAAATGAATTATTTCAGGGTGTGCTCATCAACAGAATTCCCATCTCCCGTGAAATGCCTTATACATTAAAGGATGCAAAGGTATTAATTATCCAGGATGCACTGGCACCTGAAGAAATTGATGATGAAGCTTTAGGGACAGAAACTGGCTTTCAGCGGTTTCTGGCATTAAAAGAAGCATATAGCCAGAATTTAATGAAATTAAAAGAGTTGGGTGTTGGATTCATTGCATTGGCAAAAAGCTGTGATGGATTGGCGGAAGAATATTGTGTAGACCATGGAATAATGGTGTTGCAACATGTTCCCTTGCAAGACCTTCAGCGCCTGGGGGAACATACAGGAAGCCGCTTATTAAAAAGGTTTTCCCTTTCCAAAGAGGTGGAAGATTTAAAACACTCATTGGGTTATGCTGGCCTCATTGAAACCGATGAACAAACCCGGCAGGTTAAGATTTTACAAGGAAAAGGAAAGCCGGTTGCTACTATGCTAGTTGGTGCTGCCACGAAGGAAGTTGCTGGAGAAAGGGAACGAATAGCCAAAGACGCTGCATCTGCTGTTCAGGCTACGTTAAAAGGAGGCTACCATTCTGGTGGTGGTGCCACTGAATTATATCTTTCTCGTCACCTGGAAGAGTGGAAAAAGCAGGTGAAAGGTATGGGGGTTTTCGGTGTTGAAGCTGTGTCAACAGCCTTACAAAAACCTTTCTTCCAAATGGTCTCCAATGCCGGTTTTAACCCTATTGAAAAAATAGAGCTAGTGAAAGAAAAGCAAAGTAACGTTGGATCAAGCATAGGATTGGATTTTGATACAGGTGAATGTAAGGATATGTTAGAAATTGGAGTAGTAGACCCGGCTTTAGTGAAAATTCATGGAATTAAAATTGCAGGAGAAGTCAGTGAAGCTATTCTAAGAATACATACTGTGTTGCGTCGTAAAAACATTCATCAGGAAGATTTTTGAGGAGGGAAGAAAATGGCTGAAGAAAAACAAACGGAAGTAGTTTCTGAGGAAGAAATCCTTTCGGAAGAAGTGAATGAAGAAACAGTAGAAAATATTGAAGAAACATATTTACAAAGAATTGAACAGCTAGAAAATGAAAAAGAAGAATTAAACAATAAATACCTCCGGGCACAGGCTGATTTGCAAAATTATAGAACCCGGGTAAATAAAGATAAAGAACAAATGCTTATGTTCCAGTCACAGAGAGTTATTGAATCTCTTCTCCCAGTGATGGATAACTTCGAAAGAGCAATTGCAGCAGGGAAAAATGATAATAGCACCCTTGAATCCATGGTGGAGGGGATTGAAATGGTTTTCCGCCAAATCGAAAATGTGTTTGATCAGGAAGGGGTTCAAGTGATTCCAGCCCAGGGGCAACCTTTTGACCCTAATGTGCATCAAGCTGTGATGCAGGAAGAAAGCGATGAATTTGAATCAGGCATCGTAATTCAAGAGTTTCAAAAGGGATATCAATTAAAAGGGCGCGTGATTCGTCCTTCCATGGTTAAAGTAAGTTCTTAAATTATGTTAAATCCTTTTATTAATATTTTATTAGAACTCTAGGAGGTAAGTTTAAAAATGGCTAAAGTGATTGGAATTGACCTTGGTACTACTAACTCTTGCGTTTCTGTTATGGAAGGTGGGGAACCCATTGTAATCCCTAATCCAGAGGGAAACCGTACCACACCTTCAGTGGTTGCTTTTAAAAATGGAGAAAAAATCGTAGGTGAGGCTGCAAAACGTCAAGCGATCACCAATCCAGATAACACAGTAATGTCTATTAAACGCCATATGGGGACTTCCCATAAAGTAACGTTAGAAGGGAAAGCATATACTCCACAAGAGATTTCCGGAATGATTCTGCAAAAATTAAAATCCGATGCAGAAGCTTATCTTGGCGAATCTGTAACCCAGGCCGTTATTACAGTACCTGCTTACTTTAATGACAGCCAACGCCAGGCGACCAAAGATGCGGGGAAAATTGCGGGGTTAGAAGTTCTTCGTATCGTAAACGAACCAACTGCAGCTGCTCTTGCATATGGTCTTGATAAAGGGGATGAAGAGCAAACCATTCTCGTATTTGACCTTGGTGGCGGTACTTTTGACGTATCAATCCTTGAACTTGGCGATGGGTTCTTTGAAGTTAAATCCACCAGTGGGGATAACCGTTTAGGTGGCGATGATTTTGACCAGGTTGTCATTGATTATTTAGTAAATGAGTTTAAGAAAGAGAACGGAATCGATTTGTCCATTGATAAAATGGCAATGCAACGTTTAAAAGATGCTGCAGAAAAAGCGAAAAAAGATCTTTCTGGTGTACTTACTACAACAATCTCACTCCCATTTATTACTGCTGATGCAACTGGTCCAAAACACCTTGAGTTAAACTTAACTCGCGCTAAATTTGAGGAATTAAGTGCTGGTCTTGTTGAACGCACGATGGGACCTACTCGTCAGGCTCTTTCCGATGCTGGTTTAAGCCCATCTGAAATTGATAAAGTTATTCTTGTTGGTGGGTCAACTCGTATTCCTGCCGTACAAGAAGCCATTAAAAAATACCTTGGCAAAGAAGCTAGCAAAGGGGTTAATCCAGACGAAGTAGTAGCTATGGGTGCTGCGGTTCAAGCAGGTGTGTTAACTGGAGATGTAAAAGATGTTGTTCTTCTTGACGTTACTCCATTATCCCTTGGCATTGAAACCATGGGTGGGGTAATGACTCGCTTAATTGAGCGGAACACAACCATTCCAACCAGTAAATCTCAAGTATTCTCAACTGCTGCTGACAATCAAACCTCTGTAGATATCCATGTAGTGCAAGGGGAACGTCCAATGGCTGCTAATAATAAAACCCTTGGCCGCTTTATGTTAAATGAAATTCCACCAGCACCACGTGGCATTCCACAAATCGAAGTTTCTTTTGATATTGATGCCAACGGTATTGTAAACGTATCTGCAAAAGATTTAGGGACTGGAAAAGAACAAAAAATCACCATTACTTCTTCTTCCGGCTTAAATGACGATGAAATTGAACGCATGGTTCGTGAGGCTGAAGAAAATGCGGAAGCAGATAAACAACGCAAAGAAGAAGTTGAATTGCGTAACGAAGCTGATCAATTAGTCTTCCAAACTGAAAAGTTAGTGACAGACTTAAAAGATAAAGTAGATCAAGCTGATATTGATAAAGCCAATGCTGCAAAAGACAAATTAAAAACAGCATTAGAAGGCAATGATTTGGAAGGCATGAAAACTGCGAAAGATGAACTGCAAGAAGTTGTCCAACAGCTCTCTGTTAAATTATATGAGCAGGCTGCTCAAGCTCAACAACAAGCAGGGCAGGCAGGTCAAGAAGGCGGAAATAAACAACAAGATGACAATATTGTAGATGCAGACTATACTGTTGTTGATGAAGATAAAAAGTAATACGTAAAATAGTTATGGAAAAGTCAAAGTCAGGGTATCTTGACTTTGACTTTTTATTAGTAGATACCCAGGTTAACTAATCTTTTGAAGAGAACGATGGGGCGGGAGGAAAAAAAATGAGTAAACGGGATTATTATGAGGTTCTCGGGCTTTCCAAAGACGCCTCACCAGAGGACATTAAGAAAGCATATCGGAAATTAGCCCGGCAATTACACCCGGATGTGAATAAGGCGGAAGATGCTGAAGAAAAATTCATAGAAGTAAAAGAAGCCTATGAAGTATTAAGTGACCCCCAAAAAAGGGAAAGTTATGATCATTATGGACATAATGGACCACAGGGTGCTGGCGGTTTTGGTGACTTTGGTGGTGGCGGCGGTTTTGGCGATATTTTTGATATGTTCTTTGGTGGTAATGGAGGACGACGCAATCCCAACGCGCCACGTCAGGGTGATGATTTACAATACACCATGCAAATCGCTTTTAAAGAAGCGGTATTTGGCAAGGAAATGGATATTGAAATTCCTAAAGAAGCAACATGTACCCGATGTAATGGTTCTGGGGCGGAACTTGGAAGCAAAGTGGAAACTTGCCAAACATGCCATGGGTCTGGCGAACAGGAAGTGGTTCAAAATACACCTTTTGGCCGTATCGTAAATCGTCGGGTTTGTCAAACCTGTCGGGGTAAAGGGAAATTTATTACGGTAAAATGCAGTCATTGCCATGGTGTGGGTAAAGAGAAAATCCGTCGAAAAATCCACATCAAAATTCCAGCAGGTGTAGATGATGGGGCGAAAATGCGCATCTCAGGTGAAGGGGATTTAGGCATTAATGGCGGGCCTCCAGGGGATTTATATGTAGTAATCCGTGTGAAGCGAGATGATTATTTTGAAAGGGAAGGGAATGATATTTATTGTAAAGTTCCTATTTCTTTCTCTCAGGCCGCATTGGGAGATGAGATTGAAGTTCCCACTCTGGAAGGTAAAGTTAAATTGAAAGTTCCTGCAGGTACACAAACAGGTACCATGTTCCGCTTACGGGGACATGGGGTTCCCTATTTAAATCGATCCGGACGTGGTGACCAACATGTTAAAGTCCTTGTTGTAACACCTAAAAATCTAAATGAAAAACAAAAAGAATTATTACGGGAATTTGCTGTTGCCGGTGGCGAAGATGTTAGTGAAAACAGCGCTTCATTTTTTGATAAAATGAAAAAAGTATTACGGGATCTTTAGGTTGCTGAAGGGATGATAGATGATGAAATGGTCAGAGATTAGTATTCATACAACACAGGAAGCTATTGAAGGGGTTGCTAACATTCTCCATGAAGCTGGAGCGGCTGGCGTCGTGATTGAGGATCCGGAAATCCTTGACAGAGAATGGCAAGACCAGTATGGGGAGATTTATCAACTTTCTTCTGCAGATTATCCGGAGGAAGGCGTGCTTGTTAAAGGATATCTTCAGGCAAATAGCGATCTAGGGGAAACTGTAGAACAAATTAAATTGGCCATTGGAAATCTATCATTACATGGAATTGAAGTTGGATCGGGGACCGTTACATTAATTGAGGTAAAAGAAGAAGAATGGGCGGATTCCTGGAAACAATATTATAAACCGGTGAGGGTTTCTGAACGGATTACCATTAGCCCCACCTGGGAAGAATATACACCCCAACATCCGGGGGAAATGAAGATTGAATTAGATCCTGGAATGGCTTTTGGAACGGGAACCCATCCAACAACAATCCTTTCAATCCGTGCCCTTGAAGAAACAATAAAAGGCGGAGAAAGAGTGATTGATGTAGGATGTGGGACTGGCGTTTTAGGGATTGCCGCTGCTAAATTAGGAGCATCCTCTATCCTAGCTCTTGATTTAGATAATGTGGCAGTGGAATCAGCAAAAATCAATGTAGAATTAAACAAGACGGCAGATGTTATTGACGTAAGACAAAATGATTTATTAAATGGCGTGTCAGAGAAGGCAGATGTCATTGTGGCCAACATACTGGCTGAAATTATCCTTCGTTTTGTTGAAGATGCAAGTCACTGTTTAGACGAAGGCGGTATATTTATCACTTCCGGAATCATTACCCTGAAGGAAGAAGAAGTAAAACAAGAACTACTGAATCACGGTTTTGAAATCATTCAGGTTGGTTATCTTCATGATGCATATGATGATGGGGATGAGGATCAAAGAGTATCCCTGAACGAAGAAGAACAAAATACAGCGCCTCCTACCATCTATAATCGGGGTGAAATTACTTCTGGATGGGTTTGCATTGTGGCCAGGAAGAAGTAAAGGAGAACATTATGCAAAGATATTTTGTACCTTCTGATCAAATGAATGAAACGGCTATTTTTGTAACAGGTGAAGATGTTAACCATATGGTGAAGGTTATGCGCTTTCGTGCAGGGGAACAAGTGATTTGCTGCAATGGCGAAGGCAGAGATGTCCTTGCAGAGATTGCAGAAATCACGTCGAATCATGTTGAATTAAAAGTAATACAAGAATTGGCTGATTCTAGAGAACTTCCCCTGCAAGTAACCATTGCTCAGGGATTGCCTAAAGGAGACAAAATGGATTGGATTATCCAGAAGGGCACTGAATTAGGTGCTTTTTCTTTTTGGCCCTTTACTTCCCGTTATACGGTGGTTAAATTAGATGAGAAAAAGGAAAAAAAACGGGTAGAACGATGGGGGAAAATTGCCAAGGAAGCAGCGGAGCAATCTCATCGCAGTAAGATTCCCGCCATTTCCAGTCCATTAGGGTGGAGAGAACTTCTTGCAAAGTCGGGCAGTTTTGATTATGCTTTATTTGCTTATGAAAAAGAAGTAGAAACTCCCTTTTCCCAGGCTTTGCAGGGAATTCCTAAAGGAGCATCACTGTTGCTTGTCATTGGGCCCGAAGGTGGTTTTGCTGAAGAGGAAGCCAGGGAAGCAGAAGAAGCTGGCATGAAAAGGGTCTCTTTAGGACGCCGGATTTTACGGACGGAAACAGCATCCCTTTATGGGTTGTCCTGTATTTCATACGAATTTGAAAGAGAGTAGGGGTTGGATGAAGATGCCAACTGTAGCATTTCACACCCTTGGGTGTAAAGTTAATCAATATGAAACAGAAGCCATTTGGCAACTGTTTAAACACGCCGGGTATGAACAGGTGGATTTTGAAAAAATAGCAGATGTGTACGTAATTAATACATGTACGGTAACCAATACGGGAGATAAAAAAAGCCGTCAAATCATTCGCCGTGCCATTCGCAGTAATCCTGAAGCGGTGATTGCCGTTACAGGATGTTATGCCCAAACTTCCCCTGGAGAAATCATGGATATTCCAGGTGTTGATATTGTTGTGGGTACATCTGGCCGGGAGAAAATGATTGATTATATCGAACAATACCGGAAAGAACGGGAACCCATCAATGCAGTATCCAACATTATGAAAGCGAAAGAATTTGAGGAATTGGATGTTCCTGAGTTTAGTGACCGCACTCGTGCCTCTCTGAAAATTCAGGAGGGGTGCAATAACTTTTGTACCTATTGCATTATTCCCTGGGCCAGAGGTTTAATGCGCAGCCGGAAACCTGAAAGCGTCATTGAACAGGCCCAAAATCTTGTGGATGCAGGGTATAAAGAAATCGTTCTTACAGGTATCCATACAGGTGGCTATGGTGAAGATCTGGATGCTTATAATTTAGCCATGTTGCTGGCAGATTTAGATGAGAAAGTCCATGGGTTGAAACGTATACGGATTAGCTCTATTGAAGCAAGCCAGGTTAGTGATGAAGTAATCGAAGTACTCCATCGTTCTGATAAAATGTGCCGACATCTTCATATCCCCTTGCAAGCAGGGGATGATCGGGTTTTAGAAAGAATGAGAAGGAAGTATACCACAGAAGAATTTAAGGAAACTATTCTTAAATTGCAACAAGCAATGCCTGATCTGGCGATTACCACAGATATTATTGTAGGTTTTCCAGGTGAAACTGATGAAATGTTTGAGAACGGGTACCGCTTTATTGAAGAAATTCAATTTTCCAAATTGCATGTTTTCCCTTATTCCAAACGCACTGGAACCCCTGCAGCGAAAATGGATGACCAGATTCCTGAAGAAATAAAAGAACAACGTGTTCACCGTTTAATTGAATTATCTGATCGCATGTCTCGAGATTATGCAGAGAAATTCGTAGGACAAGTTCTTGAGGTGATCCCAGAAGAGGAAGTTAAAGATGAGCCTGGCAGTGGTTTATACGCCGGTTTTTCTGATAATTATATAAAGGTTGCTTTTCCGGCATCTGAGAAGTTAGTCGGGAAAATTTGCAAAGTGAAAATTGAAAAACCAGGATCAGATGTTTCCCGTGGTATCTTCGTCAAAGTAATCGAGTAAAATATTCCTCACCAAATTTTTGGTGGGGTTTTTTTATTGCCCAGGAAAGAGTAAAATTAAGGAAAGAATTGTTGTGAGGAGGGCGAGTTACTATGAAAGAAATATCCGCTGGCGGCGTGGTTTATCGAAAAAATGGGGAAAAGATAGAGTTATTGTTAATAGAGGACCGATATATGAAAGCTTCCTTGCCCAAAGGGAAACAGGAAGATGGGGAAACCATTGAAGAAACAGCTTTACGGGAAATCCAGGAGGAAACAGGGATTGTTGGCAAAATTATAAAACCCATAGAAACCATCCATTATAATTACTTTCATCCAACCATAGGACCTATTCAAAAGGAAGTTCATTATTACCTTGTTGAAGCGGTATCAGGGCATTTAAAACCTCAAATAGAGGAAATTAATAAAGTGGATTGGTTAAGTTCCGAAGAATTATGGAAAAAACAAATCAGTTATGGTTACGAAAATAATCTGTCAGTTATTAAAAAGGCTTGCCAATTTCTTGGGTTAGATGAATAAGGAGAAAAAATCATGATAGAAAATATGGCCTTATATATTGACCATACGTTATTAAAGCCTGATGCAACGGTCGAACAAATTGACCAACTTTGCCGTGAAGCAGCAGAACACCATTTTTTCTCGGTGTGCGTAAACCCTTATTGGGTAAATAGGGCTCATCAGAATTTAGAAGGGACGAAGGTGAAAGTAGCCACAGTGATTGGGTTCCCTCTAGGGGCTACAACCAAGAAAATGAAGGCTACAGAAACGACTTTAAGTGTTGCGGATGGTGCAGATGAAATTGATATGGTGATCAATATCGGTGCCTTAAAATCAGGGGATAGGGAAATTGTATTGCAGGATATCCAAGGGGTTGTCCAGGCAGCCCATGGCCGTTTAGTAAAAGTCATTCTAGAAACGGGATTATTAACAAGAGATGAGATTATTGAGGCCTGTTTAATTAGTAAAGAAGCAGGTGCCCATTTCGTGAAAACTTCCACAGGCTTTTTAGCAGGTGGTGCGACAATTGAAAATGTAGCACTAATGCGTAATACTGTTGGTCCAGATATGGGAGTGAAAGCTTCTGGAGGCATTAAGGAACAACAGCAAGCATTGGCCATGATTGAGGCTGGCGCCACTCGCCTTGGCACTAGCAACGGATCGAAGCTCCTTTAATAGGAGCTTTTTTTGTAGCACAATTAAATTATTTACATAAGTTAGTAAGGACAAATGACTAGTTTTTGGAAGAAGGGAGAATTGAGGAGAGGATTATAATTGGATCAATTGCTTGTTTTCATGCATATACCAAAAACAGCTGGAATTTCATTTTTAAAAATTATTTTAAAACAATACTCATTAAATGAAATTGGGTTTTGTTATTATCAAGACTTGGAAAAAATTCAAGGGGAAATGAAGGCTATTTCAAATAATCCAAACATTAAATATTGTTGTGGCCATTTTTTATTTAGCATCCATGAACAAATTACCCGTCCATATACCTTTTTTACGATGCTACGTGAACCTGTTGATCGAGTCCTATCTTTTTATTATTACTGTAGAAGCAACCCGTATCATCCCTTTCACAAGGAAATCTTAAAAATGAGTCTTGAGGAGTTTATTATAACTGCAAAAGTAATTCCACACATTGCAAATTTTCAAACATGGGCTTTATCAGGAGAATATCCACTCTCTCAAGACAGCGTTGATAAAGCAAAGGAAAATGTCCATCAATATTTTTCTCTTTTAGGTATTACGGAAATGTTTAATGAGTCCCTTTTTCTGATGAAGGAAAAGTTTGGATGGGAAAATATTTTTTACACGAAGGAAAATATAACGAAAAGGCCATCTGAACCCATAGATAACAACACTATTGATTTAATTAAAGAGATAAATAAATATGATATAGAACTCTATGAATGGGCAAAATCACAATTACAGCAAACGATTTATAATTTACCTCTTTTATATAAAGTACAATTAAATCAGTTTATTAATAAACAGAATATTCGAAACATATCAAGTGAGTAGGGGGGAACTTCTTTGACGAGAGAACAACTGTATTTAGGAAATCATACAATGTTAACTCAGTTAATACATGGTCCAAGAATCTTTATAGATACAAGGGATAATGTGAATGTGTGGATTATCTTACAAGGGCTCTGGGAAAATTGGGTTACCGTCAATTTTTTATCAGTGGTTAAGCCAGGGATGACCGTTTTAGATATTGGCGCTCATTGTGGGTATTTTTCATTATTGGCAGCAAAACAAGTAGGTCCTACTGGGAGAGTTCATTCTTTTGAACCTAATCCCTATTATCACTACAACTTTTTACGTAGCATGGCATTAAATGGATATAATTATGTCAATTTAAACAAAGTCGCTTTAGCCAGTGAAAAGGGAACAATGCAGCTGTTGCAGTTTGGGAAAGAAGGGGAAGTGGGTCCGAGCATTAGTCCTTTTGGAGTAAATCCCCCCCACGATTATCATGAATATACAGCTGAAACGGATAAGTTAGTAGATTTGTTACCTGATAAAAAAGTAGATGTTATTAAAATTGATATTGATGGCGGAGAGCCCTATATTATGGATAGTTTATTTGAAATCATTGACTCTAATCCATCTTTAACTATCTTTTTCGAGTACTTGCCTATGTTATGGAAGGATCAAGATCCCATGAGTATTCTCCAGCGTTTTGCTGCTAAAGGGTTTCAATTTAAAGTTATAAAAACAACTGGTAGTTTAGTTCCTACGACAATCCATGCACTGGCAAATTATAAGGAACCCTTTCATCTAGACTTACTATTGCAGAGAAACTTTAGAGTGTAAGTGATTAACCAGGTGATTAAATGAAAACTGTTAATTTAAAGTTACCCTTTGATGAGAAAGATTTTTTAATTAATGGCAATGAAAATGACGTAAGTATTTTATGTGCAATTGAATATTGTAATAACAATTATGAGCCTCATATTATGAATTTATTAAAAAAAATAATCTACACTGATTTCATTTGTATTGATATTGGGGCGAATATTGGAATAATATCTCTTGTTCTCGGATATTTAGCATCCCAGGGGAAAGTATATTCCTTTGAACCGTCTATGGAAAACTATGCCTTTCTGTTGCAAAACATTAAACAAAATCATATAGGCAATATAGAGCCCATAAAGCTGGGCATTTATGATGAAAACAAACAAGTCAATTTTACTCATATAAACGAAGGCAGTGGTTGGTCTTTTGTTAATACAGAGAATAGAAAAGCAGAAGTGAAAGATATTATCAATTTACTCCCAGTCTATCATAGTGTTCATGAAACAATAAATTGTATTAGGTTAGATGATTGGATTAAGTTTCGAAAAATTAATAAATTGGATCTTATAAAATTGGATGTGGAAGGGGCAGAAATTAAAGCGTTAACTGGTGCAACTGAAACAATGGCAAGGTTTCGCCCAGATTTAGTGATTGAAATCAATCCCCATACTCTTGAAAAGATCTTCGGAGAAAAAACTGAAAATCTTTATTTATTATTAAAAGATTTGTATACAAAAATTTATTGTATTCATATTGATAATTCCCTGACGGAAATACATGATTTTGCCCACTTATTAGAAGTTCTGGCCAAAGGCCGGGGTGTGGAAGAATTTTATTGTACGATTAAGTAAGAAAGTAGGAGTTAATTTGTCAGGAGAATATGTTATTCTTGGTAATCAAACGATTTTAAAACAACTGTTAGCAGGTCCTTATATTTTTTTAGATACAAGAGATAACGTTAATGTAGCCATTGGATTACACGGTCTTTGGGAACCATGGGTGACAAAACAGTTTATGACTGTTGTGAAACCAGGCATGACCGTATTAGATATTGGAGCTCACTGCGGATATTTTTCCCTTTTAGCAGGATTATTGGTTGGTTTTCATGGAAAAGTATATTCCTTTGAACCCAACCCTTATTATCATTATAATTTCCTAAGAAGCATGGCGTTAAATGCCTATAGCCATGTTACCCTTCATAAAGTGGCACTTCACAAGAAAAAAGGAAAAATGGAAATCATTCAATGTAGTGAGGATGGAGAAGATGGACCTAGTATTTCCCCCTTCGGTATAGGATTTCCCCATAAGAATCATCGAATTACAGTAGAAACAGGAAATCTTTTGGATTATTTGCCTAGTTTAAAAGTAGATGTGATTAAGATTGATGTTGATGGCGGGGAACCATTCATCATGGATAGTATCATTGAAATTGTAAAACATAATCCGAATATAAAAATTTTCATGGAATATTTGCCATCCATTTGGGGAGGACACGACCCCTATCCCTTTCTAAAAAAATTAGCTGATCAAGGAATGGGCTTTCAAATTTTACAATGGGATGGAAAAGTAGTTCCTACTAGTGTAGATTACCTGTCTAATTACAAAGATCCAATTATGCATTTAGATTTATTCCTGGAAAGAAAATAGGATTAAAGAAAAGGAAGGGTTTCAATAGATGAACCCTTCCTTTTTTAATCCTCTTCTACTTTACGAAGAGACAAATGAGGTATACGAAAAGATGCATTTGGATTAGGTTCATGGACATACAACCTAACTTCAACGTTCTCTTGAGGGGTTGTAAAATGAATGATTTCTTCTATTTTGATGGAATGAATAAATTTTTTATACGAGAGGATATTTTCACCCTTATTTGAACTTATATTTAATAAATATTCAGCATCACCTTTTGTTTCAATGTGACATGTAAAAAGATATCGACCAGCATTGTAATTAATATATGGACCGTAAAACAGGTAACCTGATTGCTTACAGGCAATCCATCCATCGAAATCAAACATTTCTACAAAAACAAAGGGAGGGTAGTTAAAATATAAATTTCCGATTAACAATCTTGAATCGTATTTTAGGGGTTCAGGGGGTTTTTTCTCTAATTGGATTACAGCGATCCCGTTTGCAAAGGGAAATGGAGAATTAAAATCCGAATTTTTCAAATCATCTTGCTCACATTGTTCCCAGATTTGGCTTGGATTAAGAGGTGTAGTTTCCATGTCTATTTTGCGGAAATAAACAGTTGATAGTGCATGTTTAGGCAAACCATATTTCGTTACTAATAAGTCTAAATAGTCGCTGCTAAATTGTACAAGCCAATGCTCATCTTTTAATTTACCAAATGGAACAGTGATTAACCCGTTCCCATTTTCTTTAAGTAAGTGGAAAATTTTCATTAACCCTTTTAATGGTAATTCCAAATCCCGAGATTGGTTACTTTCTTCCCCATATATATTAAAGGGATCCATCCCTTGCCCAATGTGTTCAATGGTTGATATGGAAATGATGGAATCATATTTTTCATCAGGATTAAAATCCATTACATCTACATTCATAATCCCTTCGCCAACTTCAAATTTATCTAAAATATCCCGTTTTACAATGGATTCTTCATATTGACTTAACACATTACCTACTTCAAGAATTCTCTTAGATTGATTCTCTTGCAGAAATTGCAATCCAATAGGGACTTCAATCGTCCTTTCTGCCACATTATTTTCTGGTGTTCTAAAATACTGTAAGATTTTATTATTAAATTCAAAGGTTGATGAATAGGGGGAATTTGAATGAATGCCCATCCACCTCCTTCTCCTTTCGATTTCTCTCTTAGTAAAATGCTTAAAATAAGAGACGGGCTCTCACTTTCTCTAATACCTTATCGATGGAAAAGTTATTTTTAATATCTAATTTTCCTTGATTTGCAATGGCATTTCTTTGGAGTTTGTTTGTGTAAACTTCCCTTAAAATCGTTTTAACATTTTCTTCTTTTACCTTGGGCCATTTATGGCCTAAATATAAATCCCTGCGTGTCTGCTGCAAAATGGGATGAACCGGTTCTAATTCAGTTTCTGCTTTTATAAGAAAGGCATTATTCGCATTCATAAATTCAGTCCCTCCACCCCAATCGATGGAAATCACTGGTTTACCCATGGACATCATTTCCATTTGGGGCAAACCCCATCCACATGCCCTGTCTGTGGATACATAACAGGTACTGTTAGCATATAAGGATAATAATTGTTCTCTGCTAAATGCTTCGAGATAAATATGGATGTGGGGATTATTCGGTTTGTTGGGAATATAGGATTCAATTTCTTTTTTCACATCATAGAAACGATTCCATTGATATATTTTTAACATAAGTGATACATCATCTTTGTCAGTAAACTCTTCACAATAGCTTTTTATTAATAAATCCAGGCCTTTTCGATAATCAAACCCTAATGTATAAAGAAAAATAAAGGATTTCGTATCCTTCGGGAAGGGAAAGGGGGCAAATCCCTTATTGTATGCTTCTATTTCAATAGGATATGGGATTACCTTAATTTTTTGTGGATTCACCCCTGATGCGGTGAAGGTATGATAATTAAAATGACTAGGGACCCAGATTTCATCCATTTGATTACATTGAGGAACCCATTGGGGTGGTAATCGATCTGTTTCAAAAAGTGTAACTCCAATTCTTTTCCGAAAAGGAAGATTTCTAAATAAATCAAATTGTTCTGGAATACTATTTATAATTAAAATAGGGTTAATACCCAATTCCGTATGGGGGCGATTTACTTCCTGTAATAAGGCTAGTTCCTCTTTTCCTATTTCTTGATGGGTTTCACCGATGTCCATAATAGAAATTGGAAGATTGCATTTTTTTAGAACACGTAAGTAATTACGTGAGACATTCCCGTATCCTCCTAAATCTGACACATGCCCTACCCATACGATTCCTGTAGGGATCCTCAACACTTTTTAATTCAGCTCCTTAATCTGAAGGGGAATCTAAGGTATCGTAACCTCTTAATACTTCTCTCCCAACATTTTCCCATGTATAGTTGGCTACGTGTTGTAATCCCTTCTTTATATACTCTTTTTTTATTGAGGGGGTTTCTAACATGTACATTAAGCCATTGGTTATTTCCTCTATACTAAAGGGGTTAACATGGTAGGCAGCATGACCAGTGATTTCACTGAGAGAGGAATTATTCGAGGTTAAAACAGGTGTACCACAGGCCATTGCTTCTAAAGCAGGCAATCCAAATCCTTCATAAAGTGAAGGAAAGGCAAATAATTCAGCTGACTGGTATAAAGTGATTAAATCATCATCGGGAATGTAACCCGTAATGATAACATCATTGGATATACCCAGGTTTTTTGCAATGTTCATTAAGATTTCCTTGCCTTGGTCAACGATAAATGAGGTAATTACCAGTTGATATTTATGATTAAGGGATTTATTTATGATGGAAAAAGCCTGAAGTAGACGAAATATATTTTTTCGAAATTCGTTGTTTCCGATAAATAAAACATAAGGTTTATGAATTTGATGATGAGCTAATACGTGGGGAGCTTTAATGGATGGAGGGGTAATAAATTTCTCTTCAATTCCACCATAAATGACATGGATTTTTAGAGGGTCTATTCCTGCATAAGAAATAGCGTCATTTTTCGTTGTTTCAGAAATTGAAAAAATGACTTCGCTATTTTTTATAAAATTTAATATATGATAATAAAAATCTGCATATTTAGTTAAATAAATTTGATGAAAAATCAAAGGTATCACATCATACAAAATGGTAGCAACTTGTGTGGAACCAAACCAATCACGTTCCAATTTAATAAAGGGGAAATATTCAAAGGGACTTACCATATGAAATACATCTATGGAATGTTGCTTCAGAAATTGTTGCAGATGGTTTTTGAATTTTTCTTCCCCACTTAGGTCAGGATAAAAGTGGAAAAAGGAATGATGGCTATTTAATTTTGTAATCGATTGAATCATATTATGGCAATAGCGACCGATTCCTCTAAGCATTGAACCAGATTTCATAAATTGCATGTCAAAAGCAATGTTCATTTTTCCCCTTCTCCTTAATGAGTATGTAAGGATTTTTTTCCTCCAATTAGTGTATGTCTTATTTTTTAAAAGGTTCGTTAGGATAAAATTTTGTTGCCATCCAGGCAATTTGTTTTGTAAATGGAATGGCAAGTAGAGAGCATAAGACATTGAAAAAAGTTTGAATATGGGCAATTTGTTGGTCTGGTTGGCTAGATAAAAAGGGGACGGCCTGGGCCATTATATAAATAAAGGGATAAAAGAGAAGGACACCTGCCACATTTAAAAAAACATGGACCCAGGCTACTTGTTTGGCAGCCACATTAGCCCCAACAGCAGCCATGAC
>CALNBV010000224.1 GCA_937874515.1 uncultured Paenibacillaceae bacterium | reverse complement strand
AGTGGGCACCTGTACCCGATTAAGATCCTCTGACACCACTTTTACTAAGCGGCGAAAATGCATCACGGCACGAGGAGGTGTTTTAGAAATTTTATTCATATAACGGCGAATCGTTTCCTGATCATAAAAATTAGATGAAAAATGACCTTTAATCACCCTGGCAAAATCTTTAAAAAGTTGTTGGGAATTCATATAGTAAAGACTAGCATTGAGAAGAACCAACCGTTCCACCGGATAGCGGACAGAAAGGTAGGCAGCAATCATGCCTCCCATGGAGAAACCAATGATATAAACCTTGGTACAGGTTTGTAGCAACTCTTTTAGGACAATTTCTGCTGAACGAATCCAATCATGCCAATTGGTATCCCGCAATGCTTGTGAATGGCCCAAATGCCCCGCCAGTATTGGCGCCTCTACTCTCCAACCCATATTTGCCAGGTGATTGGTTACCGGTTCCACTTCATAAGGACTCCCGGTAAATCCATGGATCAATAAACATCCATTCATGATGTCCATCCCTTTCCTAAGCGCTATAAACTTAAAGAAAATTGGAAAAGTTATCCTCTAAAAAAAATTACAAAAAAACAGCAAGCTTCACTACTTGCTGTTCACTTTCTCCATCTTTACAATTATTAAGCCCGCACGAAATATGCAACTAGGATTGACAATACCATAAACAATACAGCCAAAATCACTGTCATCCGATGAAGAAAGGCATCAATTCCCCGGGCTTTTGCTTTCCCGAAAAACTGCTCTGCACCACCAGCAATAGCTCCAGAAAGGCCTGCGCTTTTCCCTGATTGGGCTAATACAATTACGATTAATGAAATAGAAACAATAACTAGGATTATTTTTAATGCCAAAGCCACGGCTCATATCCTCCTCTACGTACTCAAATTTACTCTATCACAAACATTATATTCATTCAAGATTTGTCTTCATTTCTCCTACAATCCTGGCAAAAACCATGTAAAAATAATTCAACGTCCACAGGTGCCAGCTCTTCTTCCAATGTTTCGTCCATTATAATAGTTATTTTCCCCGGATCTAAATCATTTAAACAGCCACATTGTAAACAATGAAAATGGGGATGAGGTTTTTCTGATAACTCAAAACGGGAACGTTCCTCCATATAGTATTCTTGGATGACCCCTAATTGTTTAAAGGACTTTAATGTATTATATACCGTAGTAAAGGATAAGGATGGAAAACGGTCATGGGTATACTGAAAAATTTCCTCGGCCGTAGGATGATCCAATTTCGCCAACAATTCAAGAATTGTGACACGTTGAATGGTCATGCGCCCACCCTTATCTTTAATCTTCTGTATAATCCTATCTATCATGGTCGGTCCTCCATCCATTTATACCCTTTCTACTATTAATATACTATAAATGGAGTGCTAGAGGCTACCGAGCCACTCTCGTCTCAATGGGCTCAAGATGCCAATTTTCATAATCCATAGGTTTATATAGTTGGTATTGGGCAAGTTCATCATTGGTCATGGCTCTGATGGTCTCATTTCCTACATCAACAGCCAACCCCATATTATGTTTGGATTCTCCAGGCCTAGCCACCCATTTCCCGCTTTTATCCGACTCATCCCATAATTGTTGTTGTTCTTCAAGGGTTCGATATCCTGACGTAATGGAAATTCTCTCTCCAATTCCTTGCCCCAATTGTTCAAGCTTTTCTACCAATTGGGGATCTAATCCCTTTATCTCCCCTTTAACCCATCGATCTGTATTTAATAAATAATTTAACTCAAAAGCCAGAGGTCCTTCTCCATAATAATTAATTACCCATTTATATTGATATAAGAAAATGACTAACAGAATAGAAACCATTAGTAAAAAAATATATTTAAATTCTTTTAGTACCATTTTTTCGCCCCCATTAACAACATGTCAAAACAATCATATCAATAGGTTCTTAAGATATTAGTGGGATAATTCTTAAGAGTTTCTTAACGCTCTTTTAAAGATAAGGGCTTTTTTTATTCTTATCTGCCAAAAATATTACACAAAAGATTCAGAAAATTTTGTATAATGGGTTCAATACTCTTTTTTAGTAGTAGACATTCCATATCCATAGTAGCGAAGGAGGTATAAGATGAGCCATGTTGCAAACAAAACGTTAGAAAGTACTTACTATCAAGACCATCAAATTGTCATTCAAAATGTTTCTAAGTCCTTTACTAAAGATGGTCGCAAGGTGAATGTACTTGAAAACATTAATCTTCAAGTGAATAAAGGAGAGTTCGTTTCATTACTTGGACCCAGTGGGTGTGGGAAATCCACTCTATTAAAGATCATAGGAGGATTACTGGATCGTTCAAGTGGCCAGTTACTGATTAATCAGGAAAACGTAAAAGGCCCCAAGAAAAACATTGGTTTTATGTTTCAAAAGGCTGTTTTACTTCCCTGGAGAACTGTTGAAGAAAATCTCATTCTACCTGTAGAACTAGCAAAAGGGAATTTACAGGCTGCTAAGAAACGAGTAAGTGAGTTATTAGAGTTAGTAGGATTAAAAGGCTATGAAAAATATTATACAAAAGAGTTATCCGGTGGGATGCAACAACGGATTTCCCTTGCCCGTACCTTAATGAATGACCCAGATATTCTATTATTAGATGAACCCTTTGGTGCCCTCGATGAATTTACAAGGGAAACACTTAATTTTTCCCTTATGGATATTGCTGAAAAAAGTGGTAAAACCGTCATACTGGTCACCCATAACATTAGTGAAGCCGTGTTGATGTCTGACAGAGTGGTTGTAATGGGAATCAACCCTGGCCATGTACTGGACAATATGGAAATTGAGATTCCCAAGCCGAGGACTGATCAAGTGATGGCAACGAAGCAATATGCGGACTATGTACTACATATTCGTGAACTGTTGGGAGTGGGTCGCACATGAGAACAGCCATAGAAAAAACAATACAAATGAACAAAAGGGAAAAACCTCGTAAAACCCTTTGGAACAAGGAAGCCATTCTATCAACCATTCTCCTTGTTGTTACACTATTTCTATGGGAACTCTTATGTAGAGTAGGGGTATTTCATCCTTTAATTCTGCCTGCCCCCTCTCTCGTGCTCGTTGCAACTGGGGAATTAATCACCTCTTCATTTTTCTATCTCCATTTGGGCGTTACCCTTTACGAAACCATTGCGGGATTTTTGATTGGCGGAATTCTTGCAATTATTCTGGGGATTATTGTTTCCGCAAACTTAACCCTATATAAAGTATTGAATCCATTTATCGTTGTTTTTCAAGCCATCCCAAAAATTGCCCTTGCCCCCATTTTCGTTACCTGGTTTGGCTTCGGCTCCACAGCGAAAGTGGTCATGGCAATGACCATTTGTTTTTTCCCTACCTTTGTTAATACCGTTGTCGGACTGAAATCCGTTGATGAAGAAAGCCGCCTTCTTTTTCAATCGATGGTAGCACGGAAAAGGGATATTTTCTTAAAACTATCCTTGCCTACAGCACTCCCGAATATATTTGCCGGCTTAAAATCCTCCCTCACCTTCGCTTTAATTGGAGCCATTGTTGGGGAATTCGTGGGAGCCAATGAAGGTTTAGGACTTTTGCTAGATACGTTTAACTTCCAACTTGAAATTCCAAAAGTATATGCCTTGATTGTGATTTTATCTCTCATTGGCTTAGTTCTATATCTAATCATTGAATGGCTAGATCGTAAGCTCATTTTCTGGGGAGATCACGACAAAATCATTTAATTCTACGAGGAGGTTATTTCATGAAAAAAATCAATTTCATTGTATCCCTAATTCTAGTCTTCATACTTGCAGGATGCGGAAGCCAGGCAACCAACTCCTCGAGCAAGGGCGGAAAAGTCCAACTCTTATTAGCTGCAGAAGGAACAGCCATGTACTATGCCTATATCGCCAAAGAAAAAGGGTATTTTCAAAATGAAGGCATTGATGTGGAACTTGTTTCAGGTAAAGGTGGTACCTACGTGGTGCAACAAGTAGGTGCTGGTACTGTTGACGTAGGGATTACAGCTGTGTCAGCTCTCTTGCCTGCCTGGGATAAAGGCATCGATATCCAGGCCGTTTATCAAGTTAATGTAAAAAACCTGTTCGACTTCATGGTTCCGAAGAACTCTCCCATTACTGATATTCGTCAGTTAAAAGGGAAAGTAATTGGCATCAGTGACCTGGGTGGTGGGGAAGTCCCCATGGTTCGCTCCATTCTTACTAGTGCCGGGTTAAATCCAGATCGAGATGTGACCCTTCGCGCCGTGGGAACAGAAGCCACTTCCATTTTAGCTGCCTTTGAAAAGGGAGCCATTCATGCCTATAGCGGTGGAGCCCATGATTTGATTTCCCTTTATGCAAAAGGGTTTGAATCAACATCTCTCATTCCCAATGGATACAAATCATTGCCTTCAACAGCCATTATTGCCAATGGCAAGACCGTAAAAGAACAACCTGAACTTGTAGAGAAAATAACAAGGGCCGTCGCAAAAGCAACTGATTTCTCTATCAAAAACCCCAATGAAGCCTATAATGTAATGAAAAAGGCTGTCCCAGAACAGTATACCGATGAAAAAGTGGGACGTTTATTCCTTGATACTTTCATTGGATTATCAACACCTTTAGAGCCTAACAAAGGTTATGGATACATTTATCAAGATTCATGGAAAAAGTTTGTGCAGCAATTTAGTGTTGGGGAAAATCCTGTGGTGAAAAATAAAATAGATCTTACGAAGTATTTAAATAGCAGTTTTATTGAAAAAGCCAATAAATAAAGCTGCTTTGAATCAAATCAATGCCAGTTCAGTTTCCCTAGAATCGGCTCGCAAAAAGGCAACTGATTTGATTCAATAGCATCTTAGCATAAATTCTTATAGTGCCCAAAAAGGCCATTAGTCATATCCGTGACTAATGGCCTTAATAATACTCACTGTAATTCACAAAGGTGTGGATTTTTGCAACACAATCATCGGTAACGTGGTCAGGTGCATGGTCCCTTATTCGAAAATTACGGGCTCGCCAATCCAGGTTTTTCTGCTGATCCGTTAAAATCACCCCTGAAATATTCAATCCCTCCGGTAGCTCTACTTCGAAAGGATACCCTTTTTTCTGTGTGGTAATGGGGCAGACAGTAGCAAATCCAGTGGCTTCATTAAATGCTTTCGGTGATAGTACAATCCCGGGTCGCTGCCCAGCTTGTTCATGTCCAGCTTGAGGGTTAAAATCTACGAAAACTAAATCGCCTCTGTCCGGTGCCGGCATTAAAGTAGTTCATCCCCTTCTTTTCCAAAGTCAATTTCCTGATGTCGATTCTCTGGTGTGATCTGTGCCAGAAGTTCATTTAAAGAATATTTCTTGATTTTTTTCTTCGGTACAATCTTAATAATCCCATCTCCTACAATACAAATCTCGATTTCCGTACCTTGCTTGATGGATACTTGCTCTGCAACAGCGCTGGGGATACGAACCGCCAGGCTATTCCCCCATTTTTGAACAGTTGTTGCTACGGTCATCTTTTTCACTTCCTTATTTGATCCTCGTCTTTTGTCTCCTATTTCCTTATTTTCCATTATAACACCCCGGTCTTCGTTCGTATATACATAGTATATACGAGTAAATATAAAATAATTCCTAAAGAAAGTTTGTTTTTTTTAAAAAAGACCAATAGCCATTTTCCTGGCTATTGGTCTTTTCCTATTCATTAATTATTTATTGATGTTATAGAAAGCTTTGCGTCCACCGAATTGGCTAATGTAAGCTAATTCATCTTCAATGCGGAGCAATTGATTGTATTTTGCAACACGGTCAGTACGGGAAGGTGCCCCAGTTTTGATTTGGCCAGCGTTGGTTGCTACTGCGATATCAGCGATGGTAGAATCTTCAGATTCACCAGAACGGTGAGAAATAACAGCAGTGTAACCAGCACGTTTTGCCATTTCAATGGCATCGAAGGTTTCAGTTAAGGTACCGATTTGGTTTACTTTTACAAGGATAGAGTTAGCGGTTCCTTGTTCAATCCCTTGAGAAAGGCGAACTGTATTGGTTACGAAAAGGTCGTCCCCAACTAATTGAACACGATCCCCAATGCGATCGGTGAGTTTTTTCCAACCTTCCCAGTCATCTTCAGCAAGGCCATCTTCAATGGAGATGATTGGGTATTTATTTACGAGCATTTCAAGGTAGTCAACCATTTCATCAGTGGTTTTTGTTACCCCTTCACCCTCAAGTACATAGTTGCCATCTTTGTAAACTTCAGTGGAAGCAACATCAAGAGCAATCATGATGTCTTTGCCTGGTTCATATCCAGCCTTTTCAATGGCTTCAAGAATGGTTTGAATCGCTTCTTCATTGGAAGCAAGGTTAGGAGCAAAGCCGCCTTCATCGCCAACAGCAGTATTCAAGCCTTTTTCTTTTAATACAGCTTTTAAGTTATGGAATACTTCTGCACCCATGCGAAGAGCTTCTTTGAAGCTTTCAGCGCCAACAGGCATAGCCATGAATTCTTGAATGTCTACGTTGTTATCCGCATGTGCCCCACCGTTTAAAATGTTCATCATTGGAACAGGAAGGGTTTTAGCATTGAAGCCCCCAAGATATGCGTATAAAGGAACACCAAGAGCTTCTGCAGAAGCACGGGCAACAGCCATGGAAACGCCAAGAATAGCGTTAGCCCCTAATTTAGCTTTGTTAGGGGTTCCATCTAATTGAATCATTAATTGGTCGATGCCCACTTGATCCATAGCATCTAAACCTATTAATTCAGGAGCAAGAATGTCGTTTACGTTTTCAACGGCTTTTAATACCCCTTTGCCAAGGTAACGGGATTTATCCCCATCGCGAAGTTCTACTGCTTCATAAGCCCCGGTAGAAGCGCCGGAAGGAACAATAGCTCGTCCCATAGCGCCAGATTCTAAATATACTTCAACTTCTACTGTTGGATTTCCGCGGGAATCCAATACTTCGCGAGCGTATACGTCTTGAATAATGGTCATGAGTTCCACTCCTTAAATTATGTATTCATGGACCCGAATAAAATTCGGGCCCAAATGAAGGCTATTATACTACTTAAAAAAGAGGTGTTCCTGTCATTTCTTTAGGTTGCTCAATTCCAAGTATTTTTAAAATTGTTGGGGAAAGATCCGCTAACACTCCGCCTTCGCGAAGGGTAACCCCCTCCATGGTAAGAATAAAAGGAACAGGATTCGTAGAGTGTGATGTAATAGGATTGCCTTGTGCTGTAATCATATCATCGGCATTACCGTGGTCTGCGGTAATGAGGGCAACGCCGCCTTTTGCCGTGATGGCATCCACTACACGGCCAATGCATTCATCCACAGCTTCCACTGCACGAATAGTAGGTTCCATCATACCAGTGTGCCCTACCATGTCACAGTTGGCATAGTTTAAAATAATGGCATCAAAATTGTCTTTCTCTACTTCACCTATAACGGCATCAGTCACTTCATAAATGCTCATTTCTGGTTGTAAATCATAGGTAGCCACTTTGGGCGAATTAATCAGAATGCGAGTTTCCCCAGGAAATTCTGCTTCCCGACCCCCACTAAAGAAGAAGGTCACATGAGGATATTTCTCTGTTTCCGCAATCCGCAATTGTTTCATATTATTATTCGCCAATACTTCACCCAGGGTATTATCCAGGTTCGTTGGTTTATAAGCGACATATCCATCAACGGACTCTGAAAACTTAGTTAAACATACATAAAAAAGATCTTTTGGACGTTTTTCCCCACGGTCAAATCCTTTAAATTCTTCATTGGTGAAAACCTGGGATAATTGAATCGCCCGGTCTGGGCGAAAATTAAAGAAAATAATGCTATCTTGATCCTGAATCTGAGCAACAGGAGTGCCATCTTCTTGCACAATAACTGTAGGCATCACAAATTCATCAAAGATGCTTTTTTCATAAGATTCTTTGACAGCGTGCACTGGATCGGTATACCGAGGACCATCCCCGTAAACCATGGCACGATAGGACTTTTCTGTACGCTCCCACCGTTTATCCCGGTCCATGGCATAATAACGCCCTTGCACAGTGGCAATTTTCCCAATGCCTAGTTCAACAATTTTATCCTGCAATTGTTGAATATATTGAACAGCACTGTCTGGCGCTACGTCCCTACCATCTAAAAAGGCATGAACATAAACCCGATCAAATGACTGCATTTTGGCTAATTTTAATAAGGCAAATAAATGTTGAATGTGGCTATGTACACCGCCATCTGAAACAAGGCCATAAAGATGAAGGGCACTGTTATGTTTTTTAGCATGGGCGATTGCAGCAAGAAATGTTTCATTCTCAAAGAATGTCCCTTCCTGAATTTCCTTTGTCACCCTGGTTAATTCCTGGTATACAATTCTCCCTGCTCCCAGGTTTAAATGGCCTACTTCAGAATTCCCCATTTGTCCATCAGGCAAGCCAACAGACATTCCGCTTGCACCTAAGGCTGTATTTGGATACACAGTTCGGAAACGGTCAAGGTTCGGGGTTTTTGCCTGTAAAATGGCATTTCCCTTTTCCTCATTGCGAATACCGTAACCATCCATCACAATTAATGCCACCGGTTTCACTCGACTCATTGCTTAATGCCTCCTCTAACCCCATCCACCAGTTGGAAGAATGATGTTGCCGTAAGACTTGCTCCCCCAACAAGGGCACCGTCAATATCCGGTTGTTCCATAAATGAAACAATATTGGCAGGAGTCACAGAGCCCCCATATTGAATGCGGACCTGATCTGCAGTTTCCCTGGGGTACACTTCAGCCAATACATTCCGGATCTCCGTGATTACATCTCCAGCTTCTACAGCAGAAGAAGATTTACCTGTGCCAATAGCCCAAATAGGTTCATAAGCAATCACTAAACGGCTGATTTCTTCTGGAGTTCGCCCTTTCACAGCAGCTAGCACCTGTTCACGAACAAAGGATTTTGTTTCACCCTGTTCCCGTTGTGCTAAATTCTCCCCTACACACACAATAGGTGTAAGGCCACTGGCAAAAGCTGTTTCAACTTTTTTATTTACAGTTTCATTGGTTTCTCCGAAATACATGCGACGTTCAGAATGGCCAATAATAACATAAGATACACCAAGAGACACTAACATAGAAGCACTAATTTCCCCGGTAAAAGCCCCTTGGCTTTCCCAGTGCATATTTTGTGCCCCTAATTGAATAGATGTTCCTTGCATTTCCCCTTGAAGGGAAGCTAATGCGGTGAATGGTGCACAGATGACACTCTCCACCTCTGCAAACTGTATTAGCCCTTTGATTTCCCCGGCGAAATCCTTTGCCTCTTCATGGGTTTTATGCATTTTCCAATTCCCTGCAATAATTGGGATACGATGACTCATTATTCCATCCCCTTATCAGCAAGAACACCAATACCAGGGAGAATTTTCCCTTCTAAAAACTCAAGAGAAGCTCCGCCACCAGTTGAGATGTGGCTCACTTTAGAAGAAAGCCCTGCTTTTTCAACAGCTGCAACGGAATCACCGCCACCAATAATCGTAACCCCATCCACTTCGCTTAAATAGCCAGCGATTTCATTTGTCCCCTTCGCAAAAGCATCCATTTCAAATACACCCATAGGTCCATTCCAAACCACGGTTTTGGATTCACGAATGGTTTTTCCATATAAATCAATGGTTTTTGGACCAATATCAAGAGCTTGCCATCCTTCAGGAATGGCTTCGATACTGACCACTTTTTGATTCGCATCATTGGAGAAAGAATCTGCAACAACAACATCCACAGGAATAAGGAATTCTACACCTTTTGCGGCTGCTTTCTCCATAAGGGAACGGGCAAGGCCCACTTTCTCTTCTTCCAGTAAAGAAGAACCCACACTATTGCCTGCCGCTTTTATAAATGTATTGGATAGGCCACCACCCACAATCAAGTGGTCAACTTTATCTAGAAGATTTTCAATAACACCGATTTTATCTTTCACTTTCGCCCCACCCATAATTGCGGTAAATGGGCGTTCAGGTTTCGTTAAGGCTTTTCCCATGAATTCGATTTCTCTTTCCATGAGCAACCCGGCCACCCCTTCAATATACCGGCCAACACCTGATGTAGAAGCATGGGCACGATGGGCTGTACCAAAGGCATCGTTTACAAACAAGTCAGCAAGTGAAGCGAATTGTTGGGACAACTCTTCATCATTCTTTTCTTCACCTGGAACAAAACGAACATTTTCCAAAAGGAGAATTTCCCCTTCTTTCAGTTCTTCAGCTGCTTGCTTTACCTTTTCACTAAATACTTCATCAACTTTTTTAACCTCATGACCGTCTAATAATTCTGATAAGCGTTGGGCTGCAGCATTAAGGCGCAGCTCCTCAACAACTTTTCCCTTTGGTCGGCCAAAGTGGCTTGCCAAAATTAAACGGGCACCCTGATCTAAAAGATACTTAATTGTTGGAATCGATTCGCGAATCCGTGTATCGTCAGTAATACATCCATTTTCCATGGGCGTATTAAAATCAACACGGCAAAATACGCGTTTTCCTTTTACATCAACATCACGAATAGACTTTTTATTCAAGAAAGTCATCCTCCCTTAACATACGGAAACAGGAGAGAAAAGAAATTCCCCTCCTTTGACACACATACTTTATATTATAATTTAAAGGCCTTGTTTGGCAACAAATTTAACCAAATCGACAACTCGATTAGAATAACCCCATTCATTATCGTACCAGGCAACGACTTTTACAAAGTCATCATCCATGATAATCGTGGACAAGCCATCAACAATGGAGGAATGGGGGTCCCCATTAAAATCTTTAGAAACAAGGGGTTCATCTGTATAGCCAAGAATTCCTTTTAACTCTTCCTGGGACGCCCGTTTTAACTCATTATTAATTTCCTCTGCTGTGGTACCCCGCTGTAATTCAACGGTTAAATCAACCACAGAAACGTTTGGCGTAGGTACCCTCATCGCAAAACCATTTAGCTTCCCTTTCAATTCCGGCAATACCAGCCCCACTGCCCTCGCTGCTCCTGTTGTCGTTGGAATAATGGACAAGGCTGCAGCTCTGGCCCGCCGCAAATCCCGATGGGCAAGATCGAGAATTTGCTGATCATTGGTATAGGAATGCACTGTTGTCATCAAACCCCGCCGAATGCCGAACTTATTGTGCAACACTTTAGTAAAAGGCGCCAAGCAGTTCGTAGTACAGGATGCATTAGAAATGATATGATGGTTAACAGGGTCATATGCTTCGTCATTTACCCCCATCACGATGGTCACATCCTCATTTTTGCCTGGTGCTGAAATAATCACTTTTTTCGCCCCAGCCTGAAGATGTTTGGCTGCATCATCCCTTTTTGTAAAACGCCCTGTAGATTCTATGACGATATCTGCGCCTAATTCCTTCCATGGCAACGTAAGGGGGTCCCGTTCTGCCGTTACCTTTATTTCTTTCCCATTGACAATAAGACTGTTGTCTGTGGAACTCACTTCCCCTTCAAGGCGTCCATGAACCGAATCGTATTTTAAAAGATGGGCAAGGGTATGGGCATCTGTTAAATCGTTGATTCCCACGATTTCAACTTCCGGGGTTCTGCAGGCCACTCTAAACACGTTGCGCCCAATGCGACCAAACCCATTAATAGCAACCTTTACCATCTAACCACTCCTTTATGATTAATTGGAACGTATTTCTAATTCCCGTAATAACCAGCGTTCTGCCATTTTCGAAACAAATACTTTCTCCCCATCAATATGAACCACAGGAATAAGACAACCATATTCCTGCAATAAGGCTTCGTCCGTACGAATATCCACCATTTCTAAGGTAATGGGATAGTGCCGTGCTGCCCGCTGCACCTTTTCTTTCACTTTTACGCATAGTTCACAGCCTTCCCTGGTGTAAATCGTGATATAAAAAGTCTTGTTCTTCTTCATGACTCACTCTTTTCTCTTTCCAGATGACGGAATCCCCAATTCTTCCCGATATTTTGCAACGGTTCTTCGAGATAATTCAAAACCCACAACAAGTAGTAGCTGGGTTAATTTCTGATCTGAAAAAGGCTTCTTTTTATCTTCGTGCTCAATGATATCTTTTATTCTCTTTTTTATGGCTAATGTAGAAAAACCTCTGTTAAAAAAATACTTTAATTCATACAGCCCTTTTGGGGTCTGCATATATTTCCCCTTCACTGCTCGGCTGATTGTAGATTCATGCAACCCTAGTTGGTCCCCAATATCTTTTAAGGTAAGTGGCTGCAAACCGGCCAATCCCTGGTGGAAAAACTCCTTCTGTTCCTCTACAACGGCTTTTGCCACCCGTTCAAGTGTCATCTTTCTTTGTTCTATACTCTTAATGATCCACCAGGCTGATTTGAACCTCTCCTGCATATAACGGTAGGTTCCTTCATCCCATTTTCCTTTCCCCATGATTCCCTGATAATACTCATTGATTTTTAACTGGGGATTCCCCTCCTCATTTACTACCACCACAAATTCCCCCTCCACTTCCCTAATCACTACATCAGGAATGATATAGTGCTCTTGAAAAGGGGCCGACTGGGTACAGGGATAGGGATGTAAGGAAGAGATTTCATTGGCGAATTTTCGCACCGTGCCCAAAGGCACATTTAATTTCTTTCCAATCCACTCATAATCCTGGTCTGCCAGGGGCTCTAAATAACATTCAATGATGGTTTCAATGTGGGGATCCAATCCTTTGCGCCTGGCCTGCAAAAGCAAACTGTGTGTTACACTAAGAGCCCCTACACCTGGGGGGTCTAACTGTTGCAATTGATGCAACATGTTCTCAACCAGTTCTTCAGAAACCTCTAATTGTTCCGCTGCTTCAGAAGGAGACAAGGTTAGAAAACCCCGTTCATTTAAGTTACCAATTAAATAATGGATCACCTTTTTTTCAAGAGGAGATAAGGTTAGAAAGGAAACCTGATGAAACAAATCCTCAATAAAATCCCTTTCTTTATATACTATGTTTTCTAAAAGAGAAGGGTCGATTCCCTTTCCTTGAAAGGATTGGATACCTTCCAAAAAAGGATTTTCTTTGATTTCTTCTTGAACATATTCCATTAACTCATGTCCAGATAATTGAAGAATCTTAATGGATTGTTGAATGGCCATGGTCATATTTAATTGTAGTTGTTGTCCCTGGGACAATCCAGTTTTCATATGCATGTAAACCACCTGATTCTTTCAAAAAAAGGTATAGTTGAACGAGAAAAAGCACCACTCAAGTGGGTGCTTTTTCCTTATTTCAGTTTCTCTTTTAAGAAGGCCAATGTGACAGCAAGAGCCCCTGCGAAAGCTGGTGGGTCATCT
The DNA here is from genome assembly GCA_937874515.1 of uncultured Paenibacillaceae bacterium. Classification (GTDB taxonomy): domain Bacteria; phylum Bacillota; class Bacilli; order Aneurinibacillales; family Aneurinibacillaceae; genus CALNBV01. The sequence goes on along the minus strand of CALNBV010000224.1, from coordinate 46,572 downwards.
TTATAGGGATGTGTTGTATTAAAGGTATGTCCCGCTTCTTCGATCCAAATCAACCGTCCTTGTTTCGCTTGTTCAATTAGCTTCGATGCACCCGTTACAATCCGTTCCATATCATTGCGCGCTTGGACAAGAAGAATTGGTTGTTTTAATAGGGCTACCCTGGCAGGTAAATCATATTCATCCTTATGGGAGTCAATTTCTTCAATCACAATGGGATAGATGGGCATTTTTTGCTTCGTCCGGGCGTTTTCAACATACCCAACACCATTTTCCTTAATCTGCTCTCTTACTTCTTGCCCGAATATATCTACGTTGGCAATGCCATTCCAGGTAACAAGGGCATTGATCTCTTCAGGGTGGGAGGATGCATACATAATTGCTGCGCCTCCCCCTTTGCTATGCCCAATCAAAGCTATTTTGGATTCATCCATATGGTCGCTAAAAGGAACGCCACCCTGTTTCACTTTCCCAATAAGAAAAGCTAAATCATCCTGTTCCTGCCCATAGGTATTGTGTCCGAAGGCTTCTAATTCCGTAAAGGATTCCATATCTTCCCCAATACCATTTCCAGAAAAGTTAAACGTAATCACAACATAACCCTGTTGTGCCAAATAGCCAGCAGCACGGGGGAACATACCCCAATCTTTAAATCCCTTAAATCCATGGCAAATGATAACCACAGGTTTCTTTGTGCTGGTATCATTTAGATCTGAAAGATAAACATCCCCACGAATTTGTTTTTCGTTCCGGGTCAAAGTAAAGGGTTCTTTCAATTTCCTCGCTCCTTTAAGATGGATCTGCCAATTGGTTATGCTGATGGTTGCAACCATCTACAATCGAATGGACTTCCCGCAACCGCATCACATGTCGGTTGTAAACAATCATTTGCCTCATATCATCTTCATCCTGAAAAACAAAAGCCCGATTTTTTAGAGTGTATAGAATTTTACCCACACCCTCTACAACTTCCCCATCCAAGTCCGTATAGGTCAACTGAATAAGCTTTCCGATCATTCCTTCAAACTCTGCCATTGTAATCCCCTCTTTCCTTTTTTGCGCAAATAATAAAATGATTTAAAATATTATTACACATATTTATTCCCGTGGCTTTACTTTCGACAAAACTTCCTGAAATAAGGATGTTATCGACAAGGCTCTTAAGCAGGTATAAAAACGTAAATAAAGAATAATAAAGGATACAGAGTGATGTTTGATTAGGTTTGACCTTTTTTGACTATTATTGTACTATAATCATATTGATTATATGAGAGGAGGAAATAGTTATGAATTTAATTCCTACCGTAATTGAACAAACCAATCGGGGTGAGCGGGCATACGACATTTATTCTCGCCTACTTAAAGACAGAATCATCTTTTTGGGCACAGCTATTAATGATCAGGTTGCAAACAGCGTAGTTGCTCAATTACTCTTCCTCGCAGCGGAAGATCCAGAAAGAGATATCAGCGTATATATTAACAGCCCAGGTGGATCCATTACTGCTGGAATGGCCATTTATGATACGATGCAATTTATTAAACCAGAAGTCTCTACCATCTGTGTAGGTATGGCTGCCTCCATGGGGGCTTTCTTATTAACCGCTGGTGCAAAAGGAAAACGATTTGCCCTTCCTAACAGCGAAATCATGATTCACCAGCCTCTTGGCGGTGCTCAAGGACAGGCAAGCGATATTCAAATTGCTGCCAACCGCATCTTAAAAATGAGAGATCATTTAAATCGAATCCTCTCTGAACGCAGTGGACAACCATTAGAAAAAGTTGAAAAAGATACAGACCGTGATAACTTCATGAGCGCCCATGAAGCCAAAGAATATGGAATCATTGACGAAGTCATTGAAAGCCCAGGAAAACCTGTCAAATAAAGAAAATAAGTATAATTAAGGCAAACAAAAAAGAGCTGGTAACCAAACGTTACTAAGCTCTTTTTGTTTTTAATCTTCTTTTTCAATCATTTGGCGCAAACGGTTTACTGCTTCCTCTGCATCTATGCCCTCTGCTATAATGGTAACCTGAGCCCCAGAACCAATGGCTAAACTCATGACACCCATAATGCTTTTTGCGTTAACTTTTTTTTGATCCTTTTCAAGGAAAATCTCTGAAGCAAAGCGGTTCGCTTCCTGGACAAAGAAAGCAGCAGGGCGAGCTTGCAAACCCGTTTTAAGGTTAACCCTTACATTTTCTTGAACGAACATAACGTCCCCCTATTCAGATCGTTAATTCCAAGTTTTTATATCATTATAGCATGAAACAAAGAATTAATCTGTGAGTTTCCCCTCTTTTTCCCTTAGTTTATCTGCAATCTCTCCAATTTTCCGCATGCGATGATTGATTCCAGACTTACTGACTTTGCCTTCGGGAAGAAAATCCCCCAATTCAGCAAGATTCATATCCCTGTATTTCAAACGAAGTTCAGCAACATCACGCAAACGCTTTGGAAGGGTTTCCAATCCAACTTTGGCTTCAATCAGCAAAATATTTTCAATTTGCCTCATAGCAGCGATTACGGTTTTATTTAAATTCGCCATATCACAATTATTTAATCGGTTGGCGGAGTTTTTCAGGTCTTTGACAATCCTGACATCTTCAAAAAACATTAACGCCTGATGGGCACCAATAATCCCAAGAAAGTCGGAAATCTTCTCCCCTTCTTTTATGTACATAATATGGCCCTTTTTCCGCTCAATATAGCGGGCGTTTAGCTGAAAATGATTTACAAGCTCTGTTAACTGTAGACAGTGTTCCTGATGGGAAGAAAAAATCTCAAGATGATAACTAGAGGCTTCAGGATGATTCACAGAACCTCCCGCTAAAAAGGCCCCTCGCAAATACGCCCGTTTACAGCATTCATTTTTCACAATGTCTGGAGATATTCCGTAATTAAATGACCCCCCTTGCATAATCCCTAATTGATCCAGGATTTCTCGCACAGCGTGGGAAATCCGTACGATATAGACATTATTTTTCTTCAGGCGCATTTTCTTGCGCACAAGCAATTCCACATGAACCTGAAAAATCTCTTTGATCAATACGTAGATATGACGGGCAATGGCAGCATTTTCAGTACTTACATCGAGAATGAACCGATTCCCACCAAACTGAAAAGTGCCATTCATTCGAATTAGTGCGGTTAATTCCGCTTTTCTACAACAAGAATCTGTTTCTAGTAGGGTTAATTCTTTTTTTGTTTGGGCAGCAAAGGACATGTGAACACCTCATGTTCCCACGCCAATTAACCTTCGTAAGGTTCGACTTATACGTATTGCATTATGGCGCAGGTAATCATCATAACAAATTAGAAAATCATCAGCGATGATTTTATAGGGATACCTGATCATTTCCTCTTGATAATAATAAACAGGAGTAGATCCCTCTACAGCATATTTTTCCCTTAATTGGGGTGTAACTTCCCCATTATTTATAATCACATAATTAAATAATGAATTTCCAACATGATCATGAATGGCTTGAATGTGGTCAGCCACAGAGAAACCATCCGTTTCCCCTGGTTGTGTCATGACATTGCAGATAAAAACTTTCACAGCTGAACTGTTGCGAATGGCCTCGACAATGCCAGGGACTAATAAATTAGGCAATATGCTGGTATATAGGCTTCCTGGTCCAATAGCAATTAAATCCGCCTCGGTTAACGCCTGGATCGCATCATCAAGCCCCTCCACATTTTCCTGGTCTATAAATACCCGTTTGATTTTTTTACCTGACTTAGGAATCAAGGATTCACCGGAAACTACTGTTCCATCTTCCATTTTCGCATTTAAAACCACTGCTTGATTGGCAGCAGGAAGAACCCTCCCCCGCACAGCCAATACCTTGCTTAACTGTTCAACAGCAGTGACAAAATCCCCGCTAATTTCCGTCAACGCAGCGATTAATAGATTCCCAATGGAATGCCCGGCAAGGCCATTTCCATTATGGAAACGGTGTTGCAGCAAACTTTCCAACAGGGGTTCTGTATCGGCAAGGGCTACTAATACATTGCGAATATCCCCAGGCGGAGGCATGTGCAATTCATCTCTTAGGCGACCAGAACTGCCCCCATCGTCTGCAACAGTGACAATGGCAGTAATATCAACCGGCTCAAGTTTTAATCCCCGGAGAAGAACAGACAATCCTGTCCCTCCCCCTATTACAACAACCTTAGGTTTCCTCATAACCCTTATACACCTCTAAGACTTTCCACGCTCCATATCCCGGTGGGTCACGCGAACATTATATTGATCATGGTAGCGATTCCCCAAAAATTCCGCGATGGCTACAGAGCGATGTTTTCCTCCTGTACATCCAATCCCAATGACCAGCTGGCTTTTACCTTCTGACTGGTAATAGGGCAAAGTATAATCAACTAAATCTGTTAACCTTTTCATGAAATCCTTTGAAACATCCCATTTAAATACATATTCAGACACTTCAGGATTCTTCCCCGTCAAAGGCCTTAAATTTTCAATATAATGGGGATTGGGCAAAAAACGCACGTCAAATACAAGGTCTGCGTCTATAGGAATGCCATATTTAAAGCCAAAGGACTGAATATTAATGGTTAGACGTTTGCTAAACTTATTAAAGATCGAACTTATTTTTTCTTTTAACCTCGTAGGCTTTATATTAGATGTGTCAATGATCAGGTCTGCACGGCCCTTTAACTCCTGCAACAATTGTCTTTCCTGGCGAATCCCATCTACAGGCAACCCCTGAGGAGCCAATGGATGATGTCTTCTTGTTTCTTTATATCGTTGCACAAGAACGGAATCATTGGCATCTAAGAATAAAATTTGGTAATTAATTTTTTCCATGCCCTCAATTTTTTCCAGTGCCCCAAACAAAGAATCGAAAAATTCCCGGCCCCGCAAATCGATGACCATAGCCACCTTTTCGAATTTTCCTCCGGACTCATTCAATAGTTCTGCAAACTTAGGGATTAAAACAGGGGGCAAATTATCAACACAGAAAAAACCCAGATCTTCAAGCTTCTGAATGGCTACCGTTTTACCCGCTCCGGACATCCCAGTGATTATTACAAGATTGATTTCTTTTTCGGTATTCTTCATCAGCATATTCACATCCCAGGGGAAAGTTTTCAATTTTATATAAGTCTACCATGGGACTGTTATTTTCGCGACCTATTAATGAATGGAAGATGTTCGGATGTACTAACATCACGATCACAACGAAAAAGTAAAAAAAAGAACGCAGACCATGTTTGGTCTGCGTTAAAATATAATTATCTAAAGGGGTCAATTTAGCTCACTTATAACTATAAACGAGTTATATTTCAGTATTGTTACAAACCTATTAAAAACAGATTACTTTTTAATTTCTGCAGATTCTTTAAGTTGATCATTTAAATCCTCAACGAAGTTTTGCGCAGAAATGGCTGCTTCAGCCCCATCACCTGTTGCGGTGACTACCTGGCGCAAGGCTTTCTCCCGCACATCTCCTGCTGCATAAATGCCAGGAATGCTGGTGTGCATTTTTTCATTGCTCAGGATATAGCCGCTTTCATTGGTAATGCCCAGGTCCCGGAAAGGTACAGAAAGAGGATCCATTCCTACATAGATAAATACTCCATCTGCCTGAACTTCACTTTCTTCACCTGTTTCCCGATCTTGCAAAATCACTTTTTCTACTTTATCCGTGCCCACAATTTCCTTCACAGCAGAATTCCAGATGAAATCCATTTTCTCATTTTCAAAGGCTCTTTTTTGCAGGATTTTTTGTGCACGTAACTCATCCCGACGGTGCACAATGGTTACTTTTTTCGCAAAGCGAGTTAAGTAAATTCCTTCTTCCACTGCGGAATCCCCACCGCCTATAACAATGAGATTTTTTTCCCGGAAGAAAGCCCCGTCGCAAACCGCGCAATAAGAAACCCCACGGCCAGCCAATTCCTTTTCTCCAGGAACCCCTAACAGGCGATGCTCTGCACCTGTAGCAATAATCACAGACTTCCCTTTGTATTCCTTATCCCCGGCCAGAACAATTTTATAAGGATCTTCTACACGAATCCCTTTAATGTCACCATAGGCATATTCAGTGCCGAATTTCCGTGCATGTTCAAACATTTTATTGGATAAATCAGGTCCAAGAATGGATTCATACCCTGGGTAATTTTCAATTTCCTCTGTACTGGCCATTTGTCCCCCAGGAATTCCCCGTTCCACCATTAACGTACTCATATTGGCTCTGGATGTATATACAGCTGCTGTCATCCCTGCAGGACCAGCCCCAATAATAATCACATCATACACTTTTTCTTCACTCATGCCTGTAACCTCCCTTAATTTCATTACTATGATAACCCGAATCTTCAGGTTTATATCGCTTAATCGATTTTTTTCGATTTATGGTTTTAGTATATACTTGCTCCAGTATTTTGTCTACACATACCAATACTTTTGAAATGGAACCAACATCTAAACACAGATAAAAAGGTATATACAAATTAGACAGCGCTAAAATGGATATACCTTTCATTTATTAGAGTTCTTTCTCGAATGTTTCCCGGATGACTTTACAGTTCCGATCTAAAGTAGTAATGGATATACCATACAGTTTGGAAACTGCTTCTCGGGTAACGGATAATTTGGAACGTTTTAATAATAAATATTCCACAGAAGCAGCCCATGCTTCCACTTTACGGATGTTTGGAATGCCCGGATACGCCTTATCGATGAACTCCAACCAAAACAGACGAGCTTCTTCAATGACCTGATGATCATAACGATTTTGCATCTTATTTTTTAAACAATGCAATACCTTCTGCCATTTCTCCGCATCATCAAATCCAAGCATTTGCTCCCGATGTTGGAAAATAGACGCAAAAGGACCTTCTGCCCCCATGTTTTTCAACACATCAATCACCTGTTGTTTTAACTCATCATCTTCCGCAGGATTTAATAACAGCAGGCGCAGTGCTTCCTCGAATTCCTTGTCTGGGATCACTTCAAAAGCCCGGATCACCTGGATTTTCGTATCCCGGTCACCATAGCGAAGTGCCCAAAGGAATGAAGAACGGATTAATGGGTCTTTCACCAATTCCTCTTTCCACTCTTCAATGGTAAACACCTTTTCATCTTCCATTAGTTGATAATGATAGGAGACCCCTTTGGCACAGGGTTTTCCAGCCTCTTTTCTCTCAATCTGTTCTAAATAATAAGGGGCCACAACCCCTGTAGGGTCTAACCGCTTCACCCGTTTCCACAGGGCTTCTGCTTCTGTCAATAAGCCAGAATTGTATGCAGCAACAGCCCCATAATGAAGCATATGAATATCCCCATATCCAGAATGGGCAATTAGTTTTTTAAATAATAAATACGCCCCTTTATGGTCTTCTAAAATACCAAGGGTGGTTGCTAATTTATAGGTCTGTTCCATCCGGAAAGGAGCTAACTTCCGTAACACCTCTACCATTTCCTTTAAATCGGGATGATTCAAATGATAATAAAAAACGGCCAGGTTGCATAATGCATGCACATTAAAGGGATCGTCTTTTAAAACCTCTTCCACCGTTTCCATGGCATCCCCAAAAGAACCCATGTAGTAGTAGCATAGGGCCAAATTATTGCGAGCAGCATAAAAATCCGGATGGTCTATGGTTAAGCCTTCCAGCAGCTCTTTAGCTTCATTAAATCGTCCCTCTTCTAAATGATAGCGAGCCCGATCATGTAACGCCGTCACTTCTAAATCTTCTTCATTGTTGCTATCTAAAGATGGGAGTTGCAATTCAACAGTGATAAAATCCAATAAATCCTCTGCTTCATCTGCCCATTCACCATCGGCACATTTCTCAAGATATTTCATCGCATATTGTTCAGCCAAATCAAAATCCATCAAATTCGCATAATTACTGGAAAGATAGAAATAACATTCGAACATGGAGGGATCAATCTTTTCTAAAACATGCCATAACAATCGGTTAGATTCATCGAACTTCTCCATTTCAGCAAGGACACCCGCAAGATTACAATAAAACGTTGCATTCTCAGGTTCCAATTCAATGGCTTTATGGAAATAACGGACTGCTTTCTTAAACTTTAGGCGATTTAAAGATTTTATTGCCCTTTCACAATAAAAGGAAGCGTCTACTTTTATAGGAACGATATTACTCTTCCGTTTATGAGCGTATTGTTGTTTGATCATTTGTTCCTCCATCATCCTGATCTTATAAAGATAGTATACCATAATAAAAAGTGCCAACTCCACCCAGGCAAAGATACAACTCTCTTTAATAGGCAAATAATCCAGCCCATGGTATCATTATCCTATTAGGATTAAGGAGCGACATCACCCCATATGAAACACATAAAACGAGCAATCATCTTTTTTCTCATCATCTTCTTCTCTGCAAGCATTCTATCCATTTATCTTTATTTCAAGAAACCTGAAGGTGAAATGATTTACTATAGAGACAAAGTATTAGTCATTTCATATCAGCACGTTGCACAGAAAACCAATTCGGCCACCATTACCCCCCAATTATTTGCAGCACATATGCAAACAATAAAAGATTACGGTTACAACGTCATCAGTATGGAACAATTTTTAAAGTTTATGGACAAACAGGGAACCGTGCCTCCAAATGCCCTTGTCATTACTTTTGAAGATGGATACGAGAGTTTTTATACACAGGCTTACCCTATTTTAAATAACTTTGGCTATGTGGCCAGCAATTTTATTGTTGTAGCTCCTACAGAAGAATCAAATACCGAAATTCCCCATTTATCGTGGGACCAAATGCGGGAATTAAAAAAGATAGGGATGAGCTTTTACTCCCACACCTATGATAGCCATAAAATCACCACAGATAAAAATGGGGCACAAACCTATGTATTAACAAGCCCTATCTTCCTTGAAAAGACTAAAAATTGGGAAACACAAGAAGAGTATGAAGCCCGGGTTCGCGAAGATTTACAAAAGGCGGATAACTTCCTGCAAGATAAATTAGAGAACCAGAGAAAACTTCTCGCTTTCCCTTATGGAGCTTATAATCCAACTGTACTCAACATTGCCCAACAACTGGGGATTGAATATTTCTTTACCGAAAAAGAAGGTATAAACGAACCAGGAATGAAAGAGATTAAGCGAATCAACGTGGGGGCACCAGATATTAGCCCATTATTCTTCCTTTGGAAATTGAAAACAAATGATGAATAATAAGCTAAAAAAATGAATCATTATAAAATTTCCTTCGTATTAGTTTAACGAGGAGGGATGATAATGTCCTATGCTATTGAAGTAGAAAACCTGCATAAGGTTTATAAAAACAAACATGCTGTGCAGGGTGTTAGTTTCTCCGTAGAAAAGGGAGAAATCTTCGGAATAGTAGGCCCGAATGGTGCAGGAAAAACCACCACCATTGAAATCCTGGAAGGATTGCGCAAAAAAGACAATGGCAAGATTAGCATCCTTGGCTTAGACCCGGAAAAAAAACCCTATGAATTACGGCAAAAAATCGGCATTCAATTTCAATCCACATCCATTCAGGAACGGATGAAGGTAAAAGAAGCCATCCACCTTTTCTCTTCCTTCTATGAGAAAAAAGGAGACATCCCTGCCATCCTTGAAAAGCTGGGCCTAGATTCTTTTATGGATACCCAGTTCACCAACCTGTCCGGTGGTTGGAAGCAACGATTAACCCTTGCCCTTGCCATCATTCACGATCCTGAGATTATTTTCCTTGACGAACCTAGTACCGGTCTTGACCCTGGTGCCCGCAGGGATATGTGGTCTCTAATCAGAAACTTGCAACAAGAAGGCAAAACCATCGTGGTCACCACCCACTACATGGAAGAAGCAGAACAACTGTGTGACCGGGTTGCCATGTTTAAAGAGGGGCAGATTGTGGCTTTAGACACCCCAAAACACCTGGTAAATCAGTTCCTTATGGCCAATTACCTTACCTTTATATCTGACGATGCAGACCTGGAATTGTTGCGAAATATAACCGGGGCAAATGATGTCTCTCACTCCAATGAAACCATTAAAATTCAAACCCATAACCTCCAGGATACATCCCTTGAATTATTCCAACTAGCCAAAGAAAAAGGATGGAAAATCGACAACTTCCGCTTTGAAGTAGGTTCCCTTGACGATCTATTTGTACAAATGGCTGGAAAGGAGCAAAGCCCATGAACCATATCCTTCGCCTCACATTCATGGAAAGTAAATTATTTTTCAGAGAAAAACAGGCAGTTTTTTGGACCTTTCTCTTCCCAATCTTACTGATTTGGCTCTTTGGGGCTATGTTTGGCGATCAAAAAATCGGGCAAATGAGTTACAGCAATGCTTACATTCCTTCCTGGATTGCAATCAACATGTTAACAACTGCTCTTTTCACCATTGGCACCGTCCTCACAGAATACCGGGAACAGGGAATCCTCCGCCGCTATCAAGCTACACCCATCCGTCCGGGAAAAGTCCTAACCGCCCACATCATTTATGGAACACTCATTTTTCTACTCAGCGCCTTGTTAATCGTGCTGTTTGGCAGCCTAGCCTACAATCTGGATTTTCCAAAATATTTAGGAAGTACGTTAATTGCCATTGCCCTATCTATCTTTGCTATCTTTCCTTTTGGGATTTTCGCCACTTCCCTGGCGAAAAACAGCAGAACATCTGCAGCCATTAGCTCTGTCATTTTGAACCTTATGCTTTTCTTATCAGGTGCCACCTTCCCATTAGAAATGATGCCAGAATTTTTACAGGGTGTTGCCAAAATTCTTCCCCTCTACTATGTTGTTGACCTTTTACGGCAAACTTGGAACTTTGCCCCCATCACAGACCAACTAACAAATGTGTGGATCCTCCTGGGAATTGGTGTTGTGTCTACCATCCTGGCCACCCGCTTTTTCAACTGGGGTTCCCGAGGGTAAAAGTAAGAACCCCCCGTCTTACTTAATTGACGGGGGGTTCTGTTATTCTACGCTATTTTCTTCCACTGGCTCCGGGTCTTTTTTGGGCTTAAGTATAAATCCAAAGACTACAAGGAAAATAATGAGCACCACCGCAACGCCATCAAAAATATAGAAGTATAAAGCATATCCTGGCCAATAGGTTTTGCTTTGGCCCATTTTTGCCTGGGAATCACTAATTAACTTTTTAATTTCCGAATGTTTATCAAACAGCTGTTGCACTTTTTGGAACCGGTCTAAGGCTTCTTTATAATAACCGCCCCAGTAGAGTTCAAGTCCTTCCCGATAGAGTGTGTCAATTTGCCCCAGCCCCGGTTTGGCCCCAGCCTGAGAAATATATTCATTTACCGTGGTAGATGGCACAGCAAAGTTAAATCCTTGAACCTCATTTCCATTGACTGTATTCCCACGGAAAGTTAATAACCCAACAATCTTCCCGTCCTTATTTATAACAGGACCACCACTATTTCCATGTGTAGCTGCTGCACTTACTTGAATAACCGGACTGCCCTGGGATGACTTTTTATCCGTAGCGGACACTTGCCCTGCAGTAATCGATGATACAAGCATAGACTCTGTCGATAACACATCTGAATCTCCAGCTGCCGGATATCCAATTACCCAAATATCCTCCTGTAACTGTAAACCATCAGAATCACCCATTGGGATCGTAGGCAGGTTTTTACCATCAATTTTAAGAACGGCCACATCCTTTCCATCACCCACAGGTGCACCATAAGATTTCACATCACTATCATAAGGAGTTTCATTGTTGGGCAAAAATACTTTTTGCATCTTCTGTACACCTGTATATGCCACCCTACTAAATATATATTCCGCAACGGCATCTGCAGGAAGGTTATAATACGCTGCTACTTCATAGGAAAGCTGTTTTAAAGCTGCTGTTGCAATATCCTGATCGCTTTTCCTTGTCAGTTCTACTACATGGGCATTGGTGACAATATACCCGTTTGAACTAATAATCGCCCCGGAACCCATTCCCCCAATTAGAGTTTGACCGCCCCTTGCTGCAATGAAGGCATAGATCTCTGGGATATCAACATATGAATAATCCCATTTTACATACGCTGCATCAACCACCCGAACCACAGCAGGTTTAGAATAGGCTCCAATACGCTGGGCCACATTTATATTCGGTGCAGAAATCTTATAATTCATCAAGAAAACAGTAGCCACGATGCCCGCAAGCAATATGACAATAAGGGGAATGCTTATAATCGCTCGTTTTCCCATCCACTTTCCTCCCCTCTAGTATAAGACTACGGAAAGTGTATTAACGTCACAGTTTGTCATATGAATGGAATATACTGTAATCGAGGTGATTTTAATGAAAAAAATCCTAACATGTTGGAAAGAAGATTCTATATGGATTTATGTAGGCTTGGCTGCTACTGCGTTAATTCTGTTCCTTAAGTAGTGGGGGGAAGAGCCCCCCCCTTCTCACTCCTTTTCACCTTTATCCCCTTGGATCAGTGAGTTCGTAAGAGCTCGGTTGGGAGGGTGATAGTAGCCCTTTATCACCTTTATCCCTTTCGCTAAGTAGTCTACTAGTTACTAAAGATGACCGTAAGGTCTTATTTATAGAGATGCTAATAAATCAATGAGTGCCTTTTTGCGAAGACGATACGGAGGATATCTGATCTGAGGGCGATAAAAGCCTTCAACCGTAAAGGAAACTTAGTTAGGTGCCAAGCTTGCGAAGGCAACTGCTTAGTTGACTTATGCCGAAGGGAAAGCGTTAGCTTTCTGATCGGCGCATCCTTTATTTTTTTACCCAGATGTTTTGAAGGCGCGCCCGTAGTGAAGGTGTCCGTCTATTTAACTTCCTCGCCGTCAAGGAAGTTAAATAGACGAACACCTTCAGACCTTACGGTCATCTTTAGCAACTATTACATTACTGACCTAAAGGGATAAACATGATAAGGGGCAACCAGTGCATATACATTCGCACCAGGTTGCCCCTTTTTAATCCACAAATCTATCTACTTATGGCGTTCTTCTAATACTTTTAAAACCTCATCCAATGGCAGCTTTTGTTCACGCAATGCTACTAGGAGGTGATACATAAGGTCGGCCACTTCCCATTTCAGTTCTTCCGGGTCACGGTTTTTCGCAGCAATAATTACTTCGCCGGCTTCTTCCCCTACTTTTTTCAGGATTTTATCGATTCCTTTTTCAAAGAGGTAGGTGGTATAAGCACCTTCAGGCATTTCCGCTTCCCGCTGGGCAATGACTCGTTCTAATTCATTGATAATGGCAAAGCGGTCTTTGGAACCTACTGTGGTTTCATCTCCAAGAAGGGTATCTGTAAAGCAAGTATAGGTATTGCGGTGGCAAGCAGGACCTGCTGGAATCACTTTCACCAAAAGGGTATCAGAATCGCAATCATACAATACATCAACGACTTTTTGTGTATTTCCGCTGGTTGCCCCTTTGTTCCACAACTCATTGCGGGAGCGGCTAAAAAACCAGGTTTCTTTCGTTTCCAGGGTTTTCTGTAATGATTCTTCGTTCATATACGCCATCATCAATACTTCTTTGCTTTGTACATCTTGTACGATGGCAGGCACGAGGCCTTTTTCATCAAACTTAATATCCATTTTTCTTCGTCTCCTATACGACCCGTACGTGGACCTTTTGTTTTTGCAAATACTCTTTTACTTCGTGAATAGATGTTTCTTTATAGTGGAAAATAGATGCGGCCAAGGCAGCATCAGCTTTCCCTTCGATAAATGCTTCAGCAAAGTGTTCTTTGTTCCCAGCACCCCCAGAAGCGATCACAGGAATGCCCACAGCTTCGGAAATGGCCCGGGTTAAAGGCAAGTTAAACCCGTCTTTTTGCCCATCGCAATCCATGCTCGTAAGAAGGATTTCTCCCGCTCCTAAGGTCTCCGCCTTTTTCGCCCATTCTACGGCATCGATGCCAGTTGGTGTACGTCCCCCGTGGGTGTACACTTCCCAGCCACTTCCATCTTCCTTAGATTTGGCGTCAATGGCGACCACAATACATTGGGTCCCAAACATTTCCGAACCTTCTTTAATTAATTCAGGACGGTTCACAGCCGCTGTGTTAACAGACACTTTATCTGCCCCCGCGCGAAGAATCCGTTTCATATCTTCCACGGCATTAATTCCACCGCCAACAGTAAAGGGAATGGTCACATTGGCTGCAGTATTTTCCACCACTTCCACCATGGTTTTCCGACCTTCGTTGGAAGCAGAAATGTCAAGAAATACCAGTTCGTCCGCTCCTTCATCACTATACCGTTTCGCCAGTTCCACTGGATCTCCCGCATCCCTGAGATTCACAAAACTGATTCCTTTTACAACACGGCCCTCTTTCACATCAAGGCAGGGGATAATCCGTTTCGTTAACATGATTCCCCCTCCTTCTCCTTCACCTTGGCAATGGCTTCTGCCAAATCAATGCGTTGGGTGTAAAGGGCTTTACCTACAATGGCACCCCCTACCCCATCTTTGGCATAGCGGGCTAAATCATACAGGTCTTCTGCCACGCTAACACCACCTGAAGCAATGACATTTTTGCCTGTTGCCTTTGCTAAACGAACAATGCTTTCTGTATTGGGGCCCTCTAAAGTTCCGTCACGGGAAATATCTGTATAAATAAAGGTTTCTGCACCTTTCGCAATCAATTCTTTAGCCAATTCTTCTGCAGTTACAGAAGACGTTTCCAACCAGCCATGAGTCGCCACATAACCATTTCGGGCATCAATGCCAATGGCAACACGGTCACCGTATTTAGCCAATACTTGCTCTGTAAAGGGGCGGTCTTGAATGGCCGCCGTGCCTAAAATCACCCGTTGCACCCCATTTTGGAGATAGCGGTCCACATCTTCCATGCGGCGCAACCCTCCGCCGATTTGTACAGGCACATCCAATTCACGGGCAATGGATAACACCCATTCATCATTCACAGGTTTACCCACTTTCGCTGCATCCAAATCAACCAAATGGATAAACTCTGCACCCATAGATGCCCATTGCTTCGCCATTTCTAAGGGAGAATCCCCATAAACGGTTTCCTTATTGTAATCCCCTTGCAACAGGCGGACGCATTTTCCCCCGCGCATATCAATTGCTGGATAAATAATAAAACTCATGTCCATTCCCCTCCTAAAGGCTCTCTACCAATTCCGTGAAGTTCTGCAATAACTTCATGCCAACAGTACCGCTTTTCTCCGGATGAAATTGCATCCCATATACGTTCCCCTGTCCCACTATGGCCGGCACTTCTTGATAATAATCTGTAGTCGCAAGCAATACAGACCGATTGCTTTCTTCAGGTTGTAGAAAATAGGAATGGACAAAGTATACATATCCTTCCTCTACGTCTTTTAAAACAGGGCTATTTTGCAGGAACTTCAACTGATTCCAACCCATATGTGGGATTTTATAATCCCCTTCAAAACGGGCAATATGCCCTGGCAAAAGCCCTAGTCCTGTATGTTGCCCATGTTCATTGCTAGATTCAAAAAGAATCTGCATGCCAAGACAAATCCCCAGAAGGGGCTTTCCAGATGCCACATATTCTTTAATAGGTTCAATGAGTCCTTTTTCTTGTAAGTTCTTCATAGCATCGCCAAAAGCGCCTACCCCTGGAAGAAGTGCCCCATCTGCTTTCATTAACTCTTCTTTCGTAGAAACAAAGCAATAGTCATGTCCCAATCGTTCTACCGCTTTGCTCACGCTATGTAAATTTCCCATGCCATAATCAATAATTGCAATCATTTACAACATTCCTTTCGTTGAAGGAACCCCCTTCACCCGGGGATCCAGCTGGGTCGCTTCATCCAATGCACGTCCAAGGGCTTTAAAGACCGCTTCAATCATATGATGGGTGTTCCGTCCATAATGAACAATAATATGAAGGGTAATGCGGGCCTCTAAGGCCAATTTCCATAAGAATTCATGGACCAATTCTGTTTGGAAATTACCCACACTGGCAGAAGGCAACTCTGCCCGATATTCCAGATGGGGGCGGTTGCTAATATCAACGACCACCTGGGCTAATGCTTCATCCATGGGAATGAATACGGAGGCATAACGCTTAATCCCCTTTTTGTCCCCAAGGGCTTCCCGTAATGCCTGCCCCAGGCAAATGGCCACATCTTCTGTAACATGATGGTCATCGATTTCAATGTCCCCTTTTGCCTGAATATCCAAATGGAATTGGCCATGCTTGGCAAAAAGGTCAAGCATATGGTCCATAAAAGGAACATCGGTATGAATGGAGCCCGTCCCTTCCCCATCAACGCCAAAGGTGAGGGCTATATTTGTTTCGTTGGTTTTGCGAACTACCGTTGATTCTCTCATGTAGCTTACTCCCTTTCCTGACTTTCTTGATCAAGGCGTACTTGAATGGCCCGGGCATGGGCCTCCAACCCTTCTTGGCGAGCTAAGGATACAATTTTTGATCCATTGGCCAGAAGGTCTCCCTTACTATAGTAAATTAAACTGGATTTCTTAAGGAAATCATCCACATTTAACGGGGACGAAAAACGGGCTGTCCCGTTGGTTGGCAACACGTGATTAGGGCCGGCAAAGTAATCCCCCACAGGTTCTGAACTGTAAGGTCCAAGGAAGATAGCGCCGGCATTTTGAATCTTCCCAAGGTAATTCATGGGGTTTTCCACCATCACTTCTAAGTGTTCGGGCGCTAGGCGATTCACCATGTCAAAGGCTTCCTCTAAATCATTCACCAGGCAAATGGCTCCATGGTCTGCAATGGATCCCTGAGCGATTTCTCGGCGAGGCAAGGTAGCCAATTGGGCTTCTACTTCGGCCTGTACTGCTAGGGCTAATTTTTTCGATGGTGTCACTAAAACAGAAGATGCCATCCGGTCATGTTCTGCCTGGGAGAGAAGGTCTGCTGCCACATAAGCGGGATTGGCATTTTCATCGGCTACCACAAGAATCTCACTTGGGCCTGCTACCATATCAATGTCCACAAGACCGAACACTTCCCGTTTTGCCAGAGCTACAAAGATATTCCCTGGTCCTACAATTTTATCAACAGGTGCAATGGATTCTGTCCCATAAGTAAGAGCACCAATAGCCTGGGCCCCACCTACTTTATATATTTCCTGAATTCCTAAATCGTAGGCCGCCGTAAGAACCCCAGGATTTAGTTTTCCATCTTTCCCTGGAGGGGTAACCATCACAATTTCTGCAACCCCAGCCACCTGGGCAGGAATGGCATTCATTAAAACAGAGGAAGGATAGGCTGCGGTGCCACCAGGCACATAAAGGCCAACCCGGCGCAAAGGACGGATGATTTGTCCCAGCATGGTTCCCTTTTCTTCTGTCATCATCCAGGAAGGGCGAAGTTGTTTTTCATGGTAAGCGCGAATATGGTCTGCTGCTTCTTGCAGAGCCTGGCGTACAGCCGGATCAATGAGAGAAAGAGCCTTTTCCATTTCTTCTGCTGTGACACGAATAGTATCCAAAGCGACGCCATCAAACTTTTCCGTATAACCTTTGACTGCAACGTCCCCTTCTTTTTTTACACCATCCAATATTTCTAAAACAGCAGCCCGTTGGGTTTCCGTACCGTTTTCTACATCCCGGCGGGTGCTGAATTCTGCGGCATCAACAATACGTAGCATGGGTTAATCCTCCTTCTTTTCCACCACAGAAGCGAATTTTTGATATACATAATCAATGGCTTCGCTTTTCATTCGATAGCTTACCCGATTGGCAATTAAACGAGTGGAAATGGGCAAAATTTCTTCATGAACCACAAGACCGTTTTCCTTTAAGGTTTGCCCTGTTGAAACAATATCTACAATTCGGTCAGCCAGGCCAATAATGGGGGCTAATTCAATGGAACCATTTAATTTAATGACTTCCACCTGTTGCCCTTTCTCCCGGAAGAACTTCGATGCGATGCGTGGGAATTTGGTTGCAACACGAGGCTGATTGCCGTCATCTTTCCAGTCTGGAAGGCCAGCGACTGCCATTTTGCATTTGCTAATATTTAAATCCAGCAATTCATATACATCCCGATCTTCTTCAAGAAGGACATCCTTCCCTACCACGCCAATATCCGCTACCCCATATTCCACGTAGGTAGGGACATCTGTAGGTTTGGCCAATATGAAATCCATTCCTGCTTCAGGAACAGGTATAATCAATTTCCGTGAATCTTCAAACTCAGGGGGCAAGTTTACTCCCGCACGGCGAAGAAGGTCTGCTGCCTCTTCGAAAATCCGCCCTTTAGGCATAGCGACAATTAGTTTTTCTTGTTGTCGGGACATCTTATTGCGCCTCCTTTGTCAAATCCAATACTCGATCATAACTTTCACTGGTACGAGGATCCCATTCGTCTTTGCGCTGGGTTACCACAACCCCTACTTCCTGGCGCAACAGGCGCGCTTTTTCCAAAGCAATGGTCCGCTGTTCTGACCTATATAACACAAGGGTTCTTGGCATTTCTTTAGCTACAAATGGGGCTGCTTCCATCAAACGGTCCATCTGTACCGCAAATCCTGTAGCAGGAGCTGGACGGCCAAATTGAGCCATCAGCCCATCATAACGGCCACCTGTACAAATAGGGAAACCCTGGCCGGCTGCATAACCTTCAAATAAAATGCCTGTATAGTAATTTAAATTGCTCAAGAGATTTAAATCAAAAAGAACAGAATCTGTTAGCTGATAGGCTTCTAAGGCATCCCACAACTGGCGAAGGTTGGTTACGGCTTTTCGTGCTTTCCCATTGATGGTAATGGCCTCTGCTCGCTGAATTAGCTCTTCCCCACCACGTAAGGTAAGCAACTCTTTCAGGCGCAGTTCCTTTTCGTTATCCAACCCAAGGCTGTCCACATACTTGCGAAAACCTACGAAATTCCGGTTATGTAAATACCCTTTTAATTCTTCCCGTTGCTCAGCTTCATCCACGGTTTCCTCTAATAACCCTTCAAGGAATCCCACATGGCCAATGGCGATTTTGAATTCTTTTAATCCAGCTGCTTTTAACACAGAAACCGCAAGGGCAATGACTTCAGCATCCCCGTCTACAGTATTGGATCCAATGAGTTCAACCCCAGTTTGAAAATATTCAGCATTTCTGCCTGCTTCTTTCGCCTGGGCACGGAAGACATTGGAAGAATACATGAGGCGGAGAGGAAAAGGTTCCTCTTTTAACAGGGAAGACGCCACACGGGCAATAGGTGCCGTCATATCAGGGCGCAGCACCAGGGTTTTTCCCTGGGAATCTAATAATTTAAATAACCGTTCTTCCAGAGTGGCACTAGCCCCGCCGACGGTATCATAGTATTCAAGGGTTGGGGTCATAATTTCACAATATCCCCACTGGCCCATAGACTCAAGCAAGCGGTGTTGCAACCAGCGTTGTTTTTGCAATGCACCAGGTAATATATCTCTCATCCCTAAGGGTTTTTCAAATCCGAGAGGTTTGGACATCTCACATCGCTCCTCTTTATCACTTTATCGCTTTATCACTTTATCACGCTAAAGCATCTGTTTACAGTAGTATACCTTGCCTTCCCTTCTTTCGTCAACCATTGCCCTTACCACCAATTTTTTCGTTTAAAATATAAAAACATGACTACAGTGGTCCCGATTAATACCAGCCACAGATAAGGATAGCCTAAATTCCATCGGTATTCAGGCAACCGGAGATTTGTCCCATACAACCCGACAATAAAGGTTAAGGGCAAGAAAAAGGTACTCACTAAGGTTAGGGTTTTCATAATTTCATTCATGCGGTCTCCTTTTAAAGAAACCTGTAATTCTAAAATGGAGGTTAAAGCCTCGCGAAAACTATCCACCGAATCCACAACCCGATTTAAATGATCATGTACATCCATTAAATACAGATTGGTTTCTTCCCGGGTATAGGGAAACTGGGTATGCATTAAGGTCCCCAGCACATCCCGCTCCTCCACAAAGGTCCGCCGGATGCCATGTAAACGCCTTTTTAAGTGAAAAATTTCCTGGGAGAGTTTTCCCGTGGGGTTTTCATAGAGGGAGGTTTCCAGAGACTCCACCTTATCCTCTATAGAATCTGTAATGGACATATATTGGTCCACACACTGATCCAATAAATGATAGAGGACAAGCCCCGGATGTTCCATATGTTCCGGTATTTTCAGAAACTGTTCCCTCAATTCATCTAAGGCAGGAATCACCTCAAGTTGTATGGCAATAATATAATTTTTCCCAATGATAATGCCCATTTTGCTAAAGGCTAAATCTTCCAACAAACTGGAAAACATCACCAGGGCGTGGTTTTTATAGGTATCCACTTTCGGGCGTTGCCGTTCCAAAAAAACACAGTCTTCAATCACAAGAGGATGGCAGGCAAAAACCTCCCCTAAAAAATGTTTAATTTCCTCTGTACTGGGACGTAAGAGGCGTATAAACCCCACTTCATCATCTTGAGGGAGGCGAATGTGTTGTTCATGGTGCACTTCACCATTTTTATAAATCAACAT
This sequence comes from uncultured Paenibacillaceae bacterium, assembly GCA_937874515.1. Lineage (GTDB taxonomy): Bacteria > Bacillota > Bacilli > Aneurinibacillales > Aneurinibacillaceae > CALNBV01. Next base: position 26,132 of record CALNBV010000224.1, on the reverse strand, counting down.
TAGATTCATCCTTCCCCTGGCGAATAATCCCCATGGGATTCCCCCCCACAAAAGCGCCAGGTGGAACATTTTTATGTACAAGAGTCCCTGCGGAAACAATAGCCCCATCACCAATGCTCACCCCGGGCAATATGGTACAATTGGCACCAATCATCACTTCATTGCCAATGGTAACATCCCCTAACCGGTATTCATCAATGAGATACTCATGGGCCAAAATCGTTGTATTATAGCCAATGATACTATTAGAACCTATGGAAATTCCCTCAGGATACATGGTATCCATCATCACCATGAGGGCAACCGCTGTTCTTTCACCGATTTTCATGCCAAGGAAGGTGCGATACATCCAGTTTTTCACAGGCATCCAGGGAATATAGCGGGACGTTTGCACCACTAAAAAACACTTCACCACTTTCCAAAAGGAAACCGTTTTATAAATTTGCCAGAGGGAGTTTCCCTTTTCCCTTTGCACCTGATACCTGACTGTTTTTCTCTTTTCCATCATGCAGCACCTCAAATTAACTTCCTGGGGAATCCTTCACGATATCAATTAATTCCCCCATATGATGAAGCATATAAGTGGGGGTAAAACTTTGTAAAAAATCTGCCCCTTTCCAGCTCCAGGCCACACCTGCAGAATCGATGCCTGTATGTTGGGCAGCCAATACATCATACTGGCTGTCACCAATCATTAAGGTTTTTGCTGGATCCGCTCCCAGCTCATTCATGGATTTCAGTAAAGGTTCCGGATCCGGTTTATGTTTCTCGGTATCCTGGTAACAAATCACACTATCCATATACTTCTCCAACCCAAAAAGGCGCAGACCCATTTCTGTCGTCCTGCGCATTTTGGAAGTCACTACCGCCATTTTAACCCCCATGTCCTGTAAGGCATCCAGGGTTGACCTTACGCCAGGGAACTCCTTCACCAGTTCATCATGGACTCGCTCATTATGTTCCCGATACACTTCAACAAGTTCCTGTGCCCTTTCTGGCCCAAAGAGAAGCATTTGGTCATACAAAGGTTCGCCCATATGGGGAATTAATTCTTCCATTGTATACTTTCCAGGATAATAGAGGTCCAGAGTATATAAAAAAGAGGTCATAATCAAATCATTGGTATCAATGAGGGTCCCGTCTAAATCAAATAGAATATACTGGTATTTCATAAGTACAAGAAAGCCTCCGATCAAGCACCATATCTTTCATTAGCATAGCCCTTTTTTCGCCGAACAATAAATAAAATCACTGCAACGACAATGAACACCAGGCTGACTACCTGTGCAGCCCGCATTAGCCCGCCAAACAACATTAAACTATCTGTTCGCAATCCTTCCACAAAGAAACGTCCCACAGAATACCAGACTAAGTAGGTTAAGAAAATGTCCCCCCGTTTTACAGGCAACTTGCGGCGAAAGATAAGAAGGGTGATAAACCCAAGCATATTCCACAGGGATTCATATAAAAAGGTAGGATGATAGTATTGGTATTCTCCTGTCAGGGGATTCTTGATATACATTTGCTCAATAATAAAGTTGGGCAAATGCAAGTTTTCCAGAAAAGTCCGAGACACGGGCCCACCATGGGCCTCCTGGTTCATAAAATTGCCCCAGCGGCCTATGGCCTGTCCCAGAATAATGCTTGGGGCCAATAAATCCCCAATCCGCCAGAAGGAAACCTTTTTCACCCTGGCAAAAATAATCCCTGCAATAAAAGCGCCAATGAGACCACCGTGAATGGCAAGGCCCCCATGCCAGATGGCAATAATTTCTCCAGGATAGATGGAGTAATATTCATTCCAGCGAAAAATAACATAATAGGCCCTTGCACCAATCAGAGCCGCGGGAATAGCGTACATAATTAAATCCAAAATCAACTCTTTATTAAACCCTTGTTTTTCTGCCTCTTTTAATGCCAGAATCAAACCGATGAGTGCAGCGGTACCAATAATCACACCGTACCAGTGGATTTCTATTGGACCTAACCGTAAGGCCACAGGATCAATCACACCTGTTAACACCTATAGATCCCCTCCCCTACATTACATATCTTCTACAGCTTCTTCGATGGTATCTGTTAGTTTCTTGCTGAAATGCACAGCCGCATTATAGCCCATTCGTTTCAGGCGGAAATTCATGGAGGCCACTTCTAAAATAATGGCCAGATTTCGCCCGGGACGTACAGGGACCGTAATCTGTGGCACATCAGTATCCATAATTTTCATCTTATCTTCATCTAAGCCAAGACGGTCATACACTTTATTGGGATCCCAAATTTCCAGGCGAATAACGAGAGAAATCCGTTTATAATTGCGCACCGCTCCCGCACCAAAAAGGGTCATCACATTGATAATCCCCACACCCCGAATCTCTAATAAATGCTGAATTAATTCTGGGGCACTGCCTATGAGCTGGTTTTCCTGAGTCTGGCGAATTTCAACAGCATCATCGGCAATGAGGCGATGCCCTCGTTTCACCAACTCCAGAGCCGTTTCACTTTTCCCAATGGAACTTTGGCCCACAATTAACACCCCTACACCATACACATCCACAAGAACACCATGCAAGGTGGTTGTTGGCGCCAATTGCCCTTCTAAATAGGTGGTTAATTTGCTGGTTAATTTCGTTGTAGCTAAAGAAGAAGTAATAATAGGAACGTTTTTCTCCATAGAACATTTAATCAGTTCTTCAGGAACATCCAGGCTTCGAGCCACACAAACACAAGGAGTGTCTTCCTGCAACAATTGGTCAATCCGTTCCCGTTGCACTTCTTTGCTTAGATTCTTCAAATAATTGATTTCCGTTAACCCTAATAATTGCACCCTGTGGGAAGGATAATGATCACTACAACCAGCCAGGAGAAGGCCTGGCCGGCTGAGGTCGCTTTCCTTCACTTCCCGCAGGATTCCCCCTTCGCCACTTATTACTTTCCATTGGAAATTTTGTACTATATTACGAACATGGATTTTCCTCAAGGGTCTGCCACCTTTCTTCCGTCCGCTTTTGATCCCTTTCCAAAATGGGTTTTAAGTAATAACCTGTATAGGATTCTTTCACCTGGCAAACCTGTTCAGGGGTTCCTTCAGCAACAATACAGCCACCCTGTTCTCCCCCTTCCGGTCCCAGGTCAATGATATAATCTGCGGTTTTGATTACATCTAAATTATGTTCAATCACAAGCACTGAATCCCCTTGTTCCACCAGGCGCTGCAATACTTGAAGGAGGCGGTCAATATCCGCAATATGCAAACCTGTTGTGGGTTCATCAAGGATATATAAGGTTTTCCCCGAAGAGCGTCGATATAATTCTGAGGCCAATTTCACCCGTTGCGCCTCTCCCCCAGAAAGGGTAGTCGCCGGTTGGCCCAATTTCATATAGCCTAAACCCACATCAAAAAGGGTCTGTACTTTCCGGTTTATACGAGGAATGTTTGTGAAGAACTCCACAGAATCTTCTATGGTCATATCCAATACATCGGCAATGGTTTTTCCCTTATATTTCACCTGCAAGGTCTCCCGATTGTACCGTTTTCCATGGCAAACCTCACAAGGAACATACACATCGGGAAGGAAATGCATTTCAATTTTGATAATTCCATCCCCACGGCAGGCTTCACAGCGGCCGCCTTTCACATTGAAACTAAACCGCCCTTTTTGGTACCCCCGCACTTTCGCCTCATTAGTCTGGGCGAACAAGTCACGAATATCGTCAAAAACACCGGTATACGTCGCAGGGTTTGACCGAGGAGTCCGCCCAATGGGTGCCTGATTAATATCAATAACTTTATCAACGTTCTCAATGCCTTCCAACCCGTCAAAAGCACCTGGCTTATCCTTGGCCCGCTGCAATTCCCGGGCAAGGCTTTTATGCAGAATTTCATTAATCAATGTAGACTTCCCTGACCCGGATACCCCGGTGATACAAGTAAACAGTCCAAGAGGAACCTTCAAGTTTACGTTTTTCAAATTGTTTTCCCGGGCACCCTTAACCTGAATCCACCGTTCTCCTGGCTCTCTTCGTCCCAGGGGAACAGGAATGAACTTCTTGCCGCTTAAATATTGGCCTGTTAAAGAATTGGGGTTTTCCATGATTTCCTTCGGGGTCCCTGTGGCCATGACTTCTCCCCCATGAATCCCCGCTCCAGGACCGATATCGATAATATAATCTGCAGCAAGCATGGTATCTTCATCATGTTCCACCACAATCAAGGTGTTCCCTAAATCCCGCATATGTTCCAGGGCTTTGATTAAGCGGTCATTATCTCGTTGATGTAAGCCAATGCTAGGCTCATCAAGAATATAGAGCACCCCCATCAAGGAAGAACCAATCTGGGTGGCCAGACGAATCCGCTGAGCTTCCCCACCGGACAGAGTACCTGCAGCCCTGCTTAAGGTCAGGTAATCCAGGCCAACATTGCGCAAAAAGCCCAGGCGCTCTTTAATTTCTTTCAATATTAAACGGGAGATTTGCTCTTCCATTTCCGTTAAATCAAGGGTACTAAAAAAATCAAAGGCTTGATTCACAGACAAGCTTGTAGCATAGGCAATATTTTGCCCGTTAATATAAACCGCCAGAGTTTCAGGTTTTAACCGTTTCCCTTTACATGTGGGACAAGGTTTTTCAGATAAATAGCTTCCTAATGATTCTCGCATTTGCTCAGAATTGGTTTCTCTGTATCGGCGGTACACATTGTTGGCTACCCCTTCAAAAGAGGCATGGACACTCCGCACCTTATCATTAAAATCGCTTTTATAAGTGAGATTAATCTTCTCTTCTCCACTTCCATAGAGAAGAACCTGTTGCTGTTTCTCTGTTAATTGGTTAAAGGGTGTATTGAAATCAAAACCATAATGTTCAGCCACACCTGTCAGCAGGGAACTATAGTAAAGGGAGGTTGTTGAATTCCATGGCACCAACGCTCCTTCTGCCAGGCTTTTTGTAGGATCAGGAACAATCAATTCCGGATCCACTTCTAACCGACTTCCCAACCCATCACAGGAAGTACAGGCCCCAAAGGGACTGTTAAAGGAAAACATGCGAGGTTCCAACTCGTCAATGCTAAACCCACAAATCGGACAGGCGAAGTTCTGGCTAAAAAGAAGTTCTTCCTGCCCCATAATATCAACAAGCACACGTCCCCCAGCTAATTTCAACGCTGTCTCCAAAGAATCAGATAACCGGGAGCGAATATCCGGTTTTACCACAATACGGTCAATAACCACTTCAATATTATGTTTCTTGTTTTTCTCTAACTTAATGTCATCGTTTACTTCGCGTACTTCACCATCCACCCGTACCCGTACATACCCCTGGGTACGAATGTCTTCCAGCATTTTCACGTGTTCCCCTTTGCGCCCTTGCAAGAGAGGGGCGAGGATTTGCAACCGTGTTTTTTCTGGGTAATCCAAAATCCGATCCGCCATTTGTTCTATGGTTTGGGAAGTAATTTCAATCCCATGATTAGGACAATGGGGCCGGCCAATGCGGGCATAAAGCAGGCGCAAATAATCATAGATTTCCGTAACTGTTCCCACCGTAGAACGGGGATTCCGGCTGGTGGTTTTCTGGTCAATGGAAATGGCTGGGGACAATCCTTCGATGGAGTCCACATCCGGTTTGTCCATTTGCCCTAAAAATTGGCGAGCATAGGCAGAAAGGGACTCCATATACCTGCGTTGTCCCTCTGCATAAATGGTATCAAAAGCCAAAGATGATTTCCCTGAACCGGACAAACCTGTTAAAACCACAAATTGATCCCGGGGGATGGTGACATCAATGTTTTTTAAATTATTAGCCCGCGCACCTTTTATTTCAATATTTTCGCGGCTCATCCTTTTCCAACGCTTCCTTCCCCTTTAATTTCTAATAGTAAATCACGCAATTCAGCGGCACGTTCAAAATCAAGATGCCTAGCAGCATCCTTCATTTCTTGCTCTAAACGCTCCATCAATTCCCTGCGTTCTTTTTTATTCAGTTTAGAATACGCTTTTTCTGGAAGATAACTTTCCCTGCTCTCTGCAGCTTTCGTTGCTTCAATCACATCACGAATAGACTTCTGAATCGTACGAGGCGTAATGCCATGCTCCTCATTATAGGCAATTTGCCGGACCCGTCTCCGCTCAGTTTCATCTAATGCCTTTTGCATAGAAGGAGTCACTTTATCAGCATACATAATAACATGTCCATGGGCATTACGGGCGGCACGCCCAATGGTTTGGATAAGGGAACGTTCATTGCGCAAAAAGCCTTCTTTGTCCGCATCCAAAATAGTAACCAGGGACACCTCGGGAATGTCTAAGCCTTCCCGCAACAGGTTAATCCCCACTAAGACATCGAATTCCCCTAACCGTAAATCCCGAATAATCTGCATTCTTTCAATCGTTTTAATTTCTGAATGAAGGTATCGGACACGAATGCCAACATCCTTCAAGTAATCTGTTAAATCCTCGGACATTTTCTTCGTCAGGGTTGTCACTAGCACCCGTTCATTTTGTTGGATACGCTCATTAATTTCACCGATTAAATCATCAATTTGCCCTTTCGTCCCCCGTACTTCCAGGGTTGGATCCAACAAACCTGTAGGACGAATCACCTGTTCCACAAAATCAGGCGCTTTTTCCATTTCATAAGGGCCAGGTGTGGCAGAAACATAGATAATCTGGGATACATGCTTTTCGAATTCATCAAAACGCATGGGACGGTTATCCGCAGCAGAAGGAAGACGGAATCCGTAATTAATCAGCATGTCTTTTCTTGCTTTGTCCCCATTGTACATGCCCCGAATTTGAGGAAGAGTAATATGGGACTCATCCACAACAATCAAAAAATCCTCTGGGAAATAATCCATCAACGTGTAAGGTGTAGCCCCAGGAGGCAGTCCCGTTAAATGGCGAGAGTAATTCTCTACCCCGGAACAAAAACCCATCTCCTGCAATAATTCAATATCATAGCGGGTTCTTTGTTCTAAACGCTGGGCCTCTAACAATTTGCCTTCTGCCTTAAACCTGGCCACCTGTTCTTCTAGTTCCACTTCAATGCCTTTAATGGCTTTTTGCATTTTTTCCGGACCAGTCACATAATGGGACGCCGGGAAAATGGCCACATGGTCCCGCTCCCCCAGGATTTCTCCTGTAAGGACATCAATTTCCGTAATCCGTTCAACTTCATCACCGAAAAACTCTACACGGATGGCATGTTCACTATTGGATGCAGGGAAAATTTCCACCACATCCCCCCGAACGCGAAAGGTCCCACGAATAAAATTAATGTCGTTGCGATCATATTGAATATCGATTAAGCGATACAAGACCTCTTCCCGACTCACTTCCATCCCCTTGCGCAGAGATAGTAGAAGGGATTTGTATTCTTCAGGAGAACCAAGGCCATAAATACAGGAAACGCTGGCGACGATAATAACATCAGACCGTTCAAACAAAGAACTGGTGGCTGAATGGCGCAATTTATCAATTTCGTCATTAATACTCGCATCTTTTTCAATATAGGTATCTGAAGAAGGTATGTACGCTTCAGGTTGATAATAGTCGTAATAACTTACAAAATATTCTACTGCATTGTTTGGAAAAAACTCCTTGAACTCACTGGTAAGCTGGGCTGCAAGGGTTTTATTATGGGCAATCACCAGGGTCGGTTTATTGACCTTGGAAATGAGCTGGGCAATGGTATAGGTTTTCCCTGTACCTGTAGCCCCTAGCAAGGTCTGGTATTTGACTCCATCTTTTATCCCTTTTTCAAGCTCAACAATGGCTGTAGGCTGATCCCCTTGAGGACTATATTCGGAGACCAGCTCGAATTTCTTCATCTCTCTATTCAAGAAAATCACCGTTCCTTTTCGTCTTCCGAACATTATACCACAGGGGTACATCAATAGGAAAAAGGCCGCTTTCGCGGAAAGCAGCCTTCTACTTAGTTAAACTCTTATCTTTTATCCACTTGTAACCAATCCATAAACCAATTAATCCTGAAACAACGCCTGTAATAATCACTGGCAAGGGCTGATAGGCTCCATCAAACACCGCCATCATTACCCCTAGTGAGGCAATTAAACCAACCCAAATATTTAAGGAAAAACGTGCAATAAGTGCTACAAGAATTCCCGGCAATAAAGCCGCTACAATATAAGAAATCACATGGAAACATCCTTTCCTTGCCCTAAATCCTCGTTGACTGGACGTTCATTAATATAATGGATCCTGGAAGAAAATAAACGAAAGAGGGATAAGGGGCCTTCCTTCACATACTGACGGGCGAATTGATCAGGTGCAGGAACTACGCCTAACCCATGGGGTTCCCCCTCGTAAATCGAACGATGCAAATATTTAATATTTCCTTCCTTATTCAACACTTCCATTTTACAAAATGCTGTTTGTCGCTGCAATAAGGGATATATGTCATTTTGGTGTGAAACTGTAACACCATTCACTTTTACAATCACATCCCCAACTTCGATATCCATTTGAGCTGCCGGACTATTGGGAATGATAGCCATCACCCTTACCCCATTAGGCACCCGTCCATAGTAAGGACCCTTCCCTTTTTCCTTCCAACGACCTGACCAGCGAATCCCTTCATTCCCAAGAAAAATCCACAACCCGGTCACTAGCATTAGAACCTCTGCTTTCGGAATAAACCAGGCTACCCCTAATACCACGAGGCCTATAACCCAGTATCCTTTTTGTGCATGATGGAGTTTCTCATCAGGTAATCCTGTTTTCGCAACATCATCATACCCTGCAATCCCCGGTAAAGGAAAAAAGCCACTTCCAGACCCTGTAAGGAGGACCATCATGGGATAAAAAGAAAAACGGCGGATTTGATAGGCTCCTACGGTCCTCCCTCTTTTCCCATCAACCATAATAGGAAAAAAACCTTCCCTTTTTCCTTTTCCTAACCAAATTCCTTCCATTACAAACATAGCCCCTGCTAAAACTGCCATAGAAAAGGAACTGATTTCCACTAAACTCTCTTGCAAGAGAGACATCCATTCAACTTGAAGGGGTGGAATCACACTAGCGAGATAAGATAGAATCAACAGCACACCTGCCCCGATTCCCATATGAAAATATCGGATATTGATCAACCCCAGAAGAAGGGTCATCCCTTCAAGAAGAAGCACGTCCTTATTAGTAAAGGAAACCCCAAGGGCAAATAAGAAAAGGGTAATCAGCAAACCTCCTAATATCCCCCTGCCCATGGCGGACACCAGTTCACCCACCACAGAGGTCACCCGTGTATTAAAAAGACGGCGTTGCAGCACGACTTCCCGCCGATACAGTAACATAAGAAGAAGCAAAATGATGTACAACATAGGATTTAGAAAAAAACGGGGAATCTGCCCGAGAAAATTTAGCGATAAGTCAATCCAATATTCCATATATAGTCCCCCATCATGGAAAATAGCGAAATGAAAATAACCACAGCGAAAAGCTCGCTGTGGTTATTTTTTCGACAGGAATGATTGAAGTTCCTGCTTTTAATTTATTTCACCAAATCCACCATCACTTCAATTGCTTTTTGCAATTGGGCATCATTCTTCGGATCTTTCATTTTATTCAACAATTCTGTTTGCAATAATTCAGCGGTTTTGCCTTCAACTTTACCTGTTTGCTCTAACTTCATTTTTCCCTGGAAGTTTTTCACGGCCGTTTCTGTTCCTGTATCAAAATAGCCATCAGTGCGTCCTGGGTTATAACCTAAACCATTTAAAATGAGTTGGAGATTTTGCACTTCTGTTCCATTCATCTCTTTTTGCAACGTTTTATTGGCAGGAAGAGAAACAGCTTTAAAGTATGAAGGTTGTTCAACCGTAATACTCGGTGCCAATCCCTTTTTATGAATCCAATTTCCATCTGGTGTTAGCCATTTAGCAATGGTTAACTTTAATTGGCTTTGGTCAGACAAGTTCTGAGTATTTTGCACCGTACCCTTGCCAAAGGTGGATGTTCCAATTACTTTGGAACCATTTTCCTTCATGGCAGCAGCAAGAATCTCCGCCGCACTGGCACTTCCTTTATCCGCTAAAACAACAATGGGATATTTGCCATTGCGATTTTCCGAAGCGAAAGATTCCTTTTTGCCATCGCTATATTCAATCTTAACAATGGTGCCTCCCTTTGGCACAAGATCATTGGCAATATTAATTACGGAATTTAAAAGACCCCCGGGATTTCCCCGAACATCCACAATCAATCCTTGAATCCCTTTGCCCTCTAATTCAGCCAGCTGCTTTTTAAAATCATTTGCAGTTTCCGTAGAAAACTGGGTAATTTCAATCTTGCCTATTTTCTTGCCACCCTGGTCAATCACACTAGAGTAAACTGTAATAATAGGAATTTCATCACGAACAACGGTAATGTTCATGGGGGTATTCAAACCCGCACGCGTAATTTCGAGAATAACCTTGGACCCTTTTGGCCCACGAATCTTACTTACCGCATCTGTTAGGCTGAGGCCTTCCACACTTTTTCCGTCCACACTAATAATTTGATCCTCTGGACGCAAGCCTGCTTTTTCTGCTGGCGATCCTTTAAAGGGGGAAACAATGGTAACTTTCCCGTTTTTCAATGTTACTTCCGCACCAATTCCCTGAAAGCTCGATTGGAGAGAGGAATGAAAATCTCCCGCAGCTTTTGGATTTAAATAAGTAGAATAGGGATCATCTAATTGTTTAATCATCCCTTCGATGGCACCATCAATTAACTTAACTCGGTCTACTTTTTCCAGGGCATCTTTTTCGATAATCGAAAGTGCTTCGGCAATTTTTTTGAAATCTGCACCTAGATTTCCAACATTGGCAGATTGCAAAAATGGAACTTGCACTCCAAAGGTTTGTACAGCAAACTTCAGACTAGCTAGGGTTAGTACGCTTGTGGAAAGAATCGTAACAAGGATAATCCCCACAAGGGTACGCCGTTTAATTTGCACACCTAAGCACCCCTTTTGACAACGACTTCTTCCCTTATTATATGGAAAGATTATCGCAAATAGGACATGGGGTCAACTTTTGAACCATTTTTTATTACAGAAAAATGGAGATGGTTCCCCGTAGACCTTCCCGTGCTGCCGACCTGGGCGATATATTGGCCCTGGCTAACAGATTGGCCTTTAGAAACTTTAATGCCCCCATTTCGAATATGGGCATAAAAACTGCTTAACCCATTTCCGTGGAAGATGATAACAACATTGCCGTATCCATTCATTGTGCCCGCAAAAGTAACGGTTCCGCTTGCTGCAGCATGAATAGGAGTTCCACCAGGAGCCGCAATATCTAATCCATCATGATAACTGCTGCGCCCGTTAAAGGGATCAGAACGATAGCCATAGTAAGAAGTAATAGTTCCACGGACAGGCCACACAAATTGACCCCCGGTATATTTTGCACCAGAACTAGAATAATTGCTTGCTCCCTGGTTTACCACAGACATAGCCGCATTTATTTCATCTTGTTTCGCTTCATTTAACTCATGAATTTGAGACTTAAGGCGATTAACCACTCGCTCTTGATCTGATTTTTGCGCATTTAAACCCCTTGCTACTTTTTCGTATTCCCTTTCCTTTTCCCTCACGGTTGCCAGGCTTGATGCAATTTCTTTTTTCTTCACTTCTATTAAATCAATGTCTCTTTTATTTTCTTCTAAAATTTGTGTATCCTGTTCAACAATCAGTTTCAAAAATTCCAAACGCTCTACGAAATCCCCGAAATTTTTCGCCCCTAGCAGCACATCTATGTAAGAATCATCTCCTGCCTCATACATGGCAGAAATCCGTTTCTTTAAGATCTCTTCCCGTTGTTTCACCCGTTCTTTTGCTGCTTGCTGGTCTTTTTCCGCCTGTTGTGACTTCGCTTTAAGATTAGCAACCTGCTTTTGAATAGATGCTAATTGGCTTTCCGAAGCAGCGACCTTGCCACTTATGGCATTTAATTCTTTTTGTTCCGTAGACTTGATTGCTTCTTTTTCTTTGATTTGTTGATTTAAGATTTGTAAACGGCTGCTTTCTGCATAAGTAGACATTGGTGTCCCCAATGCAAAGGCTACAGCAGTAACTAAGGGAATTATCACTCTCTTTTTCATTACGTTCCTCCAGTAAAACTCGTTCTCCCAAACTTTATTTTTAGCCTGACGCGAGCCAAGTTTTCTTAATAGATTTAAATACGTAAGAAACGACGGACGGAAATTAAACTTCCCCAAACACCGATGAAAAGACCAATCCCAATGAGGATAAGAGAAATTTGTAAAATTAAGGGATACAGAGGTAGTAAATCTAGAAAATAGAGGGAAAGTTGTACTTGAATATAGCGTTGTAAATAGGCATAACCTACGAGAATAATCAATATTGGAATTAAAGCACCCACAAACCCGATCAATGTCCCCTCTACGAAAAAGGGCCAGCGAATAAAGTTGTTGGTTGCACCTACTAGTTTCATAATTTCGATTTCATTTTGACGAGCCATAATTGTTATTTTAATCGTATTGGAGATGAGGAAAATCGCTGTAAAACCAAGGCCGATTACAAAAACCAAGCCAACGGTCCGAACTAAGGATGTCACAGCAAACAGCTTCTTCGTGGTATCCCCACCAGTATTAATCTTCTTCACATATTTAATCGTTTTGATTTTTTGCCCAAGTTCTTCGGTCTTTTGAGGTGTTTCTGCTTTTACAACAAAAGAATCTGGTAAAAAATTGTCCTTTTCAAGAGAATTTAATAAATCCCCTTTTTCCCCAAACTTAGCCTTGAAATTTTTTAACCCTTCTTCTTTCGTAATAAAAGTAATTTGTTCGACTCCATCTAACTTTTTCAATTCAGCTTCCACATGTTGTTTTGCCGTATTACGGTCAACTGTTACATCTAAATATGCCTTTACTTCGACATCATTTTCTATAGAACTGACAATGTGGTTTACATTAAAAGCAAAAGTTAAAAACACGCCAACAATCAGAAGGGTAATTGCCACAGCACTTACTGAAGCAACTGTCATCCAACCATTTCGAAATAAACTTCTTGTGCCTTCCCGGATATGGCGTCCCAGGGCTTGTTTGTTAATAGGCATAGCCGTATTCCCCTTTCAGTTCATCCCGGACAATATGGCCACCCTCAAAGGCAATAACCCGATTTTTCATGCTGTTTACAATTTCTTTATTATGGGTCGCCATGACAACTGTTGTGCCATTCTGGTTGATTTCTGCGAATAAATTCATGATGTCGTCGGAGGTGTCTGGATCCAGATTCCCTGTGGGTTCGTCAGCAATAACCAGGCTGGGGCGATTCACAAGGGCCCTCGCTACGGCTACCCGTTGCTGTTCTCCCCCTGAAAGCTGGCTCGGCAAATTTCTTGCTTTATTGGCCAAACCTACTAACTCTAGCACTTCCATCACTTTGGACTTGATTTCCTGAGGATCTGTTTCTATTACCTCTAAGGCAAAGGCAACATTCTCAAACACTGTCAAACGGGGAAGCAACTTAAAATCTTGAAACACAACCCCGATTCCTCGACGAAGAAAGGGAATGTCTTTCTCTTGCAACTGGTGAACGTGAAAACCATTGATAAAAATTTCGCCAAGACTCGCCTTCTCTTCCCGATACATCAACTTAATAAAAGTCGACTTTCCAGCCCCACTAGGGCCAACCACATACACAAACTCACCGGCTCCAATTTCGACATTAATAGCATGCAGAGCCACTGTTCCATTTGCATATGTCTTACCAACATTTTGCATAATGATCAAAATTATCACCCAAACTACTTTTTTATTCTTTTATTTCCGAGGAAATGACACCAATTGCAAGTCCGCTTTCTATTATAACACTATCAACTATGAGAAAACGACAATTTATGGCATATTTTTTGTGAATAAATTTACACATTTTACTAGAATAATGGGTTGACAAATATTTGGACGTGTTTTTTTGGACTGGAGGTGTTTTCCTTATTACATTTATCCCTATGAATCAGGACAGGTTTTTCAGGGGGAAATCTCAAGAAATTGCAGGAGGGAAAAGAGGGAGAGGTAGACTGACAAGGTCTACCCTGCTTTATTTGCCCTTTTAAACAAAAAGACAAGGATTACAATAGTGATAATTGATCCAAGTATACCTGCAATGGTAATAAAGAATGGGTCTTTATTAATTTCCTCAGGAATAAAACGATTGCCAATGGGGGCAATGGAAAAGGAAAGTGCCATGAAAATGATAATCCAGGATTTTGAATAGATAGAGAATGCAATGAAAATAATGACACAAGCCGCCACAATCATATAATTTTGCGTTTCAGTAGCTGTAAAAAGAAGAGTATCCGGTTGGTCCTGCAACCAGAAATAAAAAGCGACCCAAACACCTGCAACAAATAGGGACACAGCAATATTAAGGACGATTAACCAAACAAGTGATTTGACTAATTTAGGGGCACCCTTAAAAAGAAATACCGAAAAAAGTGCAAAGGATAAAACAACCATAATAGAACCAAAAAACAGCATATTTTTAGATAAGGAGAATTCTCCGTAAATAGCTGGGGAATAACTCAAAATTGCAAGTACGAGAAGAATCGACATCGGTACCAGAGTGAACATTTGCTTCTTATCAAAAGGCAAGGATTCGCCGATGCTTTTCATATATTGTTTTGGGCTTTTACCGATAATATCATCAATATTTTTCCCATTTTGTTCAGCTTCAATGAGATGTGCTTCCAATTCATCTATGATTTCCTGAATATCTTGATCTTTTTTTCCTCGCTGGATTAAATACATCCGCAACTCTATCAAAAACTGTTCAGCCTTTTGCGATAACAACTTAGTGCCCCCCTTTGTTCATTACGTTATTTACTGCCAAACTGATCTCTTCCCACCGCAATTTAAACTGTTCCAATTCTTCTTCCCCTTTCGTTGTTAAGGAGTAATATTTTCTCTTGGGTCCAGCTGTAGATTTTTTTAAGGTAGTTGTTACAAGATTTTCCTTTTGCATACGCAGCAATAAAGGATAAATGGTTCCCTCACTAAAGGAGTGAAACCCATAGCCCTGCAATTTTTCCGCTAATTCGTAGCCGTAAATCTCCCCTTCTTGAATAATGGATAAGATACAGCCATCTAAAATTCCCTTTAACATTTGTGATGAATCAGCCACCTGTTCACCCCATTTCATTACCTTGCATTGCAAGTGTTGTATTTAATATAGCACTGTATATCTTGCATTACAAGGTATATGTTTATTTGGCGCGCCACTTTATCAACCCTTATCACCTTTATCCCCTTTAATCAGATAGATGCTAAGAATAAAAAAAACTTGGCTTCGCCAAGCCTTTTAAGGCGCAGGAGAAGCTTTAGTTGCACTTATACTATAAGAATTTTGTAAATTCTTTAAGTGGAACATAGGAAAAGGGATAGAACCTAGTGTCCTATCCCCCCCTCTTTATTGATTAAACTCCTTAACATCTTTTAATTTCAATACTTCATTCTTTTTAAAGGATGTTGCGAATTTAACATACCCTATATCATCTTTACCTGATAATTTTGGATCCCCAATCACATTTGCATTTATATTCACACTATCATACTCATACCCATGTTTATTCAATGTTGCCTGTAATTTCAGTACATCCTCAAATACTTGTTCCTTCGTTGCATTGGTTGCATCCAGGTAAATATGCATCCATACAGGCTTTTCAAATTTCATAGACTTGTTCCAATGGCTATCTACTGGGAACGTTCCTTTGAGAAATTCAACATATACATCAACACTAATGATTGTTTTTAACTCCTGAGATAATAGAGTCTTAATTTCTCCACCGGCTTCTTTCCCTATTTTCGCCATTAAATCCTGATCCAAATTTTCTGTGTAAATTCCGTCCATTTGAACAGTTGGTTTAATAAATCCTCTCAATTCAAATCGATATTCCTTAGGTCCACTATTATCTGAATTTGTACTACCAATTTCAATTACATTATATGGAAATGCTTTATCCTTGAAATTATAAGAGCCTGGGTCAACCCTAAACTCTTTTTTCGGGTACGTCTCTTTTAAATAACTTTCTAACTTTTGCGTAGCAAAATACTTACTTATGGGATTCCCGTTAAACTCGTTATAAACAAATAAAACAAATCCTATTAACAATAACGCCAGCACACTAAATACGATTTTACGTTTTTTCACTTTGGCAACCCCTTTCCTTTATTGTGCTCTTCTATATCTCTTAATTTCAGTTCTGTATCCCTTTTAAAACTAGTTGAATATGTAAGCTCATGGACCTCTTCGCCTTGAAATACACTTGAATTGATACCAACAGAACGGTAGGTATATCCATTTTTATTTAAAATAGACTGAATTTCTTTAGCATCTTTTAATACATCTTCTTTCGATGCACCTTTTGAATTTAAAACAATAAATAAGGAAACTGGATGTTTCAATTTTAAATCTTTGCTCCACCGGGTATCAGGTGGGATCTCACCCTTTTGGATTTCAAACCCTGCACTTACATGATCCAGAGATGTAACATGTTTACTTAATAGTGATTGAATTTCTTTTCCTGCCTCTTTTTCCAGTTTCGTCATTAAATCCCGGTCCAAATTAGCCATGTATATGCTATCAATAATTACAGTGGGTTTAAACGTACCCCTTAAAATAAATTCATGTTTCTTAGGAATTCTTTCTTTTGAAGATGTAGTAATAATCTCAGTGACTTTCATTGAATATACTTTACGATTAGCCAAATAAATAGCTTCATCAATTCGTAACTCTTTATTGGGGTAGGTTTCCTTTAAGTAGTTTTCTAACACCTTTGTTGTATAGTACTTACTCAAGGGATTACTGTTCAATTCATGATAAACAAACAGTACAACACCAATTAGTAAAATGAGTAATAGGATATATCCTGTTTTCTTTTTTTTCATAACGATCCCTCACCTCTATTACAATCAATCTTAAAAATTGAAGGTAATGATATCCTTTTCTTGCAGTTGTGTGTCTTTCTTAAACGTAATTTGGAATTTGCTATTAGAGGAATGGTTATCTCCTTCAGGTTCCGATGACCCACTGAGTATAACCTCGTTATAGGGATACCCATGCTCATTTAAAGCAGCCTGTATGGTTTTCGCATTTTTCAATAAATCCTCTTTTTTTATATTTGGCGATGCCAAAGATACATGGATTGAGAAATTCTCCATCTTCATATCCTTGCTCCAGTTGCTATTGGGAGGAACCTGGTCTTTTCGGACCACAAGGGTTACACTAACTGAAAATGGTGGTTTTACATAGTTCGTTAAAAGAGACTGAATTTCTTTGGTTGCTTCTTTTTCTAATTTATTAGTAAAAGTTTCATCGGAATTTTCTATTTTTATGGTATCTAAGAATATAGTGAAATTGAACGTTCCACATAATTTAAATTGATGTTCCTTAGGCCCTTCCGTAACTTCGAATACATATCCGGGATTTTTAGACGAGGTAGCACTATAGTAACTATGATCAATCTGCAACTTTTTATCAGGATAGTTTTCTTTCACATATTTTTCTAAGGTTTTAGTAGCATAATATTTGCTTATGGGATTGCCATTAAATGCATTGTATATTACCATGACAAATCCAATGAGAACGAGAAGCGATAGACTATAAAAGATTTTATGTGGTTTCATGCTCTCAGCCCTTTATCTTTAAGATGAGGAATCCAATGATACTCCCGATGAAGGCAAACAAATAATGGATGAGCCCGAACATGAGGCTTGCCATGAAAGATTGAAGGAAATAGGATGCAAAGCTGATCCCTGGAGTAATGTTTCCTGCTCGATAATCTCCAATATTACTTCCTATTGACCAGATAAAAATTGGAATAAAGGAGATTAAAAATACGATTTTCATATCTTTATAAAAGAGATACCCCAAAACACCCAACACTGCATACCACAACACAAAGCCAAAACTTTCATTCAACATGGAGGTGTTAATGGCAAGGAAAAAAGAAATCCCCATAAAAATGAGCTGATAAACAGAAAGTTTCCCTTTTATTTTTCTCATCATTTGATCGTGTTCAACAGTTGATTCAATCTCCACTTTTTCCAGGGGGCGACTGGTTTGAGCAACAAGCGCCTCTAATTCTTCATCCCCCTTCACCTGTTCTTCAACCCATTTGGTTGTTTCTTCACTCAGGAGACCTTCATGATACAAAGGAAGTAAATCCTCTATGATGGAACGCACAGGTTTATCCATGGTATCCCTCCATTTCTTTTTGCATTTTTAGCTTGGCACGGTGAAAAGTCACCCTTACATAGTTCTCACTTTTTTCCATGAGAATCCCAATTTCTTTAAACGACAGTTCACCGTACACTCGCAAAGTTACAATTTCTTTCGCCAGGTCATCCAATTGATTAATTTGCTGGATGATATTCCGTTGCTCCTCTTTCTTCAGCAACTCCTCTTCCGGCGTATTCGTGACCTTCTCCTCATTCATATAAAGAGTTTCTAAATCTTTTTTGTATTTTTGAGATCGGTAATATTTCTTTAACCGGTTTTTTGCAATAGAAAAGAGCCAGGTCTGTATCGTTGAATTGTGGGAAAACTGGGGCAATCCTTTAATTGCCTCATAAAAGACCTCATGGGTTAAATCTTCAGCACTCTCTTTGCTAGAGGTCTTCACAAAGAAAAATGCATAGATGCGCGGTTGTATTTCTTTATAAAGTTCCTCCAACTCCATAGTGCCCCTCCCATTTAATCCGATTTTCTTCTTTCGTAGTATTAGTACCATAACATGACAATTTGTTACATGGTCTATGAAAAATATCCTCTAGTTGAACTCTATGAATTGTTAGTAGATAACTGGTGGATGCAACTTTTCTACATCCTTATCACCTTTATCCCTTTTACTCAGTACACTAACGGTTCACTTTCACCTTTTGGGAAGGAGAATCACAATGAGAGCAACAGGTATGATACATCCGCAAGATCAGCTGGGCAGGGTTTCAAGAAGTTCAAAAAAAAGGCAGCCACTATGGTTTAATCATAGGGCTGCTTTTTTCTAGTAAACGGAGTTCTTCTTTTCACTTTGGCTTTTCCTTGTTTAAGAAGCAGTCTGGTGCGTCAACCGATGGTGTCATGACCGATCTATCGTAGTTAGGATTTCTCCTAGCTTTAGTCTGGTGAACTCACCCTTAAAGGGACGAAGCTAAAAACCATGTAGCTTCTTTTTCAGAAGCCACGATACCTTTAGGTTCGTGGTAGTTCACTTAATAGTAACCGCCTGACACCCCAACTGTTCCCAACTTTTAACGAAATTATCCATAGGAACAGCTTTTGCCTTGGCTCCATCAAATGGATCATTAACATAAACAACCTTTTTATCTTGATTAAAACCTACTAAAAGAACACAATGTTCTTGGAAGGTTGCCTTTACAAGCCCATCGGGACTATCCCACGTTTCCCAATTATTTGTGGGAACAAAATAAATGGTACTCCAGATGACAACGGGTTTGCCTGCTATCACATTATCCAATATTTGCTGAAATGAGGATCCTGTAAGGTCCACCCCTTTACTAGGCAAGTACTCATCTAAAAGCTCCACTACGGGACCGTGATTAACGGAGTAACCTTCTTTAACTCCAGTAATATCACCAACAAACCCTTTGTTCGGGTTGCCCCAATAGATAATCTCACCACTACTATCTTCCCTTTTTGGTGTTGGGTCTTTCTGGATACGGTCGGCAACCTGTAATTTATTCACAGATACTCCCGCCCAATTAAGCAACATGGTTAAACTTGTGACCTCACATCCATTATAAAGTTCAGGTTTCTGTTTAATGATTGGCACATGAATAAAGGCAGACGAAACCCTTTCAGTTTCCGTTTCAGTTTTTGTTTCAATCGGTTTTTTTGTTACTTCTATTTTCGCTATTTCTGGTTCCTTGCTTTTGGATTCTGCCAGTGTTTCATTACTTATAGAATTGATAGATTTCACCTCATAGAAAACCACTGTAAAAATACACATAGAAATACCTACGATAAGGACTTTGAAACGTTTCTTTTTCATAAGAATAACACTCCTAATCTACCATACCCCTTTCTATCAATTGTACCATTAATAGAAAAATAAAAACCAATATTATATAAAAAACCCTAAATATTATAATAATTTTATATTTTTCGCCACATTTTAAAAACATCAAATTCCTGACCCAATGGGATACAGGTGATAAGACACACCAACCACACAATCCCCATATAAGCAAAAGGCCACCCTCTCTCTCAAGGAGAAGGTGGCCTCATATTCTTATAACAAATCAAGTTGAATCTTCTCGATATGAGCATCTACCCAGGTATGGTTGGCTTTTAGCAATTCTTCAGCAATGGCGATTTGTTCTGCCACCCGGTTGCTTGCTGTGCCCCCGAAACAATCACGGGCATTAACCACCTGTTGAGGATCGAGAGCCACATAAATATCCTCTTCAAAGAGTTCAGAGAACTGCTTGTACTCTTCAAGGGAAAGATCCAATAAGAATTTATTTTGTTCAATACAATACAATACGGTTTTTCCAACGACTTCATGGGCCTGACGGAATGGCATTCCTTTATTTACAAGGTAATCAGCCAGGTCTGTTGCATTAGAGAAGTCTTCTTGAACTGCTTTGCGCATGTTGTCTTTCTTCACTTTCATGGTAGAAATCATGCCAGCAAAGAGGGACAAAGCGCCATGCAATGTATAAACCGTATCAAACATGCCTTCTTTATCTTCCTGCATGTCCTTATTGTAAGCAAGAGGAAGACCTTTAATCACAGTCAACATGCCGATTAAGTTGCCGTAAACACGGCCTGTTTTACCCCGAACTAATTCAGCCACATCAGGGTTTTTCTTTTGCGGCATGATACTAGAGCCTGTACAGAACGCATCATCTAATTCAACAAAATTAAATTCGTTGCTCATCCAGAGAATGAATTCTTCACTGAGACGAGAAAGATGAGCAATTAACAAAGAAGCGTTAGCAAGGAATTCAACAATATAATCCCGATCGCTTACTGCGTCCATGCTGTTAATGTATACCCCATCAAATTTTAATTGTTCGGCCACAAAATGGCGATCAATTGGGAAGGTCGTTCCTGCAAGAGCGCCAGCCCCAAGAGGGAGGACGTTAATCCGTTTCCAGCTATCCTGCAAACGTTCAATATCCCGTTGCATCATGGAGGCATACGCCATTAAATGATGGGCGAATAGGACAGGTTGTGCCCGTTGCAAATGGGTGTAACCAGGAAGAATGGTATCCAGGTTCACTTTGGCTTGCTCAATGAGAGCTTCTTGCACTTTTACAGCAAGGTCAACAATTTCAATGACCCGTGCCCGAAGGTAGAGGTGCATGTCCGTTGTTACCTGGTCATTCCGACTGCGGCCAGTGTGGAGTTTTCCCCCTACTGGTCCAACTTCTTCTAAGAGCATTTTTTCTACGTTCATATGAACGTCTTCGTTGGAAATGCTCCATTCAACATCCCCTGCATCAATGCGAGCAGCCACTTTTTTCAAACCTTCAGCGATGGTTGCCGCTTCATCTTCACCAATGATGCCGCAGCGGCCCAACATTTTCACGTGGGCCAAACTGCCGGAAATGTCTTCTTTCCACATTTTTTTATCGAATTCAATAGAGGCTGTGTACTCCTCTACGAGTTTATCCGTGGGTTTTGTAAAGCGACCGCCCCATAATTTCATTGCTTAACAGCTTCCTTTTTTTCAATAATAACCGCTTTAGGCGTATTGTCTAAGTTTTTGCGGTTTACTTGAGAGTACAATCTGGTTTGCATTCCATAAAGTTCAATGAACCCGAGAGCTGCTTTATGGTCGAAAGTATCATCAGTGCCGTAAGTAGCAAGGTTTTCGTCATAGAGGGAAGAATCGGATTTTCTGCCCACTACAATTGCATGGCCTTTGAACAATTTAATGCGGATGGTACCAGATACGAAGGTTTGGGTTTCTTCAACAAATGCTTTAAGAGCATCAGTAATTGGAGAGAACCAGAGTCCTTCATAAATCACCTGGGTTAATTTTTGTTCAACGATTGGTTTGAATTGAATAACTTCACGAGGCAAGGTTAAGAATTCCAATTCACGGTGTGCCGTAATCAAGGTAATGGCACCTGGTGCTTCGTAAACTTCACGGGATTTGATCCCAACCAAACGGTTTTCTACGTGGTCAATACGGCCAACGCCATGTTTACCAGCAATTTTATTTAATTCAAGAATCATTTCCCCAAGTGGATATTGTTTGCCATTTAGGGCAACAGGTTTCCCACTAAGGAATTCGATTTCGATTTCTTCTGGAGTATCTGGAGTGTCTTCCAATTCAGCAGTTAAATCATAAGCGCCTTTTGGTGGTTCACACCATGGGTTTTCTAATACGCCACATTCGCAAGCACGTCCCCAGAGGTTTTGGTCAATAGAATATGGGTTATCTAAGTTAATTGGAATCGGAATGTTATGTTGTTGTGCATACGCAATTTCTTCATCACGGCTCATGCCCCATTCACGAACAGGTGCAACGATTTTCAAATCAGGATTTAAAGCCATAATGGAAACGTCGAAACGAACCTGGTCGTTCCCTTTACCAGTGCAACCGTGAGCAATAGCCACTGCGCCTTCTTCTGCAGCAATATCAACTAACACTTTAGAAATCAACGGACGAGAAAGAGCGGATACAACTGGATATTTCCCTTCATACATTGCATTTGCTTTCAATGCTGGAAGAACGAATTCTTCTGCAAATAGTTCTTTCGCATCAACAACGTAAGATTTAAGAGCACCAACTTGAATGGCTTTATCACGAACGAAATCTAAGTTTTTGCCTTCGCCCACATCAAGAGCTACCGCAATAACATCATAATTATAGTTTTCTTGTAACCATTTAATTGCACAGGATGTATCTAAACCGCCAGAATAGGCTAAAATAATTTTTTCTCTTGCCATTGTTCCATTTCTCCCCTTCAATGCGCATAGCACAGCGCAAATTCAATCGATATGCAATATTATGCATTCTTATTAATAAAAATGCAATAGCTTTTTTAGGAAAATGTACAAATTCGGACAATTCTCCCTATTTAAATTTACGTGTCCCCTGTCCTGGTTGAGCCGGTTGACCCGGTTGATTCGGTTGATCTGGTTGACCTGGTTGATCAGGTGCAGGAGGATTGGATTCCTTCTCCTCATCCTCATCCTCAGATTGGATAATTTCAAACAAGGTCTGGGACCCACTTCCCTCGGCAATAGATGAATACATTTTTTCCAAACGGCTATTTATTTCATAAAATACTGTACCTTCGGGATACTTCCCTTCTTCATTAGGAGTTCCCGCCTCAACCCCGGTTAAGATCTCAATCCCTTCTTCAACGGTGCGCACCTGCCAGATGTGGAATAAACCGCGTTTAACCGCTTGAATCACTTCATCTTTTAGCATTAGGTTTTTCACATTCTGGTGAGGAATCATCACCCCTTGTTCCCCGGTCAATCCTACCGCCTTGCAAACTGCATAAAAACCTTCAATTTTATCGTTAACCCCACCAATAGGTTGGACTTCTCCCCATTGATTTACGGAGCCGGTAACAGCGATTCCCTGTTTAATAGGGATATTCGACAAGGAGGACAGGAGTGCATATAACTCTGTGCTGGATGCACTATCCCCATCAATCATGCTATAGGTTTGCTCGAAAGTAATGCTGGCAGACAATGGCAAAGGTTTGTCCTGGGCAAAAAGCCCTGCCAGATACCCACTTAAAATCAGAAGTCCTTTATGATGAATTTGCCCGCTTAAAGAGGTTTCTCGCTCTATATTAATGATTCCCGTGCGCCCCACAAAGGTTTGCGCGGTAATACGATGAGGTGAACCAAAAGAATAGTCTCCCATATCCAGCACGGCAAGACCATTAATTTGCCCTACCCGCTCCCCGGTCACATCCACCATAATGGTTCCTTCCACAATCATCTCTCTAATCTTCTCATCTACCCGATTCGAGCGATACTCCTGCTCCCTAATGGCCCGGCCCACATGAAGATCCATGACAGCCTTTGCCCCTTCTTCCTCTGCCCAAAAACTGGCTTCCACCATTAAGCGGGTCAAATCATTAAAACGAGTGGTCATTTTCCCCTGATTTTCAACCAGGCGAGAACTGTAATCTACCATAGAAGCCAGGGCGGTGCGATGGAAAGGAAGAAGTCCTTCCTTTTCACAATAACTGCGTACGAAAGAGGCAAAAGTAAGATGATGCTCTATATCTTTGTACATTTCCGTATCAAATTCCACTTTCACTTTAAAAAGCTTATGAAAATCTTCATCCAGTTCGGAGAGGAGTTGATAATAATAGGGTGTACCAATCAAGAGCACTTTAATATCCACGGGTATGGGCTCTGGTTTCAACCCTGTAGAAGCCACCAGACCTCTCTCTTCAAATACATTTTCAATGCGAATACTGCTATTTTTCAACGTCCGTTTTAACACTTGCCAGGAGTATGGATTACTCAACAGGTCCACGATTTGTAAAATCAAATACCCCCCATTGGCTAAATGAAAGGCCCCTGGCTTAATCATGGTAAAATCCGTCACCATTGTCCCAAAGGAACTTTTGTACTCCACCTTGCCAAAAAGATTATAGTATGTAGGATTAGTTTCACTAATAACTTGCGAGCCTTCTTGCCGACTGTTATCCACCAACACATTCACTTGATAGCGGGTTAACTTCTCCGTTTGTTGTCCCCCCCGCAACATTCCAAGCATCGGATTTTCTTCCTGGGCTTCTTCCTGAAAAAAATGATAATTCTCAATGACATCTTGCTGATACTCTTGTAAATAAGCCATTACTTTCTCATCATCTTTATACAAATCATGCAATGGTTTAAAAAGGGGATCCATGCCACGCCCCACAGATTCCTGGTTCAGCCTTTTGACAGCCTTCTCAACTTCCTTCTCCAGCATCTGCATCGTCCGCATAGACTCAGCAATTTTTTCTTCAATCCGCTTATTTTTTTCTTTGTACTCTTGTTGCACAGATTCAGGAATAGCCTTAAACTCCTCCTTGGTAATCCGCTTTCCAAATTGCATAGGAAACAGGGCGAAATTCCCCTGCTGAGTCCTTTCCAGAGAAAAATTCAATTCCCTGGCAAACTGAGAAAGCCCTTTCCACATCTCCTCCGCTTTTTTCTCAAAGGTATCCAAAATAAAACCCCGTTGCTTTTCATAGTCATCACTTGTAAAAGACTTGCGGATTTCCCTTTCTACATCCCGCAATAATTCATTGATTCTCTTCTTAAAAACAGTGCCTGTCCCACTGGGAAAAGAAAGAGCCTGGGGCGAATCTGGATGCTTAAAGTTATAGACGTAACACCAGTCTTTCGGCTTGGCTTTCTCTTTGGCAATCTGCCGTACCATCGTCTCAGCATAAGTGGTCTTCCCAGTACCAACTGGCCCCACTAAAAACAAATTATATCCTCTTTGCTTCACTTTCAGCCCGAACTCCATGGCATGGACAGCCCTGTCCTGGCCAATAATCCCCTGCTGCAAAGAATCAATTTCATCGGTTATTTCAAAGGGGAACATCGCTGGATCCGTCGTTACCCTTAATTTTTGAATGGGCACTTTTCTGTTATTTATCAAAACTCCCACTTCCCTTCTGGCCTATCCCATTTGCATATTTTTTTACATTGTATCCCTTTCCATGCATTATGGGAACCTGTTGGGGACCCTAGTATGCTCCTTATCATCTCTATCCCATTTAGTCAGGGCAATGCTCGCAAGAGCGGGGATGGGCTCCCCTTTCACACTCCTTATCATCTCTATCCCCTTTAGTCAGTTTCAGCTCGCAAGAGCTGGACAATTTCTTTTAACAATTTTGACTTATCCTAATAATAGAAGAGTTATTTTTTCAGCTATAATATCCTTATAGAGGATGGCTAGAAAATTAATAGGAACCTCGAAAAAGGAAAGTTAGTTTATAAAGTAACCCCTACTTATGAGAAGTAAAAACTATTAGTTTTCTTTATTGGAGGGGAAAATAATGGACATTCTTGGCGTTATTTTCGCTTTCTTTTTTATGGTATCCTTTATCATTTCAATAAAGTCAATCGCGGAAAAAAGCAAATACTTTATAAAATGGGGCGTAAAACCCCTATCCCTT